>NZ_JBQLIX010000001.1:0-320711 GCF_052156495.1 Pseudomonas sp. NCHU5216 | reverse complement strand
AATCCGATACCAGAAGCCTGGCATCGGATTTTCGTGGAAGCCCCGCGGGGGCTCAAATGCTTAAGTGAACAGCATTACGCTCATCGAGCGGCCTCTTTTTTCAGGTCATTATCGGCAAGCATGACCCAGGCAAATCGCAGGCAAAAAAAAGGGGCGGGAAAACCCGCCCACTTTTTGTCCCTAGTCCCTCTATTTCCCAACTCATCGTCCTGATGAATCGCTTCTTGCGATGTTCCTGATCATCTTCCTGACAACCTGTGCCGTTCCCTGAGCACGGGTTCGATATTACTCACCCTCGTTTCGCGCTCAACCCCGTGCGACACGGCAAGCAGTCACCTCGCCAAACTGATCGACATGAAAATAGTCTTCGCTATCAATGGCTTGAAATTTCCACACAAGAAAACAGGCAAAGATCAGAGCCCGCTTGCCCTGAAAACTGACGCTGCATGTAAGCGATGGCTGACATGCAGGATCGAAGATCCGCTGCTTGGCTGCCGTGGCCCAGCCGTGAAAAAGCGCTTCGAGGTAGAACCCACCCCTGAATTCGCTCCCACGAAGCAGGACAATAAAAAACCCGGCCAACGGGCCGGGTTCATGGGAACAGGGCGAGACGTTACTGAAAGAGCGCGTCGCTGGACAGGCCGTTCTTCTCGAAGATCTCGCGCAGACGCTTGAGCGCTTCGACCTGAATCTGCCGAACCCGCTCGCGCGTCAGGCCGATTTCCTGCCCGACTTCTTCGAGCGTACTGCTCTCGTGCCCACGCAGGCCAAAGCGGCGAATCACCACTTCACGCTGCTTTTCCGTCAGATCCGACAGCCACAGGTCGATGCTCTGGGAGAGGTCGTCATCCTGCAGCAAATCACAGGGGTCGGTGGGCCGGTCATCGGTGAGGGTGTCGAGCAGCGTCTTGTCCGAGTCCGGGCCAAGGGATACGTCCACCGAGGACACCCGCTCGTTCAGGCCCAGCATGCGTTTGACCTCGCCGACCGGCTTTTCCAGCAGGTTGGCGATCTCTTCGGCCGAGGGCTCGTGATCGAGTTTCTGCGTCAGTTCGCGGGCCGCTCGCAGATAGACGTTGAGTTCCTTGACCACATGAATGGGCAAGCGAATGGTGCGCGTCTGGTTCATGATCGCGCGTTCGATGGTCTGGCGGATCCACCAGGTGGCGTAGGTGGAGAAACGGAAACCCCGTTCCGGATCGAATTTCTCCACGGCACGGATCAAGCCCAGGTTGCCTTCCTCGATCAGGTCGAGCAGCGACAACCCACGGTTGATGTAGCGTCGTGCAATTTTCACCACCAGACGCAGGTTGCTCTCGATCATGCGTTTGCGCCCGGCAGGATCGCCCTTCTGCGCCAGACGCGCGAAGTGCACTTCCTCTTCAGGACTGAGCAAGGGAGAGAAACCGATTTCGTTGAGATAGAGCTGCGTGGCGTCGAGCGCCCGGCTGTAGTCGATGTGTTTGTGCTGCTTCGATGGCGTGGAGTGCTTGGCTTTGCGCGACGAAGAGGCAGGCGCCTCGTCGGTCTGGAGTTCGTCCAGGACGATTCCGGGCTCCATCAGGAGCAGTTCATCGTCGACGTCAAACTCCGGCGCTTCTTTTTTAATGAGTGCCATTATTGTTGCCCCAGTGTGAGTTCGACAACAAGCTCTGGCGGAACCGTCCTGGCCATACCTGAGCCCGTCCCTCCTACGCGCTGGGACGAAACTGGCAACACATCAACGACTGGGCAGATATTGCAGCGGGTCTACAGGTTTTCCTTGGCGGCGAATCTCAAAATGCAGTTTCACCCGGTCGGCTCCCGTGGAACCCATCTCGGCAATACGTTGCCCGGCCTTGACCTGCTGCCCCTCCCGTACCAATAGCCTGCGGTTATGACCGTAAGCACTCACGTAGGTGTCGCTGTGCTTGATGATGATCAACTCGCCGTAGCCCCGCAAACCACTCCCGGCATATACCACTGACCCATCAGACGCAGCTAAAACAGGCTGGCCTAATTCCCCGGCGATATCAATGCCTTTATTCAAACTGCCGTTTGAGGAAAAACGGCTGATCACCGCCCCCTGAGTTGGCCAGGCCCAGCCCTTGGCAGAGCGGGTGACGGGGGTGACTGGCGTGGTGGCCGGAGCCGCCGGCGCCGGGCGTGTAGCCGCCGGTTCCGGGGTGCTGGGCGAAGGCTGGCGAGGTACGGGTGCGCTGACCGGCGCCCTGGGTGCCGGGTTGCTCGGGGCGCTGGCGACCACGGCCGGGCCAGAGGAGCGATTACCGAAGTGAATGATCTGACCAACCCGAATCAGATAAGGGTCACGCAAGCCATTGTGCGCGGCGAGCGCCTTCCAGTCCCAGCCGAAGCGAAAGGCAATGGAGTAGAGCGTGTCGCCGCGCTTGACCACGTACTGCCCAGTACGCACCGGCTGACGCTGGATCAGCGGCGCCCTGCCCTGGTTCTGGCCGCGCTCGACCACCTGCACACCGCCTGGTGGCGAGCTGACACAACCATAAAGCTGCACAGCGCCCAACAGCACGAGGAGCAGACGAAGATCGGCGGCTCTTGCAATCAGCGCTTGAACGGTTGTGCGACTCACCCAGTACTCCCTGAAACGATCCCTGAACATCAATATGACCCGACCCGCACGGCCGGATCAACCAGCCTCTTGCGGTTTGCGCCGGGCCAGCCACTCCAACCCCAGTACCAGAGCGACACCGGCAATCGCCAGGCCGATGGCCAGCAACAGTTGCGCGTCCTGACCACTGACTGCGCTGAACTGGCCGGGCAACAGGTTGTGCTGCAGCAAGGGCACTTGCTCGCCCTTGCTGTCGATCCGCCAGCTCAGCGTCTCCTTCCAGGGCCAGACCTTGTTCAACGAGCCAAGCATGAGCCCGGTCAAGAATGCCAGGGTCAGGTCGCGCCAGCGTGACAGCAGCCAGCTCAACAACCTGGCGAAGCTGAGAATGCCCACCAGGCAACCGGCGGCGAAGACCGCCAGCACGGCCAGATCCAGACTCTTCACGGCGCCCAGCACGGTGGCGTAAAGACCGAGCAGAAGCAGAATGAAGCTGCCGGAGATCCCCGGCAGGATCATCGCGCAGATGGCGATGGCACCCGCGAAGAAGAGGGTCAGAGGATCACTGCCCCACTGCACGGGTGAAGCCACCGTGATCCAGTAGGCGAAACCCAGGCCAAGCAGGAAGCTGAGCACACGGCTCCAGTTCCAGCGGCCGATATCGCGTCCCACCAGATAGGCCGACACCAGAATCAGGCCGAAGAAGAACGACCAGACCGGCACCGGATGATGCGCCAGCAGGTAGGTGATCAGGCGGGCCAGGCTGAGAATGCTGGTCAATATGCCCGACATCAGCACCACCAGGAAGGTGGCATTGGCCTTTGCCCAGGCATCCTTGATACGCCCCCGCAGCAGCAGCATGAGCGCCTCCGGCACACTGGCGATGGAGCGCAGCAGCTCGTCGTAGATGCCGCTGATGAAAGCGATGGTACCGCCGGAAACGCCGGGCACCACGTCGGCCGCGCCCATGGCGATGCCTTGGGTGTAAAGCAGGAAATATTTCTTCATGGATCCTTCCAGATGACCACGGCCTTCAGGCCAGCGGCCCATTCAACAGAGGGACGAAACGCACCGCATCGAGCACGTGTCGGGAATAGCCTTCATCCTCGCGGACGATCACCAGCAGTTGCTGCACGTCGCCGCTGCCGACCGGAATCACCAGGCGCCCACCGGGGGCCAACTGATTGAGCAGAGCCGGCGGCACATCGGCCGCCGCCGCTGTGACGATGATGCCGTTGTAGGGACCGAGCGCATTCCAGCCCTCCCAGCCATCGCCCCAGCGAAAGACCACGTTGCGCAATCTGAGTTCGGCCAGGCGCTCCTTGGCCCGCTCCTGCAACACCTGGATGCGCTCCACCGAGAACACCCGCTCCACCAGTTGCGCCAGCACGGCGGTCTGATAGCCGGAGCCGGTACCGATCTCCAGCACCTTGTCCAGAGGCCCGGCCGCCAGCAGCAGCTCGGTCATGCGCCCGACCATGTAGGGTTGGGAGATGGTCTGGTTGTGCCCGATGGGCAGCGCCGTGTCCTCGTAGGCGCGGTGCGCCAGCGCCTCGTCGACGAACAGATGACGTGGCGTGCGGCGAATCACTTCGAGCACCTGGGCATTGGACAGCCCCTCTTCGTAGAGGCGCTGAATCAGGCGCTCGCGGGTTCGCTGCGAAGTCATGCCGATCCCGCGGCGTTGCATGTCGTCCTGTTCGCGCATCAGAAGATGCCCTCCAACCAGCCATCCATGGTTTCCAACGCCTCATTGAAGGTGCGATCGAGGCGCAGTGGCGTGATCGACACGTAACCCTGCATCACGGCATGGAAATCCGTGCCCTGGCTGCCATCCTCGACGTCCCCGGCGGCAGCGATCCAGTAGCCTTCCTTGCCGCGCGGGTTGACCACCTTGACCGGCGCCGCAGCGCGGGCGCGATGGCCCAGGCGGGTCAGTTGCACGCCACGGATGTGCTCCAGCGGCAGGTTGGGCACGTTGACGTTGAGCACGGTGCGCGGCGGCAGCTCCAGCGTCGCATGAGCCTCGACCAGCTTGCGCGCGAAATAGGCCGCGGTCGGCAGGTTGTCGGGCAGGCGCGAGAGCAGGGAAAAGGCGAACGCCGGCTTGCTCAGGAAGCGTCCTTCCAGGGCCGCAGCCACGGTGCCGGAATAGAGCACGTCATCACCCAGATTGGCGCCCAGGTTGATGCCGGAGACGACCATTTCCGGCTTCTGCTCGAGCAAACCGTTGATGCCCAGATGCACGCAGTCGGTCGGCGTGCCATTGAGGCTGATATAGCCATTGGGCAACGCCATCGGGTGCAGCGGACGGTCGAGCGTCAGCGCACTGCTGGCACCGCTGCGGTCTTCGGCAGGGGCGATCACCACGCACTCGGCATAATCGGCCAAGGCCTGGTGCAACGCGGCGATGCCGGGCGCGTTCACCCCGTCGTCGTTGGAAATCAGAATTCGCATGGAGTATCCGTCTGCCCTGCTGGCAACAGGTCGAGCAATTCGCGCACCACCACGGTGGCGAAACACCCGGCCGGCAGGACGAATGCAAGTTGCAGAATATCGGGTTCGGGATAATGCCACGACAGGCCGCCGATGGGGAGGCGAAGAATGCGCCGTTCGTGCGCCATGTCCGCCTTGGCCAGCCATTGCACCAGCGCTGCGCCCTCCTCGGCCACCTCTTGTTCCAATGCCAGGGTGGTAGCGGCGGTCGGCAGAGGGCCGTCGCCCCACAGCGGCCCGGTGGGGTGCAGATCGAGCGCAGCCAGGCGCGGGTCGCTGCATTCGGCCTCGCCCGCCATGAAGAAACTGCGGCTGTTGGTGAAGGCCAGCAGGTCACCGACCTGCGCCTGATTCCAGGTACCGGCCGCAACGCGCCTGGCCAATACCTGGTTGAACAGGTAGCTGCGCGCCGACGAGAGCAGGCGCGAACGCAGGTTGCGCTGCACCGGCAGCTCCAGGCGAGAGGCGAAATCACGGGCCTGCTCGACATTGCCGCCATCGAAGCCGAAGCGCTGCAGGCCGAAGTAATTGGGAACGCCCTGCTTGGCGATGCGCTGCAAGCGCTGCTCCAGGGCATCGCGATCTGCCTCAAGCGCTGTCAGACGCAGGGTGAAGCCATTGGCGGCGTGGGCGCCGCGCTGCAGCTTGCGGTTGTGCCGCTGGCTGCGCAGGATGACCAGATCATCGCCTTGAGCGGCCGTCAGGTCGGGATCGGCCTTGCCCGGCAGGTGCAGGCTGAACCACTGCCGGGTCAGCGCCTGACGATCCTTGAGCCCGGCATAGCTGACCGCCTTCAGTGGCAGGCCGGCGGCCCGCGCGATGCGCCGGGCTGCGTCCTCGGTATTCAGGCCGCGTTTTTCCACCCACAGCCAGAGATGCTCGCCCTGGCCGGTGAGCGGGATGTCCAGCACCTCGTCGACCTGAAAGTCCTCGGCCGTGGCCTTGAGCACGGCGCGGCCACAGGCCTGGCCGTGGGCGCACGGCCCCAGCAACTGCAGCTCGTTCATGCCTTGACCAACAGGGCCACGGCGTGCACCGCGATACCTTCCTCACGCCCGGTGAAGCCGAGCTTCTCGGTGGTGGTGGCCTTGACGTTGACCTGATCCAGATCCACGACCAGATCCTCGGCGATGCACTGGCGCATGTTCTGGATATGCGGCGCCATCTTCGGCGCCTGGGCGATGATGGTGGCGTCGACATTGCCCACCACATAGCCCCTGGCGCGCACCAGGCCCATCACATGGCGCAGCAGCGCACGGCTGTCGGCACCCTTGAAGGTCGGGTCGGTGTCGGGAAAGTGCTTGCCGATATCGCCCAGGGCCACCGCGCCGAGCAGGGCATCGCTCAGCGCATGCAGCAACACATCGCCATCGGAATGGGCGACGAGGCCGAATTTGTGGGGAATCCGCACGCCGCCGAGGGTGATGAAATCGCCCTCGCCGAAGCGGTGCACGTCATAGCCATGACCGATACGCATAAAGAACAACGCCCTGAAAAAGTCAGGGCGTGATTCTAACCGCATTGACCCGTAGCCCGGATGAAATCCGGGAAATTCGCCCCCGGATTTCATCCGGGCTACGACTGCCACCAAACCTTTACTTGTCGCTTGTGGCTTGCGGCTTAAAGCTGCCGCAACGCGGCCACATGATGCCGCAGGTGATCGTCGATGAAGCTGGCGATGAAGTAGTAGCTGTGGTCATAGCCGGGCTGCATGCGCAGCGTCAGCGGGTGACCGGCAGCCTTGGCCGCCGCTTGCAGGGCCTGGGGCTTGAGCTGGCCTTCGAGGAAGTCGTCGCGATCGCCCTGATCCACCAGGATCGGCAGCTTCTCGCTGGCCTCGGCGATCAGCACACTGGCATCCCACTCGCGCCAGCGCGAACGCTCCTCACCCAGATACAGGGAAAAGGCCTTCTCGCCCCAGGGGCAGTTCATCGGGTTGCTGATCGGCGAGAACGCCGACACCGACTGGTAGCGCCCTGGGTTCTTCAGCGCACAGATCAGCGCGCCATGACCACCCATGGAGTGACCGGCGATGCCACGCTTGTCCGACACCGGGAAGTTGGCCTCGATCAAGGCCGGCAACTCCTGCACCACGTAGTCGTACATGCGGTAGTGACGAGCGAAGGGTTCCTGGGTGGCGTTGACGTAGAAGCCAGCCCCCAGGCCGAAGTCGTAGGCACCATTGGCGTCGTCGGCCACACCCTCGCCACGCGGGCTGGTGTCCGGCGCGACGATGATCAGCCCCAGCTCGGCGGCCAGGCGCTGGGCGCCGGCCTTCTGCATGAAGTTCTCGTCGGTGCAGGTCAGGCCGCTGAGCCAGTACAGCACCGGCAGCTTGCCGCCCTGCTCGGCCTGCGGCGGCAGGTAGACGGCGAACACCATGTCGCAGTTGAGGCTGCTGGAACGATGGCGGTAACGCTTGTGCCAGCCGCCGAAGCTCTTCTGACAGGAAATGTTTTCCAGAGTCATGTCCATACTCCGTAGGGTGCGCCATGCGCACCAGGGGTTAGCGGTGCGCGCAGCGCACCCTACCATCGAGCGGCCGCAAGGCCACTCGCCGCTTGAAGCTTGTCGCTTACCGCTGGTCAGTAATGGATGACGGTACGGATGCTCTTGCCTTCGTGCATCAGGTCGAAGGCCTGGTTGATCTCGTCCAGCCCCATGGTGTGAGTGATGAAGGTATCCAGCGGGATTTCGCCGCTCTGCGCCTTCGCCACGTAGCTGGGCAGCTCGCTACGGCCCTTGACGCCACCGAAGGCACTGCCGCGCCAAACTCGACCGGTAACCAGCTGGAACGGGCGGGTGCTGATCTCGGCACCCGCCGGCGCCACACCGATGATCACCGACTCACCCCAGCCCTTGTGGCAGCACTCCAGCGCCGCGCGCATCAGTTGCACGTTGCCGATGCACTCGAAGCTGTAGTCGACGCCGCCGTCGGTCATCTCGACGATGACGTCCTGAATCGGCTTGTCGTGCTCCTTCGGGTTGACGAACTCGGTCATGCCCAGTTCGCGGGCAACCGCTTCCTTGGCCGGGTTGATGTCGATGCCGATGATGCGCGAGGCCTTGGCCATCTTGGCGCCGATGATGGCTGCCAGGCCGATACCACCCAGGCCGAAGATGGCCACGGTGGCGCCCTCTTCCACCTTGGCGGTGTTGAGCACCGCGCCGATGCCGGTGGTCACGCCGCAGCCCAGCAGGCAGACCTTCTCCAGCGGCGCTTCCTTGGGGATCACCGCCAGGGACACTTCCGGCAGCACGGTGTACTCGGAGAAGGTCGAGCAGCCCATGTAGTGGTAGATCGGCTCGCCGTTGTAGCTGAAGCGGGTAGTGCCGTCCGGCATCAGGCCCTTGCCCTGGGTGGCACGTACCGAGCTGCACAGGTTGGTCTTGCCCGACTTGCAGAACTTGCACACGCCGCATTCGGCGGTATACAGCGGAATCACATGGTCACCCACCTTCACCGAGGTGACGCCCTCGCCCACCGCTTCGACGATGCCGCCCCCCTCGTGACCGAGAATCGCCGGGAACACCCCTTCGGAGTCGGCACCGGACAGGGTGTAGGCATCGGTATGGCACACGCCGGTGGCAACGATGCGTACCAGCACTTCACCAGCCTTGGGCGGCTCGACATCCACTTCAACGATTTTCAGTGGCTCGTTCGGGGCGAAGGCGACGGCAGCGCGGGATTTAATCATGACAGCTCTCCAGTGGAGTCGTGGACAATGGCGGGCAGTCTAGTTCAAGCTTTCTGAGAGACAATCGGCATCCCAGCAAAACATTATTGCCATACAGGGATAATATTTCGCTCCGCCAGAACCGAAAGGCACACCAGATCAAGCATCCCCGGATTGCATCCGGGCTACCGGAAGGAAACACAGATGAATCGCTGGGAAGGGCTCGACGAATTCGTCGCGGTGGCCGAATGCGGTCAGTTCAGCGCGGCCGCCGAACGTCTGGGGCTGTCCACCTCGCAGGTCAGCCGCCAGGTGGCACGCCTGGAGGAACGCCTGCAAAGCCGCCTGTTTTACCGCAGCACCCGGCGCGTGGCGCTGACCGAGGCGGGCCAGACCTTCCTGCAGCATTGTCAGCGCCTGCAGGATGCTCGCGAAGAAGCCCTGCGCGCCGTCAGCGACCTTGGCGCCGAACCCAAGGGGCTGCTGCGCATGACCTGCGCGGTGGCCTATGGCGAGCGCTTCATCGTACCCCTGGTCAACCAGTTCATGGCAAGCCACCCACAACTGCGCGTAGAGATCGAGCTGAGCAACCGCCCGCTGGATCTGCTGCACGAAGGCCTGGATCTGGCCATCCGCCTGGGTCGCCTGCAAGATTCGCGGCTGGTGGCCACGCGCCTGGCTCCTCGGGTCATGTACCTGTGCGCGGCACCGGACTACATGCAGCGCTACGGCCGCCCCCATTCGCTCTCCGAACTCAGCCGACACAATTGCCTGATCGGCAGCAGCGATCACTGGAACTTCGCCGAAGGCGGACGCGAGGCGCAGGTGCGGGTACAGGGCAACTGGCGCTGCAACAGCGGCGAGGCGGTGCTCGATGCCGCCCTGCGCGGCTTCGGCCTGTGCCAGCTACCGGACTACTACGTGCTCGAACATTTGCGCAGCGGTGCGCTGATCTCCCTGCTGGAACAACACAGGCCGCCCAACACCGCCGTCTGGGCGGTCTACCCGCAGCAACGCCTGCTCTCGCCCAAGGTGCGGCAACTGGTCGAGCACCTCAAGCAGGGTTTGGCGCAGCGCCCGGAATATAGTTGAAGCAACAGATTGTCACAGCGAAGCGGGAACAACTGCCGACGTTTGCGGCCAGAATAAAGGTGATGCCCCCAGCCCTGGCATCGCTTTCAGCGAAACCGGAGGTAACTTATGCAAGTCATGGTCAACAGCGACAACCACATCCACGGCTCCGCTGCGCTGGCGGACAAGGTGCGTGGCCGTGTGCTGCTCAGGCTACGACGTTTCGAGGATCACCTGACGCGAATCGAACTGCATTTCAACGACGAGAACAGCCACAAAGGCGGCGGTCTAGATAAACGCTGCCAGGCCGAAGCGCGGCTCAAAGGCCGTGATCCGGTTTCGGTGAGCCACAACGGCGACAACCTGGAACAGGCGCTGGAAGGCGCCATGGAGAAACTGGGGACGGTGCTGGAACGCAATATCAAGCGTCAGCAGCGACACGCCTGACAGTCACCCCAGGCTGCGCCCGGCCCAGGCCAGGTGCAGCCATTGCAGATCTTCCGGGCGGGTTATCTTGAGATTATCCGCCCGGCCCTCCACCAGGCGTGGCGCCTTGCCCGCCCACTCCAGCGCCGAAGCTTCATCGGTGATGGGCACCCCCGCCGCCAGGGCGGCACTCAGGGCCTGACGCAAATCCCCCAGGCGAAACATCTGCGGCGTGTAGGCCTGCCAGATCACCGCCCGATCCACCGTCTGCGCCACCCGCCCCTGGTCATCGGCACGCTTGAGCGTATCGCGCGCCGGCACCGCCAGCAGCCCGCCCACCGCATCCGTGGCCAGCGTCTTCAACAACAGGTCGAGGTCGCTGCGTGCCAGGTTGGGCCGCGCGGCATCATGCACCAGCACCCAGTCCTGAGCATCCGCCCCGCCCTGCTGCAGCGCCAGCAAGCCGGCCAGCACCGAGTCGGCGCGCTCGCGCCCGCCCGGCGCGCGGCGCACGCGTGGGTCATTGGCCACAGGCAGAGTCGGCCAGAAGGGGTCGTCCAGGCTCAGGCAGACCACGGCACCGAGCAGCCCCGGATGGTCGAGAAAGCAAGCGAGGGTATGTTCCAGAATGCTGCGCCCGGCCACCTGCAGGTACTGCTTGGGCCGGTCGGCACCCATGCGCGCGCCCACTCCAGCGGCCGGGATGACCAGCCAGAACGGCACGCTCATTTGGTCAGCAGATAGAGGGTTTCGCCCTCTTTGACCATGCCCAGCTCCTGCCGCGCACGCTCTTCGACGGTTTCCATGCCGCGCTTGAGCTCCATCACCTCGGCCTCGAGGATGCGATTACGCTCCAGCAGACGCTGGTTCTCGCCTTTCTGCTCGGCGATCTGCTGCTGCAGACGGCTGACATGCGCCAGGCTGCCCTCGCCCACCCACAGACGATACTGCAGGCCGGCCAGCAACAGGATGAGCACGATGAACAGCCAATAAGGACTACGCATGGAGCGGCTCGCGGATTGAGTCATCGGCATGGTAGGGGCTGCGATCATGCTTGAAAAGGAGCCGACTGATGGGTGACATGGGTTTTAAGGTTATGCATCCGTGCAAGGGTTCCCGGAAATCGACGAAACGACCACGAAAAACTATATCGACGGCGCCTGGCCCGCTTGTGTAGGAGCGGATTTATCCGCGAAATCGCGGCTCAAGCCGCTCCTACAGCATGCAGCAACCACGCAGGGTCGGCCACGAAAAAGGGCGACTTGCGTCGCCCTTTCCAGTCCAAACGACGATTAGCCGCGGAACTCGGCACGGCCCTTGTACGGAGCCTTGCCGGCCAACTGCTCTTCGATGCGCAGCAGCTGGTTGTACTTGGATACGCGGTCGGAGCGGCACAGCGAACCGGTCTTGATCTGACCCGCGGCAGTACCTACGGCCAGGTCGGCGATGGTGCTGTCTTCGGTTTCGCCGCTGCGGTGCGAAATCACGGCGGTGAAGCCGGCAGCCTTGGCCATCTGGATGGCTTCCAGAGTCTCGGTCAGCGAACCGATCTGGTTGAACTTGATCAGGATCGAGTTGCCGATCTTCTCGTCGATGCCGCGCTTGAGGATCTTGGTGTTGGTCACGAACAGGTCGTCGCCAACCAGTTGCACCTTCTCGCCGATCTTGTCGGTCAGCACCTTCCAGCCGGCCCAGTCGGATTCGTCCATGCCATCTTCGATGGAAATGATCGGGTAGCGTTGGGTCAGGCCAGCCAGGTAGTCGGCGAAACCGGCAGCGTCGAATACCTTGCCCTCGCCTTCCAGGTCGTACTTGCCGTCCTTGAAGAATTCGCTGGAGGCGCAATCCAGAGCCAGGGTCACGTCATCACCCAGCTTGTAGCCCGCGTTGGCCACGGCCTCGGCGATGGCGGCCAGGGCGTCTTCGTTGGAGGCCAGGTTAGGCGCGAAGCCGCCTTCGTCACCCACGGCAGTGTTCAGGCCACGGGCCTTGAGTACGGCCTTGAGGTGATGGAAGATCTCGGCGCCCATGCGCAGGGCGTCGGCGAAATTCTTGGCGCCCACCGGCTGCACCATGAATTCCTGGATGTCGACGTTGTTGTCGGCGTGCTCGCCGCCATTGATGATGTTCATCATCGGCACCGGCATGGAGTAAACGCCCGGGGTGCCATTGAGGTCGGCGATATGCGCGTACAGCGGCACGCCCTTGGCCTGGGCAGCAGCCTTGGCGGCCGCCAGGGACACAGCGAGGATGGCGTTGGCGCCCAGCTTGGCCTTGTTCTCGGTACCGTCGAGCTCGATCATCGCGCGATCCAGCGCTTTCTGATCGGCAGCGTCCTTGCCCAGCAGCAGGTCGCGGATCGGGCCGTTGATGTTAGCCACGGCTTTCAGCACCCCCTTGCCCAGGTAACGGCTCTTGTCGCCATCACGCAGCTCCAGCGCTTCACGGGAGCCAGTGGAGGCACCGGACGGCGCGCAGGCGCTACCGATGATGCCGCCTTCGAGGATCACGTCGGCTTCCACGGTGGGATTGCCACGGGAGTCGAGAACTTCACGACCCTTGATGTCGACGATCTTTGCCATGCTTATTAACACTCCGAAGGTTGACGATGAGGCAACAGCCAGCGGCTGCGCTAAGCCGCTGGCTGCCCTGGCGGGCAGGCAAGCGGCACTGACTCAGAGGCCAGGGGTATCTTGCTGGGGCGGCACTTTACCGGATTGCGCAGGATTCAGGCAGTCTCGATCGGCGCAAAGCTCTTCACCAGGTCATCCAGTTGCTTGAGCTGGGTGAGGAAAGGCTCCAGTTTGTTCAGGCGCAAGGCACAGGGGCCGTCGCACTTGGCGTTCTCCGGATCCGGGTGGGCTTCCAGGAACAGGCCGGCCAGGCCCTGGCTCATGCCCGCCTTGGCCAGGTCGGTGACCTGGGCACGACGACCACCAGCGGAATCGGCGCGACCACCCGGCATCTGCAGGGCATGGGTGACGTCGAAGAATACCGGGTACTCGAACTGCTTCATGATGCCGAAGCCGAGCATGTCCACCACCAGGTTGTTGTAACCGAAGGAGGAGCCACGCTCGCAGAGGATCAGTTGGTCGTTACCGGCTTCCTCGCACTTGTGCAGGATGTGCTTCATCTCCTGCGGGGCCAGGAACTGCGCCTTCTTGATATTGATCACCGCACCAGTCTTGGCCATGGCCACCACCAGGTCAGTCTGCCGCGAGAGGAAGGCCGGTAACTGGATGATGTCGCACACCTCGGCCACCGGGGCGGCCTGATGCGGCTCGTGCACATCGGTGATCACCGGCACGCCGAAGGTCTTCTTCACTTCCTCGAAGATCTTCATGCCCTCTTCCAGACCTGGGCCACGGAAGGAGGTGACGGAGGAACGGTTGGCCTTGTCGAAGCTGGCCTTGAACACGTAGGGAATGCCGAGCTTCTCGGTCACCCGCACATATTCCTCGCAGGCCTGCATGGCCAGGTCGCGCGACTCGAGCACGTTGATGCCGCCGAACAGCACGAAGGGCTTGTCGTTGGCGATCTCGATATTGCCGACCTTGATGATCTTCTGTGCCATGTCTCAGACCTTCTTCGCTTTCTTGGCCAGCGCAGCGTTGACGAAACCGCTGAACAGCGGATGACCGTCACGCGGCGTGGAAGTGAATTCGGGGTGGAACTGGCAAGCGACGAACCAGGGGTGATCCGGCGCTTCGACCACTTCTACCAGCGCGCCGTCGCCGGAGCGGCCGGTGACCTTGAGGCCCGCTTCGGTCAGCTTGGGCAGCAGGTTGTTGTTCACCTCGTAGCGATGGCGATGGCGCTCGACGATCACGTCCTTGCCATAGCAACCGTGTACCAGGGAGCCAGCTTGCAGTTGGCAGTCCTGCGCACCCAGGCGCATGGTGCCGCCCAGGTCGGAGCTTTCGCTGCGCTGCTCGACGCTGCCTGCCGCGTCCTGCCACTCGGTGATCAGCCCCACCACCGGATGCTGGCTGGCCATGTCGAACTCGGTGGAATTGGCATCGCTCCAGCCCACCACGTTGCGGGCGTATTCGATGACCGCTACCTGCATGCCGAGGCAGATGCCGAGGTAGGGAATCTTGTTCTCGCGGGCGTATTGCACGGTCTTGATCTTGCCTTCCACGCCGCGCAGACCGAAGCCGCCCGGCACCAGAATGGCGTCGACACCTTCGAGCAGCGCGGTGCCCTGGTTCTCGATGTCTTCGGAGTCGATATAACGCAGGTTGACCTTGGTGCGGTTCTGGATGCCGGCGTGGCTCATGGCCTCGATCAGCGACTTGTACGCATCGAGCAGTTCCATGTACTTGCCGACCATGGCGATGGTGACTTCCTTCTCCGGGTTGAGCTTGGCATCGACCACGCGATCCCACTCGGACAGGTCGGCACCGCCGCACTCCAGGCCGAAACGTTCGACGACGAAGTCATCCAGGCCCTGGGCATGCAGCACGCCGGGAATCTTGTAGATGGTGTCGACGTCTTCCAGGCTGATCACCGCACGCTCTTCGACATTGGTGAACAGGGCGATCTTGCGTCGCGAGGAAACATCGATCGGATGATCGGAGCGGCATACCAGCACGTCCGGCTGCAGGCCGATGGAACGCAGCTCCTTGACCGAGTGCTGAGTCGGTTTGGTCTTGGTCTCACCAGCGGTGGCGATGTACGGCACCAGG
The DNA here is from genome assembly GCF_052156495.1 of Pseudomonas sp. NCHU5216. Classification (NCBI taxonomy): domain Bacteria; kingdom Pseudomonadati; phylum Pseudomonadota; class Gammaproteobacteria; order Pseudomonadales; family Pseudomonadaceae; genus Pseudomonas; species Pseudomonas sp. NCHU5216. The sequence goes on along the minus strand of NZ_JBQLIX010000001.1, from coordinate 305,787 downwards.
GTCAGGTGCATCAGCATGGCGCGCTTGGCACCCACTTCCACGCGCAGTTGGCGGATGGCTTCGAGGAACGGCTGCGACTCGATGTCACCAACGGTGCCGCCGATTTCCACCAGAGCCACGTCGGCATCGCCGGCGCCCTTGATGATGCGACGCTTGATCTCGTCGGTGATGTGCGGGATGACCTGGATGGTCGCGCCCAGATAATCACCACGGCGCTCCTTGCGCAGCACGTCTTCGTACACGCGGCCGGTGGTGAAGTTGTTGCTCTTGGTCATGGTGGTGCGGATGAAACGCTCGTAGTGACCCAGGTCGAGGTCGGTCTCGGCGCCATCGTGGGTGACGAACACCTCACCATGCTGGAACGGGCTCATGGTGCCCGGATCGACGTTGATGTAGGGATCCAGCTTGAGCATGGTGACCTTCAGGCCCCGCGCCTCCAGGATAGCCGCCAGTGAAGCCGAAGCGATGCCTTTCCCCAATGAAGAAACAACACCACCCGTGACGAAGATGTAGCGCGTCATGAAAAACCCTAGAAGTCTGCGTTTAAGCGGCCTGTGCCGCCGGGGAAAGCAAAGAAGGAGCGCCACCGCTGAGACAATGGCTAACTCACCGGCTCCCCTGTGGGAGTCGGCAAAGCTGTAATAAGACGGGAGCGTAGTCTACCGGAAAGGGGATGCCAGCTCAAACCTCGATCATCGCCCTTTGCTCTTCGCTGAGCTGGCCTGGTGCCAGCCACTGCAGGCTCTGCGCCGCAGTGCCTGGCAGATCGAGATTGGCCACCGCCAGCAGCTCCTCCCCGGCGTACAGCAGCGGCAGGCGCCCACGCACGAAGCCGGGCACCCCCTGCTCGTTGAGCAAGCGCTTGAGATCACGCCGACCGCGCCCCTCGATATGCAGCCGTTCGCCACCCTGGCGATAGCGCACGCGCAGATCGCCAGGCGGGCAATCACCTCGCAGACGCAGCAGACCATTGCCAGGCAACGGCACATCCTGCACGCCCTCAGGCCAGGCCATATCGAGCACCGGCGGGCGCTGCAACCAGGCACCGGACAGCCACCAGATACGCCCCTCGCTGCGCTGCAGCTCACCATCGGTGAGGCGCCAGATCGGCGTGGCATCGACGCCGGCATCGCGCAGATCACGCCAGCCTGCCCAGTGCTCGCTGTCCGGCAGGCGTGTCAGCGGTGCCAGCCAGTGGCGCAGCAGGTTGCGCTGACGCGCCTCGCTCAACGCGGCGATGGGTGCCAGAGGCAAGGACGGTAAGGGCAGCCAGGCGATGCTCGGCGCTTGCCGCATGGCAGCCAGATCCCCGTCGGCCAGCTCATCGAGCAGGAGTTGCGCCTCGCCCAGGTGCGCCGCCGTGCGCGCCAGGGCAGCGCTCGCCTGCGGCCAGCGTTCGGTCAGGCGCGGCAGGATCTGCCGGCGCAGGAAGTTACGGCTGAATTGCTCACTCTGATTGCTCGGGTCTTCCGCCCAGCTCAGACCCTGGGCAGCGGCATAGGCCTCCAGCTCGCCGCGCGGGCAGTCGAGCAACGGCCGCAACAGGGTGCCCGCGCCCAGCGGGCGCTGCCAGGGCATGGCCGCCAGACCACGCACGCCGGCACCACGCAGCAGGCGCAGGAGCAGGGTTTCCGCTTGGTCGTCACGGTGCTGGCCGGTCAGCAGCAGTGCGCCCGGTTCCAGGCATTGCGCGAAGGCGGCATAACGCGCCTGGCGCGCGGCCTGCTCGACACTGGCACCGGCCTCGACTTTCACCCGCAACACCTGCAGCTCGATGCCCAGGCGCTGACAGATTTCGGCACAGTGCGCCGGCCAGGCCTGCGCCGCCGGTTGCAGGCCATGATGAACGTGCAGCGCGCGCAGGGGCGGCAACGTCTCGTGGCGCGCCCAGTCGGCGAGCAAATGCAGCAGCACGCTGGAATCCAGCCCTCCGGAGAAGGCAACGTACCAGGCGGGCGCTGTGCGCCAGGGTTGCAAGGCTTGGCGCAGGCGAAGATCGAGAGCAGTCATCGTTCAAGCTTAAACAACAACGGGCCCGAAGGCCCGTTGAGAGATACGCAGGAAGAACTCAGGCGATGCCGTAGCTCATCAGGCGCTCGTAACGGCGCTCGAGCAACGCTGCGGTATCGTGCTTCTGCAGGCTGGCCAGTTGCTTGGTCAGTTCCTGACGGATCGACTCGGAGGCAGCGGCCGGATCACGGTGCGCGCCGCCCAGCGGCTCGGCGATGACCTGGTCGACGATACCCAGATTCTTCAGGCGCTCGGCGGTGATGCCCATGGCCTCTGCGGCATCCGGGGCTTTCTCGGCAGTACGCCAGAGGATCGAGGCGCAGCCTTCCGGCGAGATCACCGAGTAGGTGGAGTACTGCAGCATGTTCAGTTGGTCGCAGACGCCGATGGCCAGCGCACCGCCGGAACCACCCTCACCGATCACGGTGGCGATGATCGGCGTCTTCAGGCGCGCCATCACCCGCAGGTTCCAGGCAATCGCCTCGCTCTGGCCACGCTCCTCGGCATCGATACCCGGGTAGGCACCGGGGGTGTCGATGAAGGTGAGAATCGGCATCTTGAAGCGCTCGGCCATTTCCATCAGACGGCAAGCCTTGCGGTAGCCCTCGGGGCGCGGCATGCCGAAGTTGCGGCGTACCTTCTCGCGCACTTCACGGCCCTTCTGATGGCCGATGACCATGACCGGCTGCTCGCCGAGACGGGCCACGCCGCCGACGATGGCGGCATCGTCGGAGAAGTGACGGTCGCCGTGCAGCTCGTCGAACTCGGTGAAGATGTGCTGGATGTAGTCCAAGGTGTAGGGGCGGCGCGGGTGACGCGCGAGCTGGGCGATCTGCCAGCTAGTCAGGTTGCCGAAAATGCTTTCGGTCAGCGCACTGCTCTTGTCCTGCAGGCGGGCAATCTCGTCACTGATGTTCAGCGAATTGTCGTTACCAACCAGGCGTAGCTCTTCGATCTTGGCTTGCAGGTCGGCGATCGGCTGTTCGAAATCGAGGAAATTCGGGTTCATAGTCATCCGTCTTGCGTCGACGGCCAAGCGGCCGGGGAGCTGTATCCATTAGGCGCCCTACCATACGGGATGGGGCGCAGCGGGTCGACACCACAGGTGCCTTTGCTGGCGCACAGGGGCATTGCCCCCTCGCGCATCAGCGGTAGTGCAAAAAGACGTTGTCGCGCCCGAACTGGTCACGTAATGCCTGAATCAAAGTGTCGGCCGGGTCGATTCGCCAGGCGTCACCGAATTGAAGCAAGGCGCGTGCCTCTTCGCCACTGTAGTCCAGGGTCACCGGGCAGGCACCCTTGTGCTTGCTGCACAATTCGGCCAGCCAGCGCAGGCGATCACCCTTGAGCGCCTCACTGGCCACCTTCAGCCGCAGGCTGTCGGCCAGGCCGGTACGCGCCTCTTCCAGGCTCATCACGCGCTTGGCGCGCAGACGCAGGCCGCCGGAGAAGTCGTCGTTGCTGACCTCGCCCTCGACCACCACCAGTGCGTCGTTCTGCAGCAGCGCCTGATTGCTGGCGAAGGCATCGGCGAACAGCGAGGCCTCGATGCGCCCGGAGCGGTCGTCGAGGGTGATAAAGCCCATCTTGTCGCCCTTCTTGTTCTTCATCACCCGCAGGTTGACGATCATCCCGGCGATGGTCTGGGTATCGCGCGCCGGCTTGAGTTCGACGATGCGCTGGCGGGCGAAGCGGCGAATCTCGCCTTCGTATTCGTCTATGGGGTGGCCGGACAGATAGATGCCCAGGGTGTCCTTTTCGCCCTTCAAGCGCTCCTTGATCGGCAGCTCACGCGCCTTGCGGTGGTTGGCGTAGACGTCCGCCTCGGGCTCGGCGAACAGGCCGCCGAACAGATCCATATGGCCGCTCTCGGCGCTGCGCGCGGTCTGCTCGGCGGACTGCACGGCCTCTTCCATGGACGCCAACAGCACGGCGCGGTTCTTGTCCACGCTGGCCTGGTAGGCCTTGAGCTCGTCCTGATAGTAGGGGCCGAGACGATCCAGGGCACCGCTGCGAATCAGCGCTTCCAGGGTGCGCTTGTTGATGCGCTTGAGATCGACGCGGTTGCAGAAGTCGAACAAGTCCTTGAACGGCCCGCCCTCGGCGCGGCATTCGACGATGGCTTCCACCGGCCCCTCGCCGACGCCCTTGACCGCGCCGAGGCCGTAGACGATACGGCCGTCGTCGTTGACGGTGAACTTGTACTCGGAGACGTTCACGTCCGGCGGATCGATGCGCAACTTCATGTTGCGGCACTCTTCGACCAGTATCACCACCTTGTCGGTGTTGTGCATATCCGCCGAGAGCACCGCGGCCATGAACGGCGCCGGATAATGCGCCTTGAGCCAGGCGGTCTGGTACGACACCAGACCATAGGCAGCGGAGTGCGACTTGTTGAAGCCGTAGCCGGCGAACTTTTCCACCAGGTCGAAGATGTTACCCGCCAGCTCGGCATCGATGCCGTTGTTGGCGCAGCCTTCGATGAAGCCGCCGCGCTGCTTGGCCATTTCCTCGGGCTTCTTCTTACCCATGGCGCGGCGCAGCATGTCCGCCTGGCCGAGGGTGTACCCCCCCATGACCTGGGCAATCTGCATCACCTGTTCCTGATACAGGATGATGCCGTAGGTGGGCTTGAGCACCGGCTCCAGGCCGGCGTACTGGTAATCCGGGTGTGGGTAGGACAGCTCGGCGCGGCCGTGCTTACGGTTGATGAAGTCGTCCACCATGCCGGACTGCAGCGGGCCGGGGCGGAACAGCGCCACCAGGGCGATCATGTCTTCCAGGCAGTCAGGCTTGAGCTTCTTGATCAGCTCCTTCATGCCGCGCGATTCGAGCTGGAAGACCGCGGTGGTCTCCGCCTTCTGCAGCATGTCGTAGGTCTTCTTGTCATCCAGCGGGATGAAGTCGATGTTGACCAGCTCTTCGTCCGAGGCGCCGTCGCGCTTCTGCACACGATGGATGGTTTCCATCGCCCACTTGATGATGGTCAGGGTGCGCAGACCGAGGAAGTCGAACTTGACCAGGCCGGCCTGCTCGACGTCGTCCTTGTCGAACTGGGTCACCAGGCCGCCGCCCTCCTCGTCACAGGCAATCGGCGAGAAGTCGGTGAGTTTGGTCGGCGCGATCACCACGCCACCGGCGTGCTTGCCGGTACCGCGCACCACGCCTTCGAGCTTGAGCGACATGTCCCAGATCTCCTGGGCCTCTTCGTCGTTCTTGAGGAACTCGCGCAGCGGTTCCTCCATCTCGAAGGCCTTCTCCAGGGTCATGCCCACCTCGAAGGGGATCATCTTCGACAGGCGGTCGGCCAGGCCGTAGGACTTGCCCTGGGCCCGCGCCACGTCGCGCACCACCGCCTTGGCCGCCATGGAGCCGAAGGTGATGATCTGGCTCACCGCATTACGCCCGTATTTCTCGGCCACGTAGTCGATCACCCGGTCGCGGCCGTCCATGCAGAAGTCGACGTCGAAGTCGGGCATGGAGATCCGCTCGGGGTTGAGGAAGCGCTCGAACAGCAGGTCGTAGGCCAGCGGGTCGAGATCGGTGATCTTCAGCACGTAGGCCACCAGCGAGCCGGCACCCGAACCACGGCCCGGGCCGACCGGCACGCCGTTGTTCTTGGCCCACTGGATGAAGTCCATCACGATCAGGAAGTAACCGGGGAAACCCATCTGGATGATGATGTCGAGCTCGAAGTTGAGGCGGTCGATGTAGACCTGCTTCTTCGCCTCGTAATCGGGAGTGTCCTTGGGCAGCAGCACTTCGAGACGCTCTTCCAGGCCCTCGAAGGAGGCATGCCGCAGGTAGTCGTCGATGCCCATGCCATTGGGCGTGGGGAAATCCGGCAGGAAGTACTTGCCGAGCTGCACCTCGATGTTGCAGCGCTTGGCGATCTCGACGGTGTTTTCCAGCGCCTCGGGCAGGTCGGCGAACAGTTCCCACATTTCCGCCGGAGTCTTGAGGTACTGCTGGTCGGAGTAATGCCGTGGCCGGCGTGGGTCATCCAGGGTGCGCCCTTCACCGATGCACACGCGGGTTTCGTGGGCCTCGAAATCGTCCTGCTTGATGAAACGCACGTCATTGGTCGCCACCAGCGGCGCTTCGAGGCGATCGGCCAGGGCCACGGCAGCGTGCAGATATTCCTCGTCACCCACCCGGCTGGTGCGCTGCACCTCCAGGTAGAAGCGCTCCGGGAACACCGCCATCCATTCGCGCAGGCGCGTTTCGGCCAACATCGGGTCACCGGCCAGCAGCGCCTGGCCCACTTCGCCTTCGCGGGCGCCGGACAGCGCGATCAGACCCTCTGCCGCATCCTTGACCCAGTCGCGCTGGATGATCACCAGATCGTTGCTCTGCCCCTCGGCCCAGCCACGGGAGATCAGCTCGGTGAGGTTGCGATAGCCCTTGGCATTCATCGCCAGCAGGGTCATGCGCGTCAGCGGGCCGTCTTCCTCGGCGCTGGCCAGCCAGATATCGGCTCCGCAGATCGGCTTGACCCCAGCGCCCATGGCGGTCTTGTAGAACTTCACCAACGAGCACATGTTGCTCATGTCGGTGACCGCCACTGCCGGCATACCGGCCCCGGCCACGGCCTTGATCAGCGGTTTGACCCGCACCAGGCCATCGACCAGGGAGTACTCGGTGTGCAGACGCAGGTGGACGAACGCTTGGGTCATGAGGCGGCCTTGCAGGTGAAAACGACAAAGCGGCGATTGTAGCAGTAAGAGCGAGCTGCAAGCTGCAAGCCTCAAGCTGCAAGTTCGTAGCCCACGCTCCGGATTGCATCCGGGCTACGTCGCTTTTGCTCTTAACTTAGAACTTGAAGCCTGGGGCCTGAAGCTGCTTCTCTGACTGGCGCGAAGGAGTACCGATGGATCGGCGTCGGCCCCAGGCGCTTGAGCGCTTCGAGGTGCACGGGCGTGGGATAGCCCTTGTGCCCGGCGATGCCATAGCCGGGATAAAGCCGATCCAGCTCGAGCATCTCGCGATCACGGCTGACCTTGGCCAGGATCGAAGCAGCGGCAATCGTAGGCACGCGACTATCACCCTTGACCACCGGCGCACTGGGCACCGCCAGCCTGGGGCAACGGTTGCCATCGATCAGCGCCAGTTTCGGCGTCACGCTCAGCCCTTCAACAGCGCGCTGCATGGCCAGCATGGTGGCATGCAGGATATTCAGGCGGTCGATCTCATCCACCTCGGCGCGGGCGATGCACCAGGCCAGGGCTTTTTCCCGAATCTCGTCGAAAAGCGCTTCGCGGCGCGCCTCGGTGAGTTTCTTCGAGTCGTTCAGACCAAGAATCGGCCGCGTCGGATCGAGAATCACCGCCGCTGTTACTACCGCGCCACAAAGCGGGCCACGGCCCACTTCGTCGACCCCAGCGACCAGCTCTTCCACCAAGGTGAAATCCAAACCGAGCTGCATCAGTCGCGCCCCGCCAGCTTGAGCACCGCATCGGCGGCCGACACCGAAGCATCGCGGCGCAACGCGCGGTGAATCACGTCGAAACCCTCGGTCTGCACTTGCCCGCCATCGATCAGTGGTGCCAGCGCCTGGGCCAGCGCCTCTGGCGTTGCCGCCTCCTGAATCAGCTCGGGTACCAGCAGGCGCTCGGCCAAGAGGTTGGGCAGGGAAATATAGGGGCTTTTCACCAGGCGCTTGAGAATCCGATAGGTCAGCGGCGCCACGCGGTAAGCCACCACCATCGGGCGCTTGTACAGCAGCGCTTCCAGAGTCGCGGTACCCGAGGCGATCAGCACCGCATCGCAGGCGGCCAAGGCCTCGTGCGAGCGGCCATCGAGCAGGGTCAACGGCAGGTCGCGGCTGACCAGCATCTGTTCCAGTTGCTGGCGGCGCTCCGGGGTGGCGCAGGGCAACAGGAAGCGAATGCCAGGGCGCAGGGCACGCAGACGGATCGCCGCATCGAGGAACAGCTCGCCCAGGCGCGCCACCTCCCCGCCTCGGCTGCCGGGCATCAGGGCGACCACCGGCTCGTTCTGCGGCAGATCCAGCGCCTCGCGCGCGGCGGCGCGGTCAGCCTCTTGCGGGATGGCATCGGCCAGCGGATGCCCAACGAAACGCACCGGCACCTGATGGGCGTCGTAGAACTGCGCCTCGAACGGGAACAGGGTCAGCATCAGGTCACAAGCTTCGCGGATCTTCAGCACCCGCTTCTGCCGCCAGGCCCAGACCGACGGGCTGACGTAGTGCACGGTCTTGATTCCGGCGCGGCGCAGCTTGAGCTCCAGGCCCAGATTGAAGTCAGGGGCATCGATGCCGATGAACACGTCAGGCTTGGCGGCGATCAGATCGCGGGCCAACTGGCGGCGCCGGCCGAGCAGCTCGAACAGCCGGCCGAGCACCTCGACCAGGCCCATGACGGCCAGGCGCTCCATGGGAAAATAGGATTTCAGCCCCTCGGCCTCCATGCGTGCGCCACCGACACCGATGAACTCGGCATCGGGATGACGCTGTTTGATGGCCTGCATCAGGCCGGAGCCGAGGATGTCGCCGGACGCCTCACCGGCGACCAGGACGACGCGAAGAGGTCTGCTCATGGTCGTTTGGAACCTGTGGTAAATCTCGCGGGCCAGAGGCAAAGAGGCGGAGTCTACAGGCAGTCATGCCCGTTTGGCTCGAACTTGCGCGCGCAACCGCCCTTGCGTCCAACGGATCGGGCCGCTTCTCAGCGCGTGATGCCGCGCGTGGAAGCCTGGATGGAGTCGCGGAAGATGGCCACTTCCGGGAACTGGGCAGCGGATTCGGCCAGCTCGTTCAGCGCCTGCTCCACCGTCAAGCCTTGGCGATAGACCAGCTTGTAAGCCTTGCGCAGAGCGGCGATGGCCTCGGCGGAGAAGCCCCGACGACGCATGCCCTCGAAGTTCATGCTGCGTGCCTCGGCCGGGTTGCCGAACACGGTGACGAAAGCCGGAACGTCCTTGCCGATGGCGGTGCCCATGCCGGAGAAGCTGTGTGCGCCGATGCGGCAGAACTGATGCACCAGGGTATAGCCGGACAGAATCGCCCAGTCATCCACCCAGACGTGCCCGGCCAACGCGGTGTTGTTGACCAGGATGCAGTGGTTGCCGATCACGCTGTCGTGGCCGATATGGGCATAGGCCATGATCAGGTTGTGGTCACCCAGAGTGGTTTCACTGCGATCCTGCACCGTACCGCGGTGAATGGTGACGCCTTCGCGGATCACGTTGTGATCGCCGATCACCAGCCGCGTCGGTTCACCCTTGTACTTGAGGTCGGGCGTATCCTCACCCACCGAGGAAAACTGGTAGATGCGGTTGTGCTTGCCAATCACCGTCGGCCCCTTGAGCACCACGTGCGGGCCGATCACCGTACCCTCGCCGATTTCCACATCGGGCCCGACAATGCTCCACGGGCCGACGACGACGTCGTCGGCCAGTCTGGCACTGGGGTCGATGATGGCGCGAGGGTCGATCGAACTCATAGCTTGCGATCCGCGCAGATGATTTCAGCGGAGCAGACTTCCTTGCCGTCGACGGTGGCGCGGCACTCGAACTTCCAGATACTGCGGCGATCGCTCAGGTACTTGGCCTCCAGCACGAGCTGGTCGCCCGGCAGCACCGGAGAGCGAAAACGCAGCTTGTCGGAGCCGACGAAGTAGTAGAGGGTGCCGTCAGACGGCTTGATGCCCATCATCTTGAAGCCAAGAATGCCGGCGGCCTGGGCCATGGCTTCGATGATCAGCACGCCTGGCATGATCGGGTGCTCGGGGAAGTGCCCGTTGAAGAACGGCTCGTTGATGCTGACATTCTTATAGGCGCGAATCTGCTTGCCTTCGACGTCCAGGTCCACCACACGATCCACCAGCAGGAAGGGATAGCGGTGCGGCAAATATTCACGAATTTCGTTGATGTCCATCATGTCCGGTTAAGCCTGTAAGAAAAGAAAAGAGCACGGTCACACCGTGCTCAGGCATCAGATGAGGCGTTCGCCGTCTGGGTCACGGCGGCGAGCTGTTTTTCCAGCTCGCGCAGACGCTTGGCCATCTCGTCCAACTGACGAATACGCGCCGCGCTCTTCTTCCACTCGCCCGCTGGCTGCATGGCAGTGCCGGAAGAATAGGCCCCCGGCTCGGTGATCGAACGAGTCACCATCGTCATGCCGGTGACGAACACGTTGTCGCACACCTCGATATGCCCGACCATGCCGACGCCACCGGCGATCATGCAGTTCTTGCCGATCCTGGTGCTGCCGGAAATGCCGCAGCAGCCGGCCATGGCGGTGTTGTCGCCGATCTGCACGTTGTGCGCGATCATGATCTGGTTATCCAGCTTCACGCCGTTGCCGATCAGGGTGTCGGACAGCGCGCCACGATCCACCGTGGTGTTGGCGCCGATTTCCACGTCATCACCGATGGTCACCCCGCCGATCTGCGCGATCTTCTGCCAGACGCCCTTCTCGTTGGCGAAACCGAAGCCTTCGCCGCCGATCACCGCGCCGGACTGGATCACCACGCGCTTGCCGATGTGCACGTCGTGATACAGCGTCACACGCGGCGCCAGCCAGCCGCCTTCGCCGATCACGCTACGCGCCCCGATCACGCAATGCGCGCCGATGCTCACGCCAGCGGCAATCTGCGCCCCGCTCTCGACCACGGCATAGGCGCCGATGCTGGCACTCGAGTCGACCTGGGCATCGGCTGCCACCTGCGCCGTCGGGTGAATACCGGCAGCCGCCTTGGGCTTGCGGTCGAACAGGTGCGAGAGCTGGGCGTAGGCCAGGTAAGGGTTGGCCACGATCAGCGCATCGCCGGCATAGCCTTCGGCGTCAGCGGCGGTGAGCAGCACGGCACCAGCCTGGGTCTGCGCCAGGTACTTGCGGTACTGGGCATTGGCCAGGAAGCTCAACTGTTCGGGCCTGGCCTCCTGTAAGGTGGCCAGGCCCGAGATGACCCTGCCTTCGGCGCCACGCAGGGTGGCGCCCAGGCGCTCGGCCAACTGGCCGAGGGTGTAAGTCGCGGTCATGCTCAACGCATCTTGTTCATGCGCTCGATGACCTGGCGGGTGATGTCGTATTGAGGTTTGACATCGATCACCGCACCACGCTCGAGCACCAGGTCGAAGTTGCCGTTCTTGATCACTTCCTCGACAGCCTTGTCCAGGTTCGGCTTGAGCTTGGCCAACATCTCGCGATCGGCGATGGCCTTGGACTCGTTCAGCTCCTTGGACTGGAACTGGAAGTCGCGGGCCTTCTGCTTGAATTCCAGCTCCAGGCGCTCACGCTCGGCCTGTTGCATCTTCTCGCCTTCCTTGACCATGCGATCCTGGATGCGCTTGGCATCGCTCTCCAGGGTCTTCAGCTTGTTGAGCTGCGGGCCGAATTTCTTCTCGGCGTCCACGGCGTAGCGCTTGGCCGCATCCGACTCGAGCAGGGCCATTTGATAGTTCAGCACGGCCACTTTCATCTCGGCGAACGCCGGCGTGGCGATCAGGGCAGCGGTGAACAGAACCAGTTGAGTCAACTTACGCACAATGCACTCCTGCAACAAAACTGTTGGCTTTCGGTATTAGAAGGTTTGACCCAGGGAGAACTGGAAGACCTGAGTTTCGGCATCATTCGGTTTCTTGATCGGCATGGCCAGGCTGAAACTCAGCGGCCCCAACGCGGTAATCCAGGTCAGGCCGACACCCACGGAGCTGGCCATGCTGCTGAAGTCGATGTTGCAGCTATCGCTGATCTTCTTCTGGCTGGACGAGCAGTTGGTGTCGAACACGTTACCCACGTCCCAGAACAGCGAGGTACGCAGCGAGCGCTGATCCTTGACGAAGGGCAGCGGGAAGAGCATTTCCACCCCACCCTGCACCAGCACGTTACCACCGAACGGCAGCGGATCCTGATCCGGGTCACGCAGGGTGCCGGGCTTGTTACCGGAGCTCGGCGTGCTGCGCGGGCCAAGCGTGCTGTCCTTGAAGCCACGCACGGAGTTGAAACCACCGGCGTAGTAGTTCTCGTAGAACGGCAGCTCGGAAGTGGAGCCGTAGCTGTCACCGTAACCCAGCTCGGTGTGGAAGCGCAGGGTGTAGTTGTCGCTGATCGGGGTGAACACCTGGCCACGGTAGTCGAGCTTGTAGAACGACAGGTCGCTGCCCGGCAGGGTGGTTTCCAGCACCAGGCTTTGCGAATGGCCACGGTTGGCCAGCACGCCACGGTTGAGCGTGGACTCGGACCAGCCGATGGAACCCTTGAAGTTCAGGTAGTTGTCACCTTCCTGCTCGATGAAGTCGAAGATTTCATCGACGGTGTAGCGCCCGGTGTCGATGGTGTCCTGCTGCGCGGTGAGGCCATAGGTCAGGCGCGAGGTCTCGCTGATCGGGTAACCGATGCTGATACCGGCACCGAGGCTGTCCACCGAGTAGCTGGACACGTCGACATCGAGTTCGTCGTAGTCGGTGGTGCGGTAGAAGGCGTTGTAACCCAGGCTGACGCCATCGACCGTCCAGTAGGGATCGACGAAGCCGAAGCTGTAACGGGTCTGGTATTCGCTACGGGTCAGGCCGATGCTGACCTTGTTGCCGGTACCCAGGAAGTTGTTCTGGCTGATCGAGCCACCGAGGATCAGGCCGGCGTTCTGGGCGAAACCGACGCTGGCGGTGATGGAACCGGACGGCTGCTCCTCGACGCTGTAGTTGACGTCGATCTGGTCGTCGGTACCCGGCACCTGCGGGGTTTCCACGTTGACTTCCTTGAAGAAGCCCAGACGCTCCAGACGCACCTTGGACTGGTCGATCAGGTAGGTCGAGGCCCAGCCACCTTCCATCTGACGCATCTCGCGGCGCAGCACTTCGTCCTCGGACTTGGTGTTGCCGCGGAAGTTGATGCGGTTGACGTAGGCACGCTTGCCCGGATCGACGACGAAGGTGATGGAAACGGTGTTGTCCTCGTCGTGCGCCTGCGGCACGCCGTTGACGTTGGCGAAGGTGTAACCCTCGTTACCCAGGCGACGGGTGATCAGCTCGCTGGTGGTGGTCATCACCTTACGCGAGAAGACCTGCCCTTCCTTGACCAGCAGCAGGGCGCGGATCTCTTCTTCCGGCACCTTGAGGTCACCGGAGAGTTTCACGTCACGCACGCTGTACTTCTCACCCTCGTCGATGTTGACGGTGATGTAGACGTGCTTCTTGTCCGGGGTGATGGAGACCTGGGTGGAGCTGATATCCATGTTGATGTAGCCGCGATCCAGGTAGTAGGAGCGCAGACGCTCGAGGTCACCGGAGAGCTTTTCGCGGGCGTACTTGTCGTCGTTCTTGAAGAAGGACAGCCAGTTGGTGGTCTTGAGCTCGAACAGATCGGTCAGATCTTCATCGGAGAACACCGTGTTGCCCACCACGTTGATGTGGGAAATGGCGGCGACGGTGCCTTCGTTGATGGTGATCTTCAGCGCCACGCGGTTGCGCGGCTGCGGGATCACCTCGGTCTCGATCTCGGCCGAGTAGCGGCCCTGAGCTACGTACTGACGCTGCAGTTCGTTGCGCACGCCTTCGAGGGTGGCGCGCTGGAAGATCTCGCCCTCGGCCAGACCGGACTGGTTCAGACCCTTGAGCAGGTCTTCGGTGGTGATGGCCTTGTTGCCTTCGATCTCGATGCTGGAGATGGAAGGACGCTCGACCACGGTGACGACCAGCACGTTGCCATCACGGCCGAGCTGGATGTCCTGGAAGAAGCCGGTCTTGAACAGCGAGCGGGTAGCGTCGACGAGTTGACTGTCGTCGACCTGCTCACCCACGTTGAGCGGCAGAGCACCGAATACGCTCCCGGCGGAGACCCGCTGCAGTCCGTTGACACGTATATCGGAGATGGTGAAGGACTCGGCGTGAACTTCGGCGATCATCAATGCGGACAGCACCGCAGGTAGCAGCAGACGTTTCATGAAGTCCTTTCTTATTCCAACTGACGATAAAAAATCTGCCGCACTAGGCGACAGATTTGTAATTCAGCATGGGTTACAGACGACCAAGATCGTTGATCAGAGCCAGCAGCATGACTCCGACGACCAGGCTGATGCCGATCTGCATCCCCCAACCTTGAACCCGCTCAGACAAGGGGCGACCACGCACCCACTCGACCAGATAAAAAAGCAGATGCCCACCATCCAGCACGGGAATGGGCAGCAGATTGAGAACCCCCAGGCTAATGCTCAGGTAGGCCAGGAAATTCAGAAAATCCCCAAGCCCCGACTGAGCTGAAGCGCCCGCCACTTTAGCAATGGTTATCGGCCCGCTCAAGTTTTTTACCGAGAGCTCACCGAACAGCATTTTCTTCAGCGAATCGAGGGTCAGCACGCTCATCGCCCAGGTACGCCGTGCGCCTTCGGCAACGGCCTCGAGCGGCCCGTAGCGCACTTCGCGGAGCATTTCCGGCGGCCACTCGCCACCTTTCACCCCGGCGCCGAGATAGCCGCTGCGGGCCTCCCCCTCGCCACGGCTGGCCAGGGTCAGCGTCACCTCCTGGGCCTGACCGTCACGCTCGAAGCGCAACGTCACCCGCTGATCCGGCATGGCTCGCACTTTGTCCACCACCTGCTGCCAATCCTCCAGCGGCTGGCCGTCGAGCGCCAGCAGGCGATCTCCCGTGCGCAGACCGGCAGCCTGCGCCGGGCCTTGTGCATCCAGCTCGGCGAGTACCGGCGGCAGTGCCGGGCGCCACGGGCGTATGCCCAGCGAGCCGATGGGATCGGGCTCATCGGCACCCCGCAGCCAATTATCCAAGTGCACCTGCTTGACCGACTCGACCGTAGAGCCTGGTTCGCGCACACCGATATTCAGGGTGCCGCTCTCGCCCAGACGGCGCACCAGTTGCAGATTGATCGGCGCCCAGCCGGTCACGGCCTCACCGTTGACCGAAACGATTTCCTGCCCGGCATGCAGACCGGCCGCTGCGGCCAGGCTGCCCTGCTCCACCGCACCGATGACCGGGCGCACCTGCTGACTGCCGAGCATGGCCACAGCCCAGAAGAACACCAGGGCGAGGAGGAAGTTGGCGATGGGGCCGGCGGCAACGATGGCGATGCGCTGCCCCACCGTCTTGCGATTGAAGGCCTGATCGAGCAAGGCGGCGGGCACCTCGCCTTCGCGTTCGTCGAGCATCTTCACGTAGCCACCCAGCGGGATGGCAGCGATGACGAATTCGGTACCCTGACGGTCGTGCCAGCGCACCAGCGGGCTGCCGAAGCCGACGGAGAAACGCAGCACCTTGACGCCACAGCGCCGCGCCACCCAGAAATGGCCGAATTCGTGAAAGGTCACCAGCACACCCAGCGCGATCAGGGTGCCTACCAACATGTACAGCGCACTCATTTCTTCTCTCCATCCCGCCTCAACGGCGGGCAAGCCACTGCAGGGCCAGCTCACGCGCCTGGCGATCAGCCGCCAGCACGACATCGAGCGCTTCGACCACCTGCGCTGCCTGAGCGTTCAGGACGCTCTCGATCATACGCGCTATCTCGGTGAAGCGAATGCGCCGCTGCAGGAAGGCCTCGACCGCCACCTCGTTCGCCGCATTGAGCATCGCTGGTGCCGTGCCCCCTGTCTGCGCGGCCTCACGAGCCAGGCGCAGGCAGGGAAAACGCGCCTCGTCCGGGCGCTGGAAATCCAGACGACCGACGGCGAACAGATCCAGCGGTGCGACGCCGGAGTCGATGCGCTGCGGCCAGGCCAGGGCATGGGCGATGGGCGTGCGCATATCGGGGTTGCCCAACTGCGCCAGCACCGAGCCGTCGATGTAATCGACCAGCGAATGGATGACGCTCTGGCGGTGGATCACCACCTCGATCTGCTCGGGCCTGGCATCAAACAACCAGCACGCCTCGATCAGCTCCAGGCCCTTGTTCATCATGCTCGCCGAATCGACGGAAATCTTGCGCCCCATGGACCAGTTGGGGTGCGCGCAGGCCTGCTCGGGGGTGACCTGCTCCAGCTCGGCCAACGGCGTCTCGCGGAACGGCCCACCGGAAGCGGTAAGCAACACGCGGCGCACGCCTACCGGCGCCAAGCCACGTGCATAGTCGTGCGGCAGGCACTGGAAGATGGCGTTGTGCTCGCTGTCGATGGGCAGCAGGGTGGCACCGCTATCGCGTACCGCCTGCATGAACAGGGCGCCGGACATCACCAGCGCCTCCTTGTTGGCCAGCAGCACCTTCTTGCCAGCCTGAACGGCCGCCAGGGTGGGCGCGAGACCTGCCGCACCGACGATGGCCGCCATCACCACATCCACCTCGGCATGATCGGCGACGGCGCACAGCCCCTGCTCACCCAGCAACACCTCGGTGCTCAGACCGGCGTCACGCAGCGCAAAGCGCAACGGCTGCGCCGCCTGCTCATCCGGCACCACGACGAACGCCGGGCGGTGCCGCAGGCACAGCGCCTGCAGTTCGCTCAGACGGGTGAAGCCCGTCAGAGCGAAGACCTGATAACGTTCGGGATGACGCGCGATGACGTCCAGGGTGCTCAGGCCGATGGAGCCGGTCGCCCCCAGCACGGTGATACGCTGCACCTCACTCACAGCGAACCCCAGCCGGCCAGCCAGAGCAGTGCCGCGAACAACGGAATGGCCGCAGTCAGGCTATCGATACGATCCAGCACGCCACCATGCCCCGGCAGCAGGTTGCTGCTGTCCTTGATCCCGGACTGGCGCTTGAACATGCTCTCGGTGAGATCGCCAACCACCGACGCCATCACCACCAGCGCCGCACCCAGCAGCGCCAGCACCAGCGAGCCAGTGCTCCAGCCCTGCTGCAGGCCGACCAGCAAGGTGATCAGCAGGCTGGCGGTGAGACCACCATAGAAACCTTCCCAGCTCTTGCCAGGACTGACCCGCGGCGCCAGCTTGCGCTTGCCGAAGGCCTTGCCAGAAAAATACGCGCCGATATCGGCCCCCCAGACCAGCAGCATGACGGCGATGATCAGGCCATTGGCCTGCGGCCACTGCTTGAGCAGAACCAGCCCCTGCCAGGCCGGCAGGAGAATCAGCAGACCGATCAACAGACGGCCGGGCAAACCACCCCAGTAACGGCTGCTATCGGGATAGCCGAGCACCAGCCAGGTCGCGGCCAGCCACCAGAGCACCGCCAGCGCCAGGATCAAGGGCGCCAGGCCAGGCAACAGATAGAGCACCGCCAGCAGCAAGGCCACCGCAGCCGCATAGGCGACACGCAGGCCCTGCGACTCGAAGCCCGCCAGGCGTGCCCACTCCCAGGCCCCCAGACTGACCACCGCACCGATGAACAGGGCGAACGCCAGGCCATCGAGGAGGAAAAAGCCCCCCAGGGCGATGGGCAGCAGCACCAGTGCCGTGATGATTCGTTGCTTCAACATCAGGAGCGCGCCTCGGCTGCCACCTGCTCGCTGGTCTTGCCGAAGCGACGCTGGCGGGTAGCGAAATCGGCCAGCGCCTTGCGCATGGCCTCGTGCTTGAAATCCGGCCAGTACAGGTCGGAGAAGTACAGCTCACTGTAGGCCAACTGCCAGAGCAAGAAGTTGCTGATGCGATGCTCGCCACCGGTACGAATGCACAGATCCGGCAACGGCATGTCGCCGGTGGCCAGACAGCCCTGCAGCACCTCGGCACTGATCTCCTCGGGCAGCAGATGCCCGGCCTGCACCTCACGCGCCAGACGCTGGGTGGCCTGAACGATGTCCCACTGCCCGCCATAGTTGGCGGCGATCTGCAGGGTGAAACGACGCTTGCCGGCGGTCAGCGCCTCGGCCTCGCGCATGGCAGCCTGCAGCTCGGGATGGAAGCGTGAGCGATCACCGATGATGCGCAAGGCGATGTCGTTGTCCAACAGCTTCTTCGCCTCACGCCGCAGCGCACCGAGGAACAGCTCCATCAGTGCCCCCACCTCATCGGCGGGACGCTGCCAGTTCTCGCTGGAGAAGGCGAACAGCGTCAGCACCTCGACGCCCGACTCGGCACACACCTCGATCACCGCACGCACCGCGTCGACCCCGGCCTTGTGCCCGGCCACACCTGGCAACAGGCGCTTTCTGGCCCAGCGGTTGTTGCCATCCATGATGATGGCGACGTGCCTCGGCACCGCGCCCTGCTTGTTCTTATCCATGTCGGAAAGCCTGTGCCGTCAAACGGCCATCAGGTCTTTTTCCTTGACCTCCAGAGCCTTGTCGACATCGGCAATGAACTTGTCGGTGATCTTCTGCAGCTCGTCAGCGGCACGACGCTCTTCGTCCTCGCTGATTTCCTTGGCCTTGGCCAGCTTCTTCAGCTCGGCCAGGGCATCACGACGCACGTTGCGCACCGCGACCTTGGCGTCTTCGGCCACGCCACGCGCCTGCTTGGTGTAGCCCTTGCGGGTCTCCTCGGTGAGGGCCGGCATCGGTACGCGGATGGTGGTCCCGGCGCTGGATGGGTTCAGGCCCAGGTCGGAGGTCAGGATGGCCTTTTCGATGGCGGCACTGAGGTTCTTGTCGTGAGCGACGATCTTCAGGGTACGGGCATCTTCGACGGTGATCGCAGCCACCTGGTTGAGCGGCATCTCGCTACCCCAGGCCGGCACCTTGACGCTGTCGAGAATGCTCGGGTGGGCACGCCCCGTGCGGATGGACGCCAGGTTACGATCCAGCGCCTCCAGGGATTTGCCCATACGCTCCTGAGCGTCTTTCTTGATGTCGTTGATCATTGTGCTTCCTCCTCGATCAGGGTTCCTTCGGCGCCGCCTACCACCACGTTCAGCAGGGCGCCCGGCTTGTTCATGTTGAAGACCCGCAGCGGCATGGTGTGATCGCGGCACAGGCAGATGGCGGTCAGATCCATCACCCCCAGCTTGCGATCGAGCACCTCGTCATAGGTCAGGCGCTCGAACTTCTCGGCATGCGGATCCTTGAACGGGTCGGCAGTGTACACGCCATCGACCTTGGTCGCCTTCAGTACTACGTCGGCATCGATCTCGATGGCGCGCAGGCAGGCAGCCGAATCGGTGGTGAAGAAGGGGTTGCCGGTACCGGCGGCGAAGATCACCACCTCGCCGGTCTTGAGGTGGCGCATGGCCTTGCGGCGATCGTAGTGATCGGTCACGCCGACCATGGAAATCGCCGACATGACGATGGCCGGGATGTTCGAGCGCTCCAGGGCGTCACGCATGGCCAGGGCGTTCATCACCGTGGCCAGCATGCCCATGTGGTCGCCGGTGACGCGATCCATACCGGCAGCGGACAGCGCCGCGCCGCGGAACAGGTTGCCGCCACCGATCACCAGGCCGACCTGCACGCCGATGCCGACCAGTTGGCCGACTTCCAGCGCCATGCGATCGAGCACCTTGGGATCGATGCCGAAGTCTTCCGAGCCCATCAGGGCCTCGCCGCTGAGTTTGAGCAGAATGCGTTTGTAACGAGGTTGGCGACCAGTCGTCTGCTGAGCCATTGCAAGTCTCTCCTGCGGCGATGTGTGTTCTGGGCGCAGCGCACCTTAGGCTTTGTACGAAAAGTGCCTGCGCTCGCTGATGCTGCGTTGAAATCGCTCTCAGAATGCTCATTTACAACGCGTAAACTGCGCTTCTTCGAGCGATTTCGCCTTGCCTGACCTTCGCTCGACGACTTTTCGTACAGAGCCTAGGCACGGCTGCTATCTGGCACTTTGACAGTGCCGGCGGCCGTTCGTTGGAGCGGCCGCCATAATCATTCTTACCCCTTATTCGGCAAAGAGGCCGCCCGCGCAAACGGGCAGCCTCTTTGGGGGTACATACCGAAAAACCGCTTACTGCTTGCTGGCAGCAACCTGAGCGGCCACTTCGGCAGCGAAGTCGGTCTCGGCCTTCTCGATGCCCTCGCCCACTTCGTAACGCACGAAGGAAACGACCTCGGCACCGGCTTTCTTCACCAGGTCACCGACCTTGACTTCCGGATCCATGATGAAGGCTTGCTCGACCAGGCTGGCTTCGGCCAGGAACTTGGCAATACGGCCCTTGACCATGTTCTCGACGATGTTTTCCGGTTTGCCGGCGATCTTCTCGGCATTCAGTTGCAGGAAGATTTCCTTCTCCTTGGCAACCAGCTCCTCGGACACCTGATCCGGGGAAACCACGGCCGGGTTCGAAGCAGCAACGTGCATGGCAACGTGCTT
Source organism: Pseudomonas sp. NCHU5216 (assembly GCF_052156495.1). Classification (NCBI taxonomy): domain Bacteria; kingdom Pseudomonadati; phylum Pseudomonadota; class Gammaproteobacteria; order Pseudomonadales; family Pseudomonadaceae; genus Pseudomonas; species Pseudomonas sp. NCHU5216. The sequence continues at coordinate 285,668 of NZ_JBQLIX010000001.1, read as the reverse complement.
GGCCAGTTCGTCGTTACCGCCCTTCAGAACGACCAGAACACCGATACGGTGGCCGTGCAGGTAGGCGCCCACGGTGTCACCGGTCACAGCGGTCAGACGACGGATGTTGACGTTCTCGCCGCACTTGGCAACCAGGGCTTCACGAGCCGACTCGCGGGAAGCGATCAGCGGAGCGGCTTCGGTCAGGTTATTCTCGAAGGCTTCGTCCAGGCTTTCCTTGACGAAGGCTTTGAAGTCGTCCTGCAGAGCCAGGAAGTCGGTCTGCGAGTTGACTTCGATGATCAGGCCACGGCCACCTTCGACACGAACGGCGATGGAGCCTTCGGCAGCGATGTTGCCGGCCTTCTTGGCAGCCTTGATGGCGCCGGAAGCGCGCATGTCATCAATGGCTTTTTCGATGTCGCCACCAGCAGCAACCAGGGCCTTCTTGCATTCCATCATGCCTTGGCCGGTACGCTCGCGCAGTTCTTTGACCAGGGCTGCAGTAATCTCTGCCATCTTGAAAATCCTCTCGGTAGGTCTTCAACCATTCACCCGTCAGGCGGGTGAGCAAATCTGTGAGTGGCAAAAAGGGGGCCTAGCCCCCTTCTTGCTCAGCACGCACGCTATATGAGCGACGTTACTGCTTAGCCTTCGGCAGCTTCGGCAGCCGGTGCTTCTTCGATGAACTCTTCGGTGGCACCGCCAGCGTTGCTGCGACCACGGATCACGGCGTCGGCCATGGCACCCATGTACAGCTGGATGGCGCGGATGGCGTCGTCGTTACCCGGGATGATGTAGTCAACGCCTTCCGGGCTGCTGTTGGTATCGACAACGCCGATGACCGGAATGCCCAGCTTGTTGGCTTCGGTGATGGCGATGCGCTCGTGGTCGACGTCGATCACGAACAGCGCGTCCGGCAGGCCGCCCATGTCCTTGATACCACCCAGGCTGCGATCCAGTTTTTCCAGGTCGCGGCTACGCATCAGGGCTTCTTTCTTGGTCAGCTTGGCGAAGGTGCCGTCCTGGGACTGGGTTTCCAGCTCGCGCAGGCGTTTGATCGAAGCACGGATGGTCTTGTAGTTGGTCAGCATGCCGCCCAACCAGCGGTGATCGACGAACGGCGAACCGCAACGAGCGGCTTCTTCGCGAACGATCTTGCCAGCGGAACGCTTGGTGCCGACGAACAGGATCTTGTTCTTGCCAGCAGCCAGCTTTTCAACGAACGACAGGGCGTCGTTGAACATCGGCAGGGTTTTTTCGAGGTTGATGATGTGAATCTTGTTACGCGCACCGAAAATGTACTTGCCCATTTTCGGGTTCCAGTAACGGGTCTGGTGGCCGAAGTGCACACCGGCCTTCAGCATATCGCGCATGTTGACTTGGGACATGATAGTTCCTTGATAAGTCGGGTTAGGCCTCCACGTATCCCAGCTTCCAACCCCCGAACTTGTCGAAAGGCACCCAGGAAACCGTGTCGATACGTGTGTGGGTTTGAGCTTTCGGGCATGCTGCCCGTAAAGCGGCGCGTTTTATACCACAGAAAGCAGCTGCAAGCTACAGGCGGCAAGCTGCAAGCAGAGCACAAGCCTGTAGCTTGCCGCCTGCGGCCTGTAGCCCAAAGCCCGTAGCTGTTAAGATGAGCGTCTTTTTTCCGCGTGCCCCCGAGAGCCTGCCATGACCGTCACCATCAAATCCGCCGAAGAAATCGAGAAAATGCGCGTCGCCGGCCGCCTGGCCGCCGAGGTGCTGGAGATGATCGGCGAACACGTCAAGCCGGGCGTGACCACCGAAGAGCTCGACCGCATCTGCCACGACTATATTGTCAACGTGCAGCAGGCCATCCCTGCACCACTCAACTACCGCGGCTTCCCCAAGTCGATCTGCACCTCGATCAACCATGTGGTGTGCCACGGCATCCCCAACGACAAGCCGCTCAAGGACGGCGACGTGCTGAACATCGACATCACCGTGATCAAGGACGGCTACCACGGCGACACCAGCAAGATGTTCATGGTCGGCAAGGTGGCGGAATGGGCCGAGCGCCTGGCCAGGATCACCCAGGAATGCATGTATAAAGGCATCGAGCTGGTCAAACCGGGCGCGCGCCTGGGCGACATCGGCGAAGTGATCCAGAAGCACGCCGAGAAGAACGGTTTCTCTGTGGTGCGCGAGTACTGCGGCCATGGTATCGGCGCGGTGTTCCACGAAGAGCCGCAGGTGCTGCACTACGGCAAGGCCGGCACCGGCATGGAACTCAAGGAAGGCATGACCTTCACCATCGAGCCGATGATCAACCAGGGCCGCCCGGAAACCCGCCTGCTCGGCGACGGCTGGACCGCGATCACCAAGGATCGCAAGCTGTCGGCGCAGTGGGAGCACACCGTGCTGGTCACCGCCGATGGCTATGAGATCCTCACCCTGCGCAGCGACGACACCATCGCGCGCACCTCGTCCGGGCAGTGACCGCAACACCCTGAACTCAAGTGGTGCGCACAGCGCACCCTGGCTTATATAAGGAAGGCGCCTGCATGCCGCAGATGGATACCGAACTGTTCGACCGCGGCCAGTTCCAGGCCGAACTGGCACTCAAATCCAGCCCCATCGCCGCCTTCAAGAAAGCCATCCGCCAGGCGCATGAAGTGCTCGACTCGCGCTATCGGGCTGGCCGCGAGATCCGCCGCCTGGTGGAGGATCGCGCCTGGTTCGTCGACCAGATCCTGCAGGAAGCCTGGAAGCGCTTCACCTGGTGCGAGGATGCCGACATCGCCCTGCTCGCCGTCGGCGGCTATGGTCGCGGCGAACTGCACCCCTATTCCGACATCGACCTGCTGATCCTGCTCGACAGCAGTGACCACGAAATCTTCCGTGAGCCCATCGAAGGCTTCCTCACCCTGCTCTGGGACATCGGCCTGGAAGTGGGCCAGAGCGTGCGCTCGGTCGACGAGTGCGCCGAAGAGGCCCGCGCCGACCTGACGGTGATCACCAACCTGATGGAAAGCCGCACCATCGCCGGCCCCGAACACCTGCGCCAGCGCATGCAGCAGGTCACCAGCCCGGAGCAGATGTGGCCGAGCAAGCACTTCTATCTGGCCAAGCGCGAGGAGCGCAAGGCGCGCCACGGCAAGTACAACGACACCGAATACAACCTCGAACCCAACGTCAAGGGTTCGCCCGGCGGCCTGCGCGACATCCAGACCGTGCTCTGGGTGGCCCGTCGCCAGTTCGGCACGCTCAACCTGCAGGCCCTGGTCAGCCATGGCTTCCTGCTGGAGAGCGAATACGCCCTGCTCGCCTCCAGCCAGGAGTTCCTGTGGAAGGTGCGCTACGCCCTGCACATGCTTGCCGGGCGCGCCGAAGACCGCCTGCTGTTCGATTATCAAGTGAAGATCGCCGCCCTGTTCGGCTACAAGGACGGCGACGGCAAGCGCAGCATCGAACACTTCATGCAGAAGTACTACCGGGTGGTCATGGGCATTTCCGAATTGTCGGATCTGCTCAACCAGCATTTCGAGGAAGTCATCCTGCGCGCCGCCGAAAGCAGCCAGTGCACACCGCTGAACAGCCGCTTCCAGGTGCGTGACGGCTACATCGAGGCCATTCACCCCAACATCTTCAAGCGCACCCCCTTCGCCATCCTCGAAATCTTCGTGCTGATGGCCCAGCATCCGGAAATCAAGGGCGTGCGCGCCGGCACCATCCGCCTGCTGCGCGACAGCCGCCACCTGATCGACGACGACTTCCGCAAGGACATCCGCAACACCAGCCTGTTCATCGAGCTGTTCAAGTGCAAGGAAGGCATTCACCGCAACCTGCGGCGGATGAACCGCTACGGCATCCTCGGCCGCTACCTGCCGGAGTTCGGCCATATCGTCGGGCAGATGCAGCACGACCTGTTCCACATCTATACGGTCGACGCGCACACCCTCAACCTGATCAAGCACCTGCGCAAGTTCCGCTGGCCGGAGCTGGCGGAGAAATTCCCGCTGGCCAGCAAGATCATCGAGCGCCTGCCAAAGCCCGAGCTGATCTACCTGGCCGGGCTCTACCATGACATCGGCAAGGGCCGTGGCGGCGACCACTCCGAACTGGGCGCGCTGGATGCCGAGGCCTTCGCCCGTCGCCACCACCTGCCGGCCTGGGACAGCGCGCTGATCGTCTGGCTGGTGCAGCACCACCTGGTGATGTCCACCACCGCACAGCGCAAGGATCTCTCCGACCCGCAGGTGATCCACGACTTCGCCCAGCTGGTCGGCGACCAGACCCACCTGGAATACCTCTACGTGCTGACCGTGGCCGACATCAACGCCACCAACCCCAGTCTGTGGAACTCCTGGCGCGCCAGCCTGCTGCGCCAGCTCTACACCGAAACCAAGCGCGCCCTGCGTCGCGGTCTGGAAAACCCGGTGGACCGCGAAGAACAGATTCGCCAGACGCAGAACGCCGCTCTGGACACCCTGGTACGCAGCGGCACCGACCCGGACGATGCCGAGCAGCTATGGAGCCAGCTCGGCGACGACTACTTCCTGCGCCATACCGCCAGCGACGTGGCCTGGCACACCGATGCCATCCTCCAGCACCCCAACGATGGCGGGCCACTGGTACTGATCAAGGAAACCACCCAGCGCGAGTTCGAGGGTGGCACGCAGATCTTCATCTATGCCCCCGACCAGCACGACTTCTTCGCCGTGACGGTGGCCGCGATGAGCCAGCTCAACCTGAGCATTCACGACGCACGAATCATCACCTCCACCAGCCAGTTCACCCTCGATACCTACATCGTGCTGGATGCCGACGGCAGTTCGATCGGCAACAACCCGGCACGCATCGAACAGATTCGCGAGGGACTGATCACTGCCTTGCGCAACCCAGACGACTACCCCACCATCATCCAGCGCCGGGTGCCACGTCAGCTCAAGCACTTCGCCTTCGCCCCGCAGGTGACCATCCACAACGACGCCCAGCGCCCGGTGACCATCCTCGAGCTGACCGCGCCGGATCGCCCGGGGCTGCTGGCACGGATCGGGCGCATCTTCCTCGAATACGACCTGTCGTTGCAGAACGCCAAGATCGCCACTTTGGGCGAGCGGGTCGAGGACGTGTTCTTCATCACCGACGACAAGGGTCAGCCGTTGTCCGACCCCGAATTCTGCGCGCGCCTGCAGGAAGCGATCATCGCCAAGCTCGCAGAGCCAAGCACACCCAGCCCGGCGCAGAGCATTACCTTCTGAGGGAGGCTGTCGCGTCGCGGATTTCTCCGTGAAACGGCTGGCCCATGGCCGCCAGCATCGCGAATGAACTCGCCTGCAAAAGGGTTCTTTGCGGAATCTCGGGATAGGTGGTTTTGATACTGGACTGGCAAGTTTGTGTGTTGTTTGGTGTTCTGGACGCCGCTTCGGTGTATTCAGAGATTCCGGGTTTCGCCCCCTCGGGCGACTCACTTTTCTTTGAAATCGGATTGCCGCCCAGCACAAAGAAAAGTAAGCAAAAGAAACGCACCCCCGCCATCCGGCCCCGGCTGCGCCGGGGTTCGTTCGCTCCATCATTGCTCCGAAGGCCCGACCGGATGCGGCCCACCGACGAAGGGCCATCCCTGGCCAGTCGCGGCTCTCGCGGCATCCATGCCGCTCAACCCTCTACACAACGATTCCACTCACCCTCCTGAAGGGGGGACATTCGCGCGCCTGAGCGAACCGGCATTCCAAGGTCTGCTCGGCGTGTTCTGGTAGCAGTGGAACCACGACGTGACTGTCGAATTAAACCAATAGTTTCATTCCCGTAGGGCGTACTCGCGAAGCAGTACGCCGCTGGGAGTACGGGACGTAGGTTGCGGTGCCGAACTCGGCATGGCCCGGCGGACTGTTCGCTGGCGCTCCTGAGTCCGCCCTACGACTTCTCTCCCAAACACTCCGCGCTATTTCTGGATTACCTCGGGTTCAGGCGCGTGCAGAGCCCGCCCAGGAGGGCGAACGGAATCGTTGTGGAAGAGGTCGAGCGGCATGGATGCCGCGACGACTGCATGGATGCAGGAGGTAGAGCGACGCAGGATGCCAAAGCCGAGAGCCGCGATGGGCCAGGGATGGCCCACCGCGGCGGGCCTCTGGAGCAGCGATGGAGTGAGCGAACCCTGGCGCAGCCAGGGCCGGATGATCGGGCGGAGGGTTTGGTTACTTTGCCCGCAAAGTGACTCGCCCGGGAGGGCGAAATCAGAAACATCAACAAAAACGCGGCAATCCGGAACAGGCATCAGAAAAAACCAACACACAAACTTGCCAGTCCGGTATCAACCAAACTTACCCCCTCTCCCCCAGCACCTCTGCCGTAAATGGGAGAGGGGAGCCAAACGCGTACAGCATCAAACTGACTGGCATTACGCACCAAGGCCACAGGCATCGCGAACGAATTCGCCCCAAAAGGGCAGGCAGCCTCAGATCCTGAAGCTGTCCACCAGATGCTTGAGCCGCCCGACCTGCTGATCCAGCTCGGTACAGGCACTGAGGCTGGCCTGCAGGTTGCGCACGCCATCCTGGTTCAGGGTGTTGATCTCGGTGATGTCCATGTTCAGGCTCTCGATCACCGAGGTCTGCTCCTCGGTAGCGGTGGCCACGGACTGGTTCATGCCGTCGATCTCGCCGATGCGCTGGGTCACGCCACGCAGGTTCTCCCCGGCCTGGCCGCCGATGCGCACGCTGTCCTCGCTGAAACGCCGGCTCTCGGTCATGGTCGCCACGGCATCGCGGGCACCGGCCTGGAGCTGTTCGATCATCTGCTGGATCTCCTGCGCCGAGCTCTGCGTGCGCTGGGCCAGGTTACGCACCTCGTCGGCCACCACGGCGAAACCACGCCCAGCCTCGCCGGCGCGGGCGGCCTCGATGGCGGCATTGAGCGCGAGCAGGTTGGTCTGCTCGGAAATACCCTTGATCACGTCGAGAATCTGGCCGATGTCGTTACTCTTCTCGCTGAGCAGCTCGATATGGTTGCCGGACGCCTGGATCTTCTCCGACAGGTCGCCCATCGCCGCCAGCGTGCGCTCGACCATGCCCTGCCCTTCCTCGGCATTGCGCCGTGCTTCGCTGGCCTGCTGCGAGGCATCGGCGGCGTTGCGGGCGATTTCCTGAGCGGCAGCGCCCAGCTCGTTGATCGCCGCCGCCACGCTGTCGGTGCGCGCCGCCTGTTCGCTGGAATTGCCCATGGAGGCGTTGGAGGCCTGTACCACAGTCGTGACCCGCTCGTGCACCTCACGAGTGGTCGAGGCCACTTCGCGGATCGACTCGTGGATGCGCTCGACGAAACGGTTGAAGGCCCCGGCCAGTTCGCCGAACTCGTCGCCGGAGGCGATCTTCAGACGCTGAGTCAGATCCCCCTCGCCTTCGGCGATGCCGCTCATGGCATGGCTCATCACGTGCAGCGGGCGCAGCAGAATGCGGATCAGCATGCCGAGCAGCAGGAGAATCGCCACCACGCCGATGATGGTCGCCATCAACGCGGACAGGCGCGACTCACGCAGGGCCGCGAACGCCTTGCCCTCGTCCACCGACAGGCCGACGTACCAGTGCACCCCGGCCAGGCCCTTCACCGGCTGGAAGGTGACGATACGCGCGCTGCCATCGACGCCTGTGGTGTTCTGCAGGCTGGACTCCAGACGCGGCGTTGCCTCGGGGTAAAGCTCCGGCAGCTTCTTCAGCACCAGGCTCTTGTCCGGATGCACCAGCACCGTGCCCTGCTCGTCCACCAGGAAGGCGTAGCCCATGCCGCCCAGGTCGAAGGAGTTGAGGATGTCGTCGATGGTCTGCAGCTTGAGATCGCCGCCGACCACCCCCCGCAGGCTGCCGCCCACGCTGACCGGACGGGTGATGGTGATCAGCAGGCCATCACGCGGGTCGGCCGCCAGGTAGGGTGCGGTCAGCCCCGGGCCACTGCTGCCCACGGCGCTCTTGTACCAGGGGCGCTGACGCGGGTCATAGCCAGCCGGCAGCTCGCTGGGCGGAAACTGAGTGTAAGTGCCATCGGCCTGGCCGTAATAGGCATAGAGAAAGGCCGAGGCGATGCTGCGATGTTGCAGATTGCGCGCCAGCATCTCGGGCGAACTGTCGTCCTGCACCGACTCGGCGAGGTTGTCCAGCAACTGCATGCGCCCATCCAGCCAATGCTGAATGTTGCCAGTGGAAACCAGGCCGACATCGTGCAGGTAGTTGGCCAGGTTGTGGCGAATCGAGGTGCGCTGCAGGTAGTCGTTGTACAGGGCGAAGGACGCGAAGGCCGCAATGACCACCAGGGAAGCAGCCAGCATGATCTTGTGGCTGAACTTGAGGGTGCGCATAAGGAGAGTCTCGTGGGAAAATTTCACGTTCAGGCTATCGGCACTATATGAACAGTCTTGAATCGCTCGAGCGTCAGCATTGCGACCTAAACCAGCGTAAAACGGACAGCCAGCGGAATTTTCCTCGGCGCGCGCGCCATGCTAGTGTCGGCAGCTTTGTCGCCGCCTTCCACAGGACACGTCGGATCACCATGAACCACGCCCTCGCCCAGTTGCAGCCCTACCCGTTCGAGAAACTCCGCGCCCTGCTCGCCGACGCGCAGCCCGCCGCCGATCGCGCGCCCATCGCCCTGTCCATTGGCGAACCCAAGCACCGCTCGCCGGACTTCGTCGGCCAGGCGCTGACCGCCAACCTCGACAAACTGGCGGTGTATCCGACCACCCTGGGCCTGCCGGAACTGCGCCAGAGCATCGCCACCTGGTGCGAACGCCGCTTCGGCGTGCCCGCCGGCTGGCTGGATGCGGCGCGCCACGTGCTACCGGTCAACGGCACCCGCGAGGCGCTGTTCGCCTTTACCCAGGCCGTGGTCGACCGCAGTGCCCAGGGCCTGGTGGTAAGCCCCAACCCCTTCTACCAGATCTATGAGGGCGCGGCCTTTCTCGCCGGTGCCGAACCGCATTACCTGCCCTGCCTGGAAGATCATGGTTTCAATCCGGACTTCGACGCAGTGCCGGCCGAAGTCTGGCAGCGTTGCCAGATCCTCTTCCTCTGCTCGCCGGGCAACCCCACTGGCGCGCTGATCCCGCTGGAAACCCTGAAGAAGCTGATCGCCCTGGCCGACGAGCATGACTTCGTCATCGCCGCCGACGAATGCTACAGCGAGCTGTACTTCGACGAAGACGCGCCACCGCCTGGCCTGCTCAGCGCCTGCGCAGAACTGGGTCGCAGCGATTTCAAGCGTTGCGTGGTGTTCCACAGCCTGTCCAAGCGCTCCAACCTGCCGGGCCTGCGTTCGGGCTTCGTGGCCGGCGACGGCGAGATCCTCAAGCACTTTCTGCTCTATCGCACCTACCACGGCTGCGCCATGCCGGTACAGACCCAGTTGGCCAGCGTCGCCGCCTGGAACGATGAAGCGCACGTGCGCGCCAACCGCGACCTGTACCGCGAGAAGTTCGATGCCGTGCTGAATATCCTGACCCCGGTGATGGACGTACAGCGCCCCGACGGCGGCTTCTACCTCTGGGCGCGCACGCCGGGCGACGACACCCTGTTCACCCGCGAGCTGTTCGTGGCCGAACACGTCACCGTGGTGCCGGGCTCCTACCTGTCGCGCGAGGTGGATGGCGTCAATCCGGGGGCCGGGCGCGTGCGCATGGCCCTGGTCGCGCCGCTGGCCGAGTGCATCGAAGCGGCCGAGCGCATCGCGCGGTTCATTCGTAGCGCCTGAGGCTCTCTATAGTCGCGGCTAAAGCCCCTTGCAGCGCTAGCTGGCTGGCATGAAGGACTTTAGCCGCGCACTTCTGACTGTGTAGCCCGGATGAAATCCGGGGATAACCTTTACAGGGTTTCCCGGATTGCATCCGGGCTACGCACTGAATCCGCCCTACGCCTGAACCGTCTCAGCTCTTGTTCAGGCGCGCCTCGGCGATATCCAGGTCGCGCAGGATTTCGGCCAGCAGGTCGTCGTCCAGTTCGTTGTCGTGGCGCATGCGGTACAGCTCCAGGCGCTGGGTGCGCAGCGCCTGCAGACGCAGGCGATACTCCAGGCGGTCGGTCTCGCGCTGCTGCTCGCGCGCCTCATCGCCACCACGGGCACGCTCCAGCAGGTCGCGATATTCGCTCATCAGTCGCGCCTTCACTTCCACCGCCGCGATAGCCCCCTCGGCATCGGCAGCGCGCTCGTCCTCGGACTCCAGATAACGAATCGCCGCCTCCAGTACGGCGGCGCGGTGGCGATTGAGCTCACGCTCATGCAGCGCCACGTTGTCCTGCGGCAGGCGCGGCAGGATCCGCGGCAAAGCGACACTGGCCACCAGCAGCGACAGCAGGATCACCCCGGCGGCAATCAGGATCAGCAGGTCACGCTCGGGAAAGGCCTGGCCGCTGTTGAGCAGCAGGGGCAACGACATCACGCCCGCCAGGGTCACCGCCCCGCGCACGCCGCCCAGGGTCAGCACCGCGCTCAGGGCGATGCGCGACTGCCCGGCAAAGCGCGTCGGCTCGCCGCGCAGCCGACGCAAGGTGCCCGACACGCGCCAGTAGCCGTAGACCCAGACGAAGCGCAGCAGCATCAGCACGGCGTAGATCGCCGCCACCAGGCCCATGGCCCGCAGAGCGAACATCCAGGGCTCGGCATGATCGCCCAGAGCCGCCGTGAGGATGTCCGGCAACTGCAGACCCAGCAAGAGGAAGATCAGGCCATTGAAGGTGAACTCCAGCAGCGCCCATACGCTGCGATTGAGCAGCCGCGTGGAGGTCTGCCGCGGCAGCAGGTCGAGGCGGCTCTGCATCATCCCTGCCGCCACTGCCGAGAGGATGCCGGAGAGTCCCAGATGCTCGGCGGCCACATAGGCGGCGAATGGCAGCAGCAAAAGCAGCAACACGTGCGGCGCCGGGTCTTCCCAGCCCCGGGCGATCATCCAGGCGCGCAGGCGCCCCAGCAGGTAACTCAGGGCCACGCCAACGCCCAGCCCGCCGACCGCCACCAGCATGAACTGCAGGCCAGCATCACTGATCGAGAACATCCCGGTCAGGGTCGCCGCCACGGCGAACTTGAACGCCACCAGGCCGGAGGCATCGTTCATCAATGCCTCACCCTGCAACAGGTTGTTCAGGGTGCTCGGCAGGCGCCCGTGGGTGATCGCCGAAACCGCCACCGCATCGGTCGGAGACAGCACTGCGGCCAGGGCGAAACAGGCGGCCAAGGGCACCTGCGGCAACAACCAATGAATGAAATGCCCAGCCACGAGGATGGTGAAGAACACCAGGGCGAAAGCCAGCAACAGGATCGGCGTGCGCAACTGACGGAACTGCCCCTTGGGCATGCGCCAGCCATCGACGAACAGCAGCGGTGGGATGAACAGCAGCAGAAACAGTTCTGGATCGAGGCGTACATGCAACCCCAGCGCCGGCACGGCCAACAGGGCACCGATGAGAATTTGCAGCAGAGGCAGAGGCAAGGGGATGAACTGCGCGCTGATACGCGTACCACTGACCACCAGCAGCATGATCAGAATGGTGTAGAGCAGTTGCATGAGGGAGAAAACCGGCGGGAGTGGGTGCGTGGCGCTGATTCTAGCGCTGTAACACATCCCTGCGACAGTGCCCGCCACGCCCGCACCAGCCATGGCATAATGGCCGGCCGTTTTTTCCGGACATCCCGGCACGCCACTCATCAGAGGAAGACCATGAGTTACGTCCTGTATGGCATCAAGGCCTGCGACACCATGAAGAAGGCCAGAACCTGGCTCGACGAGCATGGTGTCGACTATGCCTTTCACGACTACAAGAGCGCCGGCATCGACCGTGCGAGCCTGGAGAAATGGTGCGACGAGCATGGCTGGCAGACCGTCCTCAACCGTGCCGGCACCACCTTCCGCAAACTGGATGACGCGCAGAAAGCCGATCTCGACCAGGCCAAGGCCATCGACCTGATGCTGGCCCAGCCTTCGATGATCAAACGCCCGGTGCTCGACCTGGGCGACAAGACCCTGGTCGGCTTCAAGCCGGACACCTACCAAGCTGCGTTGGCCTGATCACTCTTACCCGAATTTGTTGCAAGGAACCTCATCGATGACCACCACCCTCTTCAGCATCGCCTTCGGCGTCGGCACCCAGAACCGTCAGGGCAACTGGCTGGAAGTCTTCTACGCGCAACCGCTGCTCAACCCGGCAGCCGATCTGGTGGCCAAGGCCGCCGAGATCCTCGGCTACGAAGGCGGCAACCAAGCCATAACCTTCAGCCACGCCCAGGCCCGTGACCTGGCCGAAGCGCTCAAGGGCATCGATGCTGCCCAGGCCGCCCTGCTGACCCGTCTGGCCGAGAGCAGCAACCCGCTGGTGGCCACCCTGCTGGCCGAAGACAGCGCGCCGAGCAGCACCCCCGAGGCCTACCTCAAGCTGCATCTGCTGTCGCACCGCCTGGTCAAACCGCATGGCCTGAACCTGGCCGGCATCTTCCCGCTGCTGCCCAACGTCGCCTGGACCAGCCAGGGCGCCGTCGACCTCGCCGAACTGGCCGAACGCCAACTGGAAGCACGCCTGAAGGGCGAACTGCTGGAAGTGTTCTCGGTGGACAAGTTCCCGAAAATGACCGACTACGTGGTACCCACCGGCGTGCGTATCGCCGACAGCGCCCGCGTGCGCCTGGGCGCCTACGTTGGTGAAGGCACCACGGTGATGCACGAAGGCTTCGTCAACTTCAACGCCGGCACCGAAGGCCCGGGCATGATCGAAGGTCGCGTATCCGCTGGCGTATTCGTCGGCAAGGGCTCGGACCTCGGTGGCGGCTGCTCCACCATGGGCACCCTGTCCGGTGGCGGCAACATCGTCATCAGCGTCGGCGAAGGTTGCCTGATCGGCGCCAACGCCGGCATCGGCATCCCCCTGGGCGACCGCAACACCGTCGAAGCCGGCCTGTACATCACCGCCGGCACCAAGGTGAACCTGCTAGACGAAGGCAACGCCCTGGTCAAGGTGGTCAAGGCCCGCGACCTGGCCGGCCAGCCCGACCTGCTGTTCCGTCGCAACTCGCAGACCGGCGCCGTGGAGTGCAAGACCCATAAGTCGGCCATCGAGCTGAACGAAGCCCTGCACGCGCACAACTAAGAGGCAGCGCCAAGCTGCAAGCTACAAGCCGCAAGCTCTGCGGCTCCAACTTGCAGCTTGCGGCTTGAAGCTCATGGCTCTGAATTCCCCCTGGCGCGCCGAATTCCCCGGCATCCTTGCCCTCGAAGCCGACGGCCACACCTACCTGGACAGCGCCGCTACCGCGCAGAAGCCGCAGGCGGTTCTGGATGCGCTGCTCGCCTACCTGGCCGGCGGCGTGGCCAACGTGCATCGCGCCCAGCACCTGCCAGGCGAACGCGCCACCCGCGCCTTCGAGGCCACACGCAGCAAGGCCGCGCAGTGGCTGAACGCGCAGAGCAGTGACGAGATCGTCTTCACCCGTGGCAGCACCGAGTCGCTCAATCTGCTGGCCTATGGCCTGGAGCACCTGCTGCAGCCTGGCGGGCAAATCGTCATCAGCGCCGCCGAGCACCACGCCAACCTGCTGCCCTGGCAGCAACTGGCCAAGCGTCGCGGCCTGGAACTGACCGTGCTGCCACTGGACGCCAGCGGCAGCATCGACCTGGCGCAAGCCGTGCGCCTGATCGGCCCGCGCACCCGCCTGCTGGCCATCTCGCAGTTATCCAACGTGCTCGGGCGCTGGCAACCACTGGCCGAGCTGCAGACCCTGGCCAAGGTTCATGGTGCGCTGACCATCATCGACGGCGCACAAGGCGCCGTGCACGCGCGCCCGGACATGCAGGCGCTGGGTTGCGACTTCTACGTCTGCTCGGCGCACAAGCTCTACGGCCCGGATGGCGTCGGCCTGCTCTATGGCCGTGGCGAAGCACTGGCGAAACTGCAGCATTGGCAGTTTGGCGGCGAAATGCTGCACGACGCCGACTACCACGACGCCCGCTTTCGCCCCGCTCCGCTGGGCTTCGAGGCGGGCACGCCGGCGGTTTCCGCAGTGATTGCCCTGGGTGCCGTGCTGGATTGGTTGAGCGAGCTGGATCAGGCTGCCGTGGCTGCCCATGAAGCGGCCTTGCACGGCGAACTGCTGGCCGGCCTTCAAGCCCGCGCCGGTGTGCGCCTGCTGGGTGAACCGCAACTGGCGCTGGCCTGCTTCCAGGTCGAAGGCGTGCACAACGCCGACCTGGCCCATCTGCTCAGCGAGCAGGGCATCGCCGTGCGTACCGGGCATCACTGCGCCATGCCGCTGATGAAACGCCTCGGCCTGGCCGGAGCGACCCGCGTATCGCTGGGGCTGTACAACGACGGCGCCGACCTGCAGCGTTTCTTCGCTGCCCTGGACAAGGCCCTGGAGCTGCTGCGATGAACCTGCCACCTGCCGCCCAACAAGCCCTCGAGGCCTTTGCTGCCTGCCCCGGCTGGGAACAGCGCGCGCGCCTGCTGATGCAATGGGGCGAGCACCTGGAGCCGCTGGACGAGGCCGAACGCCAGGAGCACAACCGCGTGCATGGCTGCGAAAGCCTGGTCTGGCTGGTGGCCGAACAGCGCGATGGCGCCTGGCACTTCCGCGCCGCCAGCGATGCCCGCCTGCTGCGCGGCCTGCTTGCCGTGCTGCTGGTTCGGGTCGAAGGGTTGAGCGCTGACGAGCTGGCCAGGCTCGACCTGGCCGACTGGTTCGCCCAGCTGGGCCTGCAACGCCAGTTATCGCCCTCGCGTAGCAATGGGCTCAATGCCGTGTTGTTGCGCATGCGTGAGCTGCTGGGCTAACAAAAAACGCCTCGGTTTTGGCCTCTTGCGTCGGCTAATTTTTTAAGCGCCATCGCATTTCAGGGGGAATGCTTGGGTGACATCGGACTGGCAAATGTGTGTGTTGTCTTGTTGGCCCGTGTTGGTGTTCTGGACGCCGCTTTGGGTGTGTCCAGATATTCCGGGTTTCGCCCCCTCGGGCGACTCACTTTTCTTTGAAGTGCGCAAAGAAAAGTAAGCAAAAGAAACGCACCCCCGCCATCCGGGTCTCGCTTCGCTCGACTTCCCTCACTCCGGCATCGCTCCGGGGTCGGCGTACATGGGCCATCCCTGGCCCATTACGCCTCTCGTGGCATCCATGCCACTCGCCCCCTGCGCAATGCCTGCGTTCGGCCTCCTGAAGGGGGCATTTGCGCGCCTGAACGTACAGTTATTCCGAGCATGCGCGGCGTGTTCTGGTAGCAGTGGAACCACGACGTGGCCACCGGGTTAAACCAAAACTTTCATTCGCGTAGGGCGTACTCGCGAAGCAGTACGCCGTTGGGAGTACGGGACGTGGGTTGTGGTGCCGAACTGGGCATGGCCCGGCGGACTGTTCGCTGGCGCTCCTGAGTCCGCCCTACGGCTGCCCCATTAAGCGGGTGAGAGTCCCATGGAGTAACCACAGGTTCAGGCGCGTGCAGAGCCCGCCCAGGAGGGTGAGCGGAATCGTCGTGGAAGAGGTTGAGCTACATGGATGTCGCGAAAGCCGCGATGGGCCAGGGATGGCCCACCGCGGCGGGCCTCTGGAGCGGCGATGGAGCGAACGAACCCTGGCGCAGCCAGGGCCGGATGAAAGGGCGGAGGTTTTGGTTACTTTTGCCCCAAAAGTGACTCGCCCGGGAGGGCGAAACCAAAAACATCAACAAAAACGCGGCAAGCCGGAACAAGCACCCGAACAAGCAATAAGCATTCACACAAACTTGCCAGTCCGGTATCGATCCCAACTTCCCCAAGCTTGCGCGAAGAACCGTGTTTCAACCGCCTGCTAAAACCCGAACTGCATCCGCGCTACGCAACGCCACGCTCACGTAACGTCAACCCACGCAGGAAGTTGCGCAATATCTGATCACCGCACTCGCGGTAGTGCTTGTGCCCCGGTGCACGAAACAAGGCGCCCAGCTCAGCCTTGGTCATCGGCAGATCCGCCGACTGCAGGATCGCCTGAATGTCGTCGTCACGCAGCTCGAAGGCCACGCGCAGTTTCTTCAGGATCAGGTTGTTGCTCAGGCGCTTTTCCACCGGCAAGCGCGGCCGGCTGTCGTCCTTGCCACGCTTGTGGAACACCAACCCTTCGAGCACATGGGCCAGCAGCGCATCGTTGCAGGAACGATAGCCCGCTTCATCTTCTCGCAGCAGGCAGGCGGAGATCAGCCCCGGTTCCACCGGGTAGTCCGTCAGATGGCAGAACGCCTCGAGCCTGGCGTCGCTGACATCCAGCAGATAGCGCAGGCTGCGCAGTACATCGTTGTTGAGCATCCAGGGTCTCCGTGATTCGATGAGCAGCCTCAGTTCTCCGCGGCCTGGATCGGCCCGCTGGGCTGCCAGTCGTCGGCATTGCCACTATCGAGCGCCTGCTGCAGGCGCTGCAGGTCTCCGCGCTCGGCGAAGCCACGCAGGGCATCGTTGAACTGGCGCAACAACTGCGCGCTCCGTGGATCATCCTTGCGAAACAGCAGATGCAAGGGCTCCAGGTTCAAAGGGCGCGGGTGATGGGTAATCTCGGCAGGCAGCAGCTCGGGTGGCTGGTGGCGCAGTATGGCATAGCCGACGGCGCGATTCTGCGGGTACAGGTCGATGCGCTTGAGCTCCAGCAAACGAAAGCCCGTGTCCTCCTTGCCGCTTCGCTCGGTCTGCAGACGCCCTTCCAGAACCGCCTTGTCGAACGCCAGGCCATAGGAGTAACCCAGCGTCGTGCCGATCCGATAGCCCTTCAGATCATCAATGCCGTGCCAGTCGAACGCCAGGTCGCGACGATGGAAGAACACCACCTCGCCACGCACCAATGGGTCGCTGCAAACGGCCGCGTCGAGCCGACCCACGCTGCAGTTGTAAGGCATGACGGCATGCAACTCGCCTTTTCGCAGCATCAGCAGGTTGCGATCCCAGGGATGGAAAACGAAACCGACCGCATAGCCCGACTCGGCGAACACCGCGCGAATCAGCCGCGCCAGTGCCCCGCTATCACTGCGTTGCTGCTCGACATAGGGCGGCCAGTCGCCCGTACCAATGCGCAGCGTTTTCAACTCGCCCCGAGCAGGCGTCAATAGCCCCATGGCCAGGGATGAGGTCAGGAAAACAGCGGACAGGCATCTCCACTGACGCGCTCTGCGAACATGCAATAACCCGTACGGCACGGCTCACCTCGATGCGAGCAACAGTCGAACCCCTCCAGCCCGTTGCATCATCAGCGCATACCGTTGCACCGAAATGGCTGGCGTGGCCGCCAGCCCAGATCATCGAGTGCGCAGTCGCTCGGCAGGTCGTCGCGCACCCGCCACCAGTTTATCCACCAGCTTGGCGGTTGCCGCCATGGCGAAAGTTGTGGTGACCATCATCACCGCACCGAAACCGCCGGCACAGTCGAGGCGCACGCCCTCGCCGACGAAGCCCTTGGCCTGGCAAACGCTGCCGTCGGGCTTGGGGTAGCGCAGTTGCTCGGTGGAGAACACACAGGGCACGCTGTAGTTACGCCCCGGCGTGCGCGAGAAGCCATAGTCACGGCGCAGCAACGAGCGCACCTTGGCCGCCAGCGGGTCGTTGAAGGTCTTGTTCAGGTCGGCGACCTGCACCTGGGTCGGGTCGATCTGCCCGCCCGCGCCGCCGGTGGTGACGATCTGGATCTTGCGCCGCTTGCACCAGGCGATCAGCGCCGCCTTGGCCGGCACGCTGTCGATGCAGTCGATCACCCCGTCGAGCTGTTCGGTGATGTACTCGGCCATGGTCTCGCGGGTGACGAAATCGGCCACCGCATGCACCACGCAGCTGGGGTTGATGGCGCGGATACGCTCGGCCATCACCTCGACCTTGGCCTTGCCCACAGCGCCGTCGAGCGCCTGGATCTGTCGGTTGGTGTTGGTGATGCAGACGTCATCGAGGTCGAACAGAGAAATCTCGCCAACGCCGGAACGTGCCAGCGCCTCGGCCACCCAGGAGCCGACGCCGCCGATGCCGACCACCGCCACGTGCGCCGCTGCCAGGCGCTGATAGCCCTCCCGGCCGTAGAGCCGGGCTATGCCGCCGAATCGCTGATCGTCTGTGTTCATCTCACCCCCTGCAGGAAGGCGCGCATTATAGGGACAGCAGCGCCCCCACCCAAGCCTGGCAGACGGCTGGAGAGCACCTCTAAAAACTACCTGCGTTGTCATCGTGGCGTTAAAAACAGGCTCACAGCCGAAGGCTGAACGCGCTTTAGCGCGGCCCCAAAGGGGTGAGCGAAGCGAGTCAAATGCTCATTTACAGCTCCGTAAACTCCGCTTTTTCGCCCGTTTTCGCCTTGCGCTGACTGCCTCGCTGACGTTTTTAGAGGCCCTCTGGAGTCTGGGTAGTTTTGCCGATGCCCTGTTAATATGGCCGGCTTTCACGCCAGCCGCTGTACCGGAGCCGCCATGACCGCCCCCCTGACCCCGACCCTGGAACTCGCCTTCGACCTGATCCGCCGCCCGTCCGTGACCCCGGTGGACGAAGGTTGCCAGGAACTGATGATGCGCCGCCTGGCCGCGTGCGGCTTCGAGGTGGAGCGCATGCGCATCGAAGAGGTGGAGAATTTCTGGGCCAAACGTGGTGGTGAAGGCCCGGTGCTGTGCTTTGCCGGCCATACCGACGTGGTGCCCACCGGCCCGCTGGACGCCTGGCAGTACCAGCCGTTCGACGTGCGCATCGATGAAGAGGGCATGCTCTGTGGCCGCGGCGCGGCGGACATGAAGGGCAGCCTGGCGAGCATGGTCATCGCCGTGGAGCGCTTCGTCGCCGACCACCCAAACCACAAAGGTGCGATCAGCTTCCTGATCACCAGCGACGAAGAAGGCCCGGCCCAGCACGGCACCAAGGCGGTGGTCGAGCGCTTGCGCGAACGCGAGGAGCGCCTGGACTGGTGCATCGTCGGAGAGCCGTCGAGCACCAACCTGCTCGGTGACGTGGTGAAGAACGGCCGCCGTGGCTCGCTTGGCTGCACCCTCACCGTGTATGGCAAGCAGGGCCACGTGGCCTACCCGCACCTGGCGAAGAACCCGATCCACCTGGCCACGCCGGCCCTGGCCGAGTTGGCCGCCGAACATTGGGATCACGGCAACGACTACTTCCCGCCGACCAGCTTCCAGGTGTCCAACCTCAATTCCGGCACCGGCGCAACCAACGTCATCCCCGGTGAGCTGAAGGCGGTGTTCAACTTCCGCTTCTCCACCGAGTCCAGCGTCGAGGGCCTGCAGCAGCGCGTCACCGCCATCCTCGACAAGCATGGCCTGGACTATCACCTGGAGTGGGCGCTGTCCGGCCTGCCCTTCCTCACCCAGCCGGGCGATCTGCTCGACGCCGTGGCCGCCAGCATCAAGCACGTCACCGGCCGCGAGACTACGCCGTCCACCAGCGGCGGCACCTCGGACGGCCGCTTCATCGCCACCCTGGGCACCCAGGTAGTGGAACTCGGCCCGGTCAACGCCACCATTCACCAGATCAACGAACGTGTGCTGGCCAGCGACCTCGACCTGCTCACCGAGGTTTACTACCAAACCATGGTCAAGCTCCTCGCATGAGCCTGATCTGCCCCATCTGCCAGGCCCCGCTGGAGCCGAGCGCCAGCGGCCTGACCTGCGCCAACCGTCACAGCTTCGACCGCGCCCGGCAGGGTTACTACAACCTGCTGCCGGTGCAGCACAAGAACAGCCGCGACCCCGGCGACAACGCCGCCATGGTCGAGGCGCGTCGGCGTTTTCTCGACGGCGGTCACTACGCGCCGCTGGCCAAACGCCTGGCTGAACTGGCCGCCGAACGCACGCCAGCCCGCTGGCTGGATATCGGTTGTGGCGAGGGTTATTACACCGAGCAGATCGCCCACGCCCTGCCCGCTGCCGACGGCCACGCCCTGGATATCTCCCGCGAGGCGGTCAAACGTGCCTGCAAGCGCGCCCCACAACTGAGCTGGCTGGTGGCGAGCATGGCTCGTGTGCCCCTGGCCGACGCCAGTTGCGAGCTGCTGGCCAGCGTCTTCAGCCCGCTCGACTGGAGCGAGGCCAAGCGCTTGTTGGCCCCGGGTGGTGGCCTGCTGCGCATGGGCCCGACCCGTGTGCACCTGATGGAACTGCGGCAGAAACTGTACGACGATGTACGCGACTACGACGACCAGAAGCACCTGGCGCTGATCCCACCGGGCATGCAGCTGGCGCACAACGAAACGCTGGAGTTCAGGCTGCACCTGGCAGACGCCCAGGCCCGCGCCGACCTGCTGGCCATGACCCCGCACGGCTGGCGCGCCAGCGCCGAACGCCGCGAAACGGTGATCGCCACGCCCTTCGATGTCACTGTTTCCATCCGCTACGATTGGATCACCAAAACTTAGAGTCCAAGCTCTCAGGATTAGCAGCCATGCGCCAACCCGATATCGAGATCTACCTGAAAGACGCCGAACGCGATGCCGTGGCGCAGTGGCTGGGTGAAGCCCTCGGCCCCTGCAGCGACTGGCAGCAGAAGGGCCAGACCTTCAAGTGCCAGGCCGGCGGCGTGCCGGTGACCTGGCTGCCCAAGGCCGTGGGCAAATGGCACAGCCTGTATCTGGAAAGCGACGCCACGCCCTGGGCCGATGACCTGGCCTGCGCCCGCGCTGCCCATGCCGCGCTTGGCGTGCAGATCCGCTGCGCCCCCGGCACCTGGGTGGAGGATGAAAGCGACGAAGAAGCCGACCGCTGGATCAAGGTGGATGCCGACGGCGAAAGCGAGATCATCTGGCGCACTGAATGAGAGCGGCCAAAGGGCGGGAGAGGGTCAGGTGCCCCACGTCACGGGATCCTGCATCGATCCCCCGTAGCCCGGATGCAATCCGGGGCAGGCCTGAATATTTCCCGGATTGCATCCGGGCTACAGGTCTGTAGGAGCGGATTTATTCGCGATAGGGCTTGGCTCTGCTCCCGAGCATGATCGCGAATGAATTCGCTCCTACCCATATACCGCTAGGCACAGGGTTCACCCTACGCCAGAAACGAAAAGGCCCGTCATCGACGGGCCTCGTGGCATTGCCTTCAGAGCGTGGAAACGTCTTCGGCCTGCAGGCCCTTCTGGCCCTGGGTCACACCGAACTCCACCTTCTGCCCTTCGACCAGAGTACGGTGGCCCTCGCCGCGAATGGCGCGATAGTGGACGAACACATCCTGGCCGCTCTCGCGCTGGATGAATCCATAACCCTTGGAATCATTGAACCATTTGACGGTTCCTGTCTCACGCTCTGCCATTCGCAACTTCTCCAAACTCGCAATATTTTTATTGGTCCCATGGACGCTTTGGCGGTTCGGTAAAACGTTCTCGGCCTGCAAACTCTAAGAAAACACGCCTGAGAGACGTTCTCGCAGCAACCGCTGCGGCCGAGTATAAAGCAAGCATTTTCACTGCAAAGCACTTTTTGCCAGCGGCTGCGGCCCGCTGATACGGGCCGCAAGTCACCCTACTCAGCCCTTGGCCAGTAGGTCGCGCACGGTCTTGGTCAAGCGCTGCACCTGTTCGGGCTCCAGCCGATAGGCCCAGTCCGGCCGGGCGCTGACCTCGCCGTCCTTGAACCCCTCGTGCTTGTCCAGCACCAGCCAGTAGGCGTCGCCCTGCTTGTACAAGGCCCCCTGCAGCTTCTGCCCGTCGAAGCCGCTGAGGCTCAATTGCAGCACCGGCGCCTGCTTGAAGCCAACCTGCGCCAAGGGCGCGGCGTCGGCGAACTGCAAATTGGAGAACAGGGTGGCCACGCCATTGGCGGCGCCCTCGAAGCTGAGCTTCTGATCCTTGTGCAATTCCTCGACAGCAAAGTTGTACTGCTTGGCATCGGCGCGCGTCAGGGTCAGCGTCTGGCCATCGGCATGGTGCAACTCGAGGCGCGCGATGCTGGTGAAGGGAATGTCGGTGACGCGACGATCCAGCCAGTCCAGTTCGCGTGTGGGCAGTTGCAAGGTCTGGTCGATCAGCCAGACCTGATTCTCCCCGGCACGCCGCACCAGTTGCCCGCTACCCTGCTGAGAGGGCTTGCCCAGGAGCAGATCGAGTTCCGGGTGGCCCTCGAAGTGCAACTTGATCCGCTGCGCCTGCTCCCCGGCTTCACCCTGCTCGGCCAGGCCCAGGCGGGCATGCCATTGCGGGTTGGCGGTCTTGGCCTCGACGATGCGCGCCTCACGCAGGCCGCGCAGCAGGTCGGCCAGGGGTTGTGGCGCTGCTGGATAGTCGGCCTTGGCCGGCACCACCCAGGCCTCGCCATGACGCTCGATACGCACCGGCGGCTGGCCGGGCGACTCGATTTCCAGGGCCTGCAGGCTGCCCAGATAATCCTGCTCGGCAGCCAGCCATGGCCCTTGCTCGACCTGCGCCGTGCTCTGCTGCTGGCTGCGCTGCAGGGCCAGGTAGCCCAGCACACAGAGCAGCACGATGACGATCAATGCGATCAGACCTTTACGTCCCATACCCATCTCACTGTTGATGATTCGGAAGCGGCGTAGGGTGGATGTCGCTTTTTACATCCACCGCAACGGTGGATCGGTGAAGCGTGATCCACCCTACGCCCGGTTCGTGGGAGGGGCTTTAGCCGCGACTGTCGCCGCTGAGGCGCCTCCCACAGGTGATGCCCCTCACGCGCGACGACGCCTGCGCCACAACCACAGCGCCAGCACGCCAAGGGTCAGCAACGCAGGCACCAAGGCGATATTGATGATCTTCAACGTCCGCCCCAACGACTCGATATTGGCGTTGAGCTGGTATTGCACGTCACGCAGCTCCTTGCGGATCTCCAGCTTCTGCTGGATGAAACGCTGCAGCGTCTTCTGCTGCTCCGGCGTCAGCTCCA
Source organism: Pseudomonas sp. NCHU5216 (assembly GCF_052156495.1). Lineage (NCBI taxonomy): Bacteria > Pseudomonadati > Pseudomonadota > Gammaproteobacteria > Pseudomonadales > Pseudomonadaceae > Pseudomonas > Pseudomonas sp. NCHU5216. Next base: position 262,880 of record NZ_JBQLIX010000001.1, on the reverse strand, counting down.
GGGCCTTGTTCGGGTCATCGCTGTGTTGCAACGCCGCCAGTTGCTGCTCGGTCTCGCTCAGGCGCGCCTGCAGCGCTTGCTCCTTGTCACGGAAACGCTGCTCGGCAGCGCGCTGCAACTCATCCACCACGGTGAACGGGCGGCTGAAGCGGCCACGGGAACGCACGCTGATCAGCGCGTCGGTGCCACTCAGGTTGTCCAGCGCGTTGACGGTGAAGCTGCCATTGTCAGCCCAGGGCTGGGGAATGCGCTGGCCGAAGAAGTCCTGCACCTGCACCCACATGCGGTCGCTAAGGATGTCGGTGTCGGCCACGGCGATCACGTTGATGTTGTCGGCCTGCTTGAGGCCATCCTTGTGCCCCTCGATGCCATCGGGATAAGCACTCTTGGCCGGCCCGTCGATACGCGCGGCGATGGCGTAGCGCTCGCCGGTGGGCTCCAGGTCGCGGATCAGCTCCTCGGGGTTGCTGAGCATGGCGAAACGCTTGACGTCGAAGGGCATGGCGTACTCGGAGCTCTGCATCAGCGGGGTGAAGTGCGTCTTCGCCCCTTCCACCGGTTCAAGGATGCCGGCCGTGGCGACGGTGATGTTCTCCAGCCCTGCGGTGGCGATGTCGTTCTGATCCAGCGCCTTGCGCGGCAGGTTCAACCAGGCGGCATGGCGCACCGGACGCTGGCCCTGGCCACGGTTGACCGACATGGCGTAGGAGCCGTCGCCCAGCACCTTGTCCGGCACCATGCGCAGGCCCCAGGCCTTGAACAGCGGCTCGAGATCGGACGACTTGTCCACCGCCATCTCCCCCGGCATACCGCCCGTATCGGCTTCGGCATAGGGATCGACGAACACCATCAGCTTGCCGCCACGCAGCACGAACTGGTCGATGGCATACAGCGTCTGCTGCGGCAGGTGCTTGGGATGCACCAACCACAGCACCGAGATGCTGTCAGGGATCTGGTCGACGTCAGGCTTGAGGGTCTCGATCTTGAACAACTGGCGCACCTGCTCCAGCACCATCCAGGGCGGCGTCGGCTGTTGCGTCATCATGTCGAAGCCGCCGGTCATCGGCAGCTCGGAGAGCACACCGACCACCGGCAGCTCCGGCTTGGCCAGGGTCTGTACCAGGCGGCTGAGCTCGTATTCGAGATGCTCCTCCTGATCCAGGGCGAAGAAGGGGATCACCTGGGTGTTGTCCAGCGCGTTGGTGCCCGCCAGGCCGAAGTAGATGGAATCGCCGCCCTGCTGCAACGGGATGGCCTGCAGGCCGAACTGCGCGGCCTTGTCCTCGTCCTCGGAGAAAGGCTCGGGGTCGATGATGTGCAGGTGAATCTTGCCATTGGACTGAGCCTGATAGGCCTTGAGCATCTCCTCCACGCGCTGGGCGTAGGTGCGCAAGGCCGGCAGATCCTTGGCCACCTTGTCCGAGTAGAAGAAGTACAGGTTGATCGGCTCGTCCAGCTCGCCAAGGATCTGCTTGGTGCCGTCGGAGATGGTGTAGAGCTTCTGCTCGGTCAGATCCAGGCGGGCACCGCCCAGGCCGATGCCGGCCAGCAGGTTGAAGGCGATGAAGGCGACCGCGATCAGCAGCAGCCCGGCGCCGGAATAGATCAGCTTTTTCATGGTGGCGGGCCTCAGTCAGCTTTCTTCAGGTCGATGACCACGGCGGTGGCGGTCAGCCAGGCGGCAATCAGCGAGAGGAAATACAGCAGGTCGCGCACGTCGATCACGCCCTTGCTGATGGCATCGAAGCGCACCAGGAAGCTCAGCGAGGCAATAGCGTCCACCAGCCACTGCGGCGCCCAGGCGAAGGCGTCGAGCACCATGGGAAAGCCGCTGACGATGAACAGGAAGCAGGCGCTGACCGCGAGGATGAAGGCGATCACCTGGTTCTTGCTCAGCGCCGACATGCACGAGCCGATGGCCAGGTAGGCCCCCGCCAGCAGCCAGCTACCGATATAGCCGGTAACGATGGCGCCATTGTCCGGCTCGCCCAGGTAGTTGACGGTGATGACCATGGGGAAGGTCAGCAACAGCGCGATGCCGGCGAACACCCAGGCCGCCAGGAACTTGCCGGTAACCGCCTCGAAGCGGGTGATCGGCAAGGTCATCAGCAGCTCGATGGAACCGGACTTGCGCTCCTCCGCCCACAGGCGCATGGCGATGGCCGGCACCAGGAACAGGTACAACCAGGGGTGGAAGTTGAAGAAAGCCGACAGATTGGCCTGGCCGCCCTCGAAAAAGCCCCCCAGGTAGAAGGTGAACACCCCGGACAGCACCAGGAAGATGACGATGAACACATAGGCCAGCGGCGTGGCGAAATAGCTCGCCAGCTCGCGTTTGAAGATCACGGGCAACTGGGTCATCACTGCTCTCCCCGGGTCAGCGTGCGGAACACCTCATCGAGGCGACCGCGTTCCACATTGAGCTCTCGCACCTTCCAGCCGCGCTCGGCGATCAGCGCATTGACCTGCGGGAAGATCACCTCGCCCGGCTGCGCCAGCACGCTCAGGCTGTGCTCGCGGGCGTTCTCCTCGACACCGGCGACGCCCGGCAATGCCGCCAAGGCGGCCTGATCCAGCGCCTCATCGGCCACCAGCGTCACCGCCTGGTGGTAGCGCGAGCGACTCTCCAGCTCCAGCGGCGTGCCATCGGCCAGCAAGCGGCCCTGGGCGATGATCACCGCGCGGGTACACAGCGCCGTGACCTCCTCGAGGATATGGGTGGAAATGATCACGATCTTGTCGCGCGCGAGGCCCTGGATGAGCTGGCGCACCTGATGCTTCTGATTGGGGTCGAGGCCATCGGTGGGCTCGTCGAGGATCAGCACACGCGGGTCATGCAGAATCGCCTGGGCCAGGCCGACGCGGCGCTTGAAGCCCTTGGACAGCGTCTCGATGCTCTGCTCCAGCACCTTGTCCAGCTCCAGTTGCGCTACTGCGCGCTGCATCCGCAGCTTCTTCTCGGCGCCACGAAAACCGCGCACCTCGGCGATGAATTCGAGAAATCCGCGCACCGTCATGTCGCCATAGCAGGGCGCGCCCTCCGGCAGATAACCGATCTGCCGCTGAGCCTGGAGGGTCTGGGTCTGAATATCGCAACCGAGAATGCTCGCCGTGCCAGAGGTTGGCGCGAGAAATCCGGTGAGCATCTTCATGGTGGTGGATTTGCCGGCCCCGTTGGGGCCGAGAAAGCCCAGCACTTCCCCTGGCTGGACACTGAACGACAGATCATCGACTGCCGTATGCTGCGCAAAACGCTTGGTCAGGTTTCTTATCTCGATCATGGCCTCTCACCGTCGCGAAGGGCACTGCGCTCAGCGAAACCACCGCACAAACGCAGCCCGCAAGAACGCCGGGAGCCAGTACAAGCACGCCCCCGGACGAAGGCGTGACCCCGAAAAAAACAAAAAGTTCAGCAAATCGATTGCAACAAGCTGTAAATGGAATATGGGGTTCAGCGAAGGGACAGTTTCGCGGCCATCTGCCCCCAAAAAAGCCATGAACGGCAGGTGTTTGCGATCAGCCTTGCCGGGCCATCCGCCCCAGTCATGCACTGCGCCATAGACTCCACCACCCACTCGACCGGCTCGGCCCGCTCCTGTATATATCGCGTGAACGCCTCTCGGTTCAGCCGCTTGCGCTGTACCATCTGGCCGCAACGGACACGCTCGGCAACTGGGTAGAAGGACTTGGCCAGATCAACTGCGATGCGCTTCATAACGGCCCTCCCCATGTTAGCTACCACGGCACTCGGGTATAGATCTGTGCCACTACAGCATTCAAATCACTAGCTAGGACGTGCTAAAGCCCGCCTCTTAACCAAACGCTAGAAGCCAAAAGGAAATTTCAGTGTTCACAGGACAAAGCAATCCCGACAAGCACCCGCTTGATCCTTTAATGAAACTATTTGCTTGCAGATGCTTCTTAATTTTAGTTTTTGTAACAGCCATGATGGCCGGTGTATTCCTGTCAATTCTCAAGCAGGACTGGACTTGGCTCAATCGTTTTGGGGCAGTAGTCATAGTAACTGGCCTCCTATTTACTATGTCTCCTCTATTTTCAAACGGCATTTATAAATCTCAGTCAGGCGCTGGACGCATGGGTGATCTCGGAGCTGATGGCTCAGTCACCACCACAACCCCCGAAGAACGCAAGATCGGCAACAATGTCGCGCTGGGAATAATCGTCACCATCATCGGCACGCTGACCAATGCATTTGGAGACTTGTTAGGCAGCAGTCTGTATAGTTTCTAACAATGCGTATATGGACTCTCTCCACAAGTAGTGAGCAATAGCTTTTCGATCCTGTCGTCAGCTCGGTTGCATTCGTATATCCAGCCTGTTGTGGGCTCTTGCGCCCTGGCCACTCTGTAGTTCGCGCAGCGGGGGCCAAGCGTTCAAGCGATCACGGGGGTCGTATTGTTACCGCCTGGTTTTACTTCGTAAAATATTTCCACAAAAATACTACTTAAATTCTGCCGTTTACCGCAACGTTATGCACAAGGAGGTTACATGAAGAAAATCATCGTTCTGATCGCACTATCTGCCGCAGCGTACTATGCGTACAAAAACAATCATCCAGACAGCGCCAGCAGCACTAGCCAATACAGCATAAGCAATATCCAGAACCAACCCATCCCGCAAGAGAGTTTATTTGAGCTATGGCACGAGACCGCGCTAAAAATGTGCAACGACTCAACCAAATCATTCAATATCAGTCAAAGCCAATGCATAAACAAAATAGACTCAAAAAAAGAATCATGCAAAGCAACCGCCGGGCGAAATGCCCCTGCAGTAATTGAAAGCGAGTACGAAGCTAAGCAGCTAGGTAAGGCATACCTCCACTGCGCTGTTCCGGGCTATCACTGCAACGGAACAGAGGTAAAAACAGAAGAAGAGGCACGCCGATACTGCCAGTAGTGCATAACAGCATTCAAACCGTTCGCTTCGCTCACTGGGACGGGCCAAAGCCCGCCCCTTAACCAAACGCTAGGCAAACTCCGGAAGCGCCTATCCGGCCGAATTACACCCGCAACACCGCGTCGCCAGTAAGTCGCCGTGGCATTATCAAAAGGACTTGGTTTTATGCCGGACACCGTCACAGGCGGTTGCAGGAACTAAAGCGACGCCGGAAGTCAAAGCCGAGATAGTTTTTTTCAACAGCCGGCCAAGTCCCTATTTTGCCTCGGAGCCAGTATGAAACGTACCTTTCGCTACCCTACCCTCGTTCTCTTCGCCCTGGCCGTGCTGGCCGGATGCAGCAGCCGTGAGGCACAGCAGGAGCCGGCTAGCACGGCTCCGGCAGCGCAAAGCCAGCCTTCCACGCAGGAGCAGGTGCAGGCGCAGTTGCGGCAGAAGGCCGAGCGTGGGGATCTGGAGAGCCAGTTCCAGTTGGGCAGCAGTTACTTCGTCGGCCAGCCGGAGAAGGATCTCAAGCAGGCGGAGTACTGGTGGAAGCTCGCCGCCGATAAGGGGCACAGCATGGCGGCGGTCAGCCTGGCCTATCTGTATACCGGCCGTGATGCGCCGGAGTTCGCCAACCAGCGCGAGATGCTGCGTTACCTGAACCAATCCGCAGCCGCCGGCAACCCGATGGCGCAACACGTGCTGGGCAATCTCTATCGGCGTGGCGAGGGCGGCCTGCCGCGTGACCCGGATCAGGCCAAACGCCTGTACGAAAGCGCCTGCAAGCAGAACTACGAAGTATCCTGCGCCGCGCTGCAGCGCCAGTAACCGCATACAGCGCCGCGGTGGTCCAGGCCGTCGCGGCGCTCTTTCTTCCAGAGCAAGCGTTAGCGGATATTTCCGCCCTCTTGCGCCTGACTCTTCGCGCATTAGTCTCGATAGCCATGCCCTGACGAGACAGCAGCCATGCGTAAACCCCTGTTTCTGCTTCTGGTTCTGACTCTGCTGCTGGCAGCCTGCAGCCGTGTCGACCTGGCCTATCGCAATCTCGATTGGCTGATCCCCTGGAAGCTGAATGACTACGTGCCACTGAACAGCGAGCAGAGCGCCTGGCTCGAACCGCGTCTGCAGGCGCACCTGAACTGGCACTGCAGCGTGGAACTGCCGCGCTATCTCGACTGGCTGCAACGCAGCCAGCAGGCCCTGAACGCGGGCGACGCCCAGCTCATGGCCAGCCAGGTGGCCGACTTCGAGCAGGCCATGCAGCGCATCGCCGTGGAGATCACCCCCAGTGCCGTCGAGCTGCTGCGCGGCCTGAGCCCCTATCAGGTGGAGCAACTGTTCACGGCGCTGGACGAGCAGAATGCCGAACTGCGCGAGGAGTTTCTCCAGCCACCACTGGCGCAACAGATCAGCCAGCGCGCCGAACGCATGGAGGAACGCCTGCAACCCTGGTTCGGCCGCCTCGATGCCGAGCAACGCCAGCGGGTGCAAGACTGGGCACAGGGCCTGGGCGGGCAGAATCAGGTCTGGTTCGATAACCGCCTGGCCTGGCAGCAAGCCCTGCGCGAGGCGCTGTATGTGCGCCGAGGTGACGACTTCGCCGCACGCATCAGCGCCCTGTTGCAGCAGCGCGAACGTTTCTACACCCAGGCTTACCGAGCTAGCTACGCGGCCAATCGGCAGGCCATGGCCGAGCTGATCGTCGACCTCGTCAACCAGGCCGATACCCGCCAGCTGCAACGCGCCAGCCAGCGCCTGGACGACCTGCATGCCGACCTGGCCGCGCAGCAATGTACGGCTGACGAAGCGCTGGCACAGCGCTGAACGGCGTTCAGAGCGGCGGCAGGCGCCAGTCGATGGGCGTTAGACCGTTCTGGCTGAGGAACTGGTTGCAGCGACTGAAATGACCGTTGCCGATGAAGCCGCGATGCGCCGACAGTGGCGACGGATGCGGCGAGCGCAGCACCAGGTGCTTGGTCGGGTCGATCAGACGCTGCTTGCTCTGCGCATGGCTACCCCAGAGCAGGAACACCAGCTTGGGCTGATGCTCGCTGACCACCTCGATCACCCGGTCGGTGAAGAACTGCCAGCCCATCTTGGCATGCGAGCCGGCGTTGCCGCGCTCCACCGTCAGCGAGGTGTTGAGCAGCAGCACGCCCTGCTCGGCCCAGCTCTGCAGGTAACCGTGGGCCGGGATGTCGATGTTCAGGTCGCGCTTGAGCTCCTTGTAAATGTTCTGCAGCGACGGCGGCGTCTGCACGCCTGGCTGCACTGAGAAGCACAGGCCGTGGGCCTGGCCCGGCCCGTGGTAAGGATCCTGGCCGATGATCACCACCTTGACCCGCTCCAGCGGCGTGGAATTGAGCGCACTGAAGATCAGCGGGCCAGGTGGGTAGATCTCCTTGCCGGCGGCCTTCTCCGCGCGCAGGAACTGCCCCAGCTCCTTCATGTAGGGCTTGTCGAATTCCTCGCGCAACGCGTGCTTCCAACTGTCTTCGAGCTTGATGTGGTCGTCGGTCATCCGGGTTTCCTGTATGCCTCGCAACGAATGCAGGCACGCTAGTGATGGGGTTGCGGCAAGTCAAGGACAGGGATTGCGACAGGCGGCAGCATGCTTTGCTAGCCTATTGTCTATCGCCTCTAAAATGACTCCGGACACCATGTCGAATACCACCGATACCTTGCGCCTGGCGCTACTCAATCGCTTCCTCAAGGGCGAAGCGAAGATTCCGCAGATGCCCGAAGCGGCCGTGCGCATCCGCAAGCTGCTGGACAACCCGATGACCTCGACGGAACAACTGGTGCGGGTGATCAACGGCAACCCGCCTCTGGCGGCCTATCTGATGCAGTTCTCCAGCTCGCCCCTGATGCGCGGCAGTCGCCCCTGCGGCTCCTTGCGTGACCTGCTGGATCGCCTGGGCACCCGACAACTGGCCGATCTGGTGCTGGGTTTCAGCCTGCAACACCTGTTCGAGAGCACCGACCCGCTGCTGCTGCAGGCCTTCCGCCTGCGCTGGCGCCACGCCCGTGAACGCGCGGCGCATTGTGCGGTGCTCGCGCAGCGCGCAGGCGTTTCCATGGACGACGCCATGCTCGCCGGCTTGTTGCAGGACATCGGCAGCCTGCCGCTCTTGTCGGAGCTGGAGAACTGGCCGGAAGTGCCACGCGATGGCGCCACCCTGGAGGAACTGTGCGAGTCGCTGTCCGGCAATCTGGGCGCGCTGATCCTCACCCGCTGGCAACTGCCGCCGAGCATCATCGAGTGCGCACGGCTCTATGGGCAGTGGCGACGCGAGCACGACGGCGCCGCCGACATGGCCGATCTGGTCTTGCTCGCCAGTGCCATGCAAGCAGGCCATGAGCCGGAAGAACCCTTGCCGGCACAGAAGAAGCTGGGTCTGGAACAGCCACTGGCGACCCTGCGTGAAGAACTGGCCGACGAGTTGAGCATGTGGAAGCGTCTGCTGGCTTGAGCCATCGTCGACACGGAGCGAACAGCTCCCGGATTGCATCCGGGCTACATGACCTGCTAGCCCTGGTGCAACGCCCGGTAATGACTGGGCGCCATGCCTACCACCTTGCGAAATAGCCGCGAGAAGTAATACGGGTCTTCATAGCCCAGTTGCTCGGCGACCTGGCGTACCTCGATATCGCCGCGGTCGAGCAGACGGCAGGCCAAGGCCATCTTGAGCTGGATGAAGTCCTGGATCGGCGCATGGCCGGTCAGCGCGCGGTAGGTCTTGGCGAAGTGAAAGCGCGACAGCTTGAACTGCGCCGCCAGTTCATCGAGGTTGAGGCTGCCACGCAGATGCTCACGCATCACGGCCTGCACCGCCTCGATATCCAGCACTCGCCCGGATTTCAGATTGACCCGCGCCGGCAGCGCCGCCAGCGAGCTGAGCATCGCCTGCAGGCGATGAGCAGCGTGGATGAAGGGCAAGGCATTGAGGCCCTGGCGCTGCACCGCCAGCAAGGCCTCGAAATCGCCGAGCAGGCGCGGCTGCACACCGATGCGGCGCAGCGGCTGGCCGCCCAGCAGGCGCAGGAAGTCCTCGCTGAGGCTGCCGTCGAAATGCACCCAATAGATGGTCCAGGGGCTTTGCGCATCGGCGCCATAGGCATGGGCGCTGCCCTTGGGCAATAGCAGCAGATCCCCAGGCATGACCTCGAATCGTCCATCCGCCGTTTCCAGCCAGCCCTTGCCGGAACGGCAATGGATCAGCAGGTGGTCATCCGGCTGGGCGCGTTGCATCTGGTGGCTGACCGCTTCCGGGTAAAACCCCATGGCCAGTGGATAGCACCCTGCGCTCAGCGGATGGCGTGCCAGCAGGCGGCGCAGGCGTGGCGGCGTGATGAACCGCTGCCCACCCAGGGGCAACGGCCAATTGGAGGTTTCCACCCGTGTGCCCATCCTGATTGCTCCCTGCCACTCGATACGAATGACAAGATCGTCCATCCGATGACCAAGATCGTCAATCCACAAGAGCGTCGCCAGGGGCTATAAGGAACTCGGACAAGAACAACAGGAGGCCAAGATGCCCCATACCCTGCCGCAATTGATCGACGGCCAATGGCAGCAAAGCCAGGCCACGGATCTGATCGAAGTCACCGACCCGGCCACCCAGGCCGTGATCGCCCTGGCGCCCAAGGCCACTGCCGAGGAAATCGAGGCGGCGGTAGCCGGTGCGCAGAAAGCCTTTCTCGCCTGGCGCGAGGTGCCGGTATCGGAACGCGCCCGTCTGATGCTGCGCTACCAGCACCTGCTCAAGGAGCATCACGACGAGCTGGCGGAGCTGCTCGCCCGGGAAACCGGCAAGACCTTCGCCGACGCCAAGGGCGATGTGTGGCGCGGCATCGAGGTGGCCGAGCATGCCGCCAATATCGCCAGCCTGATGATGGGCGAGACGGTGGAGAACGTCGCCCGCGAGATCGACACCGCTAGCTGGATCCAGCCGCTGGGCGTGTGCGTCGGCATCACCCCGTTCAACTTCCCGGCGATGATCCCGCTGTGGATGTTTCCGCTGGCCATCGCCTGCGGCAACAGCTTCATCCTCAAGCCTTCCGAACAGGATCCACTGACACCCAACCGCCTGGCCGAGCTGTTCCTCGAAGCGGGTGCGCCGGCCGGCGTGCTGCAGGTGCTGCATGGCGGTCGCGAGCAGGTCGATGCGCTGCTGGTGCACCCGGCGGTGCGCGCGGTGTCCTTCGTCGGCTCGGTGAACGTGGGCCAGCATGTCTACCGCACCGGCACCCAGCATCTGAAGCGCGTGCAGGCCTTCGCCGGGGCCAAGAACCATATGGTGATCATGCCGGACGCGCCCAAGGATCAGGTCATCAGCAACCTGCTCGGCGCCAGTTGCGGCGCCGCCGGGCAGCGCTGCATGGCCATCAGCGTGGCGGTGTTCGTCGGCGAGTCGAAGCAGTGGATCGACGAGCTGGCCGAGCAGATGGCCGCGCTGCGTCCTGGCCACTGGCAGGACAGCGGCGCCGCCTACGGCCCGCTGATCAGCCCGCAGGCGCGCCAGCGCGTGTTGCGCCTGATCGCAGAAGGCAAGGCCGAAGGCGCCGAGTGTCTGCTCGACGGTTCGCAGTGTTCGGTCGAGGGCTACCCGGACGGCAACTGGGTCGGGCCGACCCTGTTCCGTGGCGTGACGCCGAAGATGGGCCTGTACCGCGAGGAAATCTTCGGCCCGGTACTGGTGTGCATGGAGGTGGACAGCCTCGACGAGGCCATCGCGCTGGTCAACGCCAGCCCCTACGGCAACGGCACCAGCCTGTTCACCCGCTCCGGTGGCGCTGCGCGGCACTTCCAGCATGCCGTGGAAGTCGGCCAGGTCGGCATCAACGTGCCGATCCCGGTGCCGCTACCGTTCTTCTCCTTCACCGGCTGGAAGGGCTCGTTCTACGGCGACCTGCACGCCTACGGCAAGCAGGCGGTGCGCTTCTACACCGAAACCAAAACGGTGACCAGCCGCTGGTTCGACGACACGCCGCTCGAGGCCGGGCCGAACATGACCATTCAACTGAAATGAGAACGACGTAGCTGTTATACGAAAAGACAATCACCGGAGCCGGACAAGCGGCGTAAAAAGGGACTTTGCAGAACAAAAACAAGGAGCACTGCAATGCGTCGACTGTCTGGCGTCCTGGCCCTGTGGGCCGCAATCACCGCCTGTGCGCAGGCTGCCGAGCCCATCACTCTGGGGCTCAACTACCCGCGCACCGGGCCATACAAGGAGGAGGGGTTGGCGCAGATGCGTGGAGCCCTGTTGGCCATCGATGAAATCAACGCTGCCGGCGGCGTGCTGGGGCGGCCCTTGCGCCTGTCCAGCAAGGACACCGCCTCACGCCCGGCCAAGGCGGTGAAGAACGTCGACAAGCTGGTGGCAGGTGGCGCGGCGATGCTCTTCGGCGGCTCCTCCAGCGCCGTGGCCATCGCCGCCGGCAAACGTGCCAAGGAGCATGGCCTGCTGTATTTCGGCACCCTCACCTACTCCAACGACACCACCGGCAAGGACGGCCATCGCTACATGTTCCGCGAGTGCAACAACGCCTGGATGAGTGCCCAGGTGCTCGGCCAGTACCTGAACAAGACCCTGCCGAACAAGCGCTACTTCTACGTCACCGCCGATTACACCTGGGGCCACACCACCGAAGCCTCTTTGCGCCACACCACGGCCAGCGAGGATGTCACCCAGCATGCCGGGGTGCGCATCCCCTTCCCCGGCGCGCGCCTGGCCGACTACCAGGACGCCCTGACCCAGGCCGCTGCCAGCAAGGCGGACATCCTCGCCCTGGTGCTGTTTGGCGAGGATCTGGTACGCGCCATGCGCATCGCCAAGGATCTCGGCCTGACCGAACGCATGCAGGTGATCGCCCCCAACCTCACCCAGAGCATCATCGAGCAGGGCGGCCCCAGCCTGATGCAAGGGGTGATCGGTACCGAACCCTGGACCTGGCGCGTGCCGGCGTTGGAAAAATCCGCCCGCGGCGAAGCCTTCGTCGAAGCCTTCAAGGCTCGCTACGAGATGTACCCGTCCAGCTCCGCCGCCTCGGCCTACAGCATCGTCCAGCAATGGGCCGATGCCGCCACGCGCGCCAAGAGCCTCGACAGCGAAGCGCTTATCAAGGCGCTGGAGGGCCACCGCTACCGCCTGCTGAAAGACGAGCAGCAATGGCGCGCCTTCGATCACCAGAACCTGCAGACCGTCTATGCGGTGAAGGTGAAACCGCGCGACGAGGTGCTCAAGGATCCGCTGAAACAGGACTATTTCGAGATCGTCGACCGCCTCGACGCCAGCACGGCGCTGCCCAGCCTCGCCGACTGGCAGGCCGAGCGCCGTGCCGGCGGCCAACCCCTGACCTTGCAATGAGATGCCATGGACTTTGAACTCAGTGACGAACAACGCCTGCTCACCGACAGCGCCCGCGCCTTCGCCGCACGGGAGCTGGCGCCCCATGCAGCCGACTGGGATCGCGACCACCACTTCCCCACCGAGGTGATCCGCCGCGCCGCCGAGCAGGGCTACCTGGCCCTGTACATCGCCGAAGAGGATGGCGGCCTGGGCCTGTCGCGGCTGTCCAGCGCACTGATTTTCGAGCAACTGGCGGCCGGCTGCGTCGCCACCACCGCTTACCTGACCATCCACAACATGGCCACCTGGATGCTCGCCAGCTTCGCCGACCAGGCACTCAAGGACGCCTGGTTGCCGGGGCTGATCTGCGGCCAGGCGCTGGCCTCCTACTGCCTGACCGAACCGGACGCCGGCTCCGATGCGGCCAACCTGCGCACCCGCGCCCGCCGCGACGGCGACGACTATGTGCTCGACGGCAGCAAGTGCTTCATCTCCGGCGCCGGCAGTACCGATGTGCTGATCGTCATGGCGCGCAGCGGCGAGGATGGCGCCAAGGGCATCTCCTGTTTCCTGGTGCCGGCCGATGCCCCCGGCGTGCGCTACGGGCGCAACGAGGACAAGATGGGCTGGAAGGCGCAGCCGACCCGCACCATCACCTTCGAGGGCGTGCGCATTCCTGTCAGCCACCGTATCGGCCCGGAAGGCGAAGGCTTCGTCTACGCCATGAAGGGCCTCGACGGCGGCCGCCTGAACATCGCCAGTTGCTCGCTCGGTGCCGCTCAGGCGGCGCTGGAACAGAGCCTGCGCTATGCCGAGGAGCGCAAGCAGTTCGGCAAGCCGCTCAGCCAGTTCCAGGCCCTGCAGTTCAAGCTGGCCGACATGCTCACCCACCTCACCGCCAGCCGGCAGATGGTGCGCCTGGCTGCGCACAAGCTCGACCATGGCCACGGCGAAGCCAGCCTGTATTGCGCCATGGCCAAGCGCTTCGCCACCGACCACTGCTTCGACATCTGCAACGAGGCCCTGCAACTGCACGGCGGTTACGGCTATCTGAATGACTATCCACTGGAGCGCTGGGTACGCGACGCCCGCGTACATCAGATTCTGGAGGGCACCAACGAAATCATGCGGGTGATCGTCGCCCGCCGCCTGCTTGTGCAGGGCGGCATGCTCGATCGCTTGCTCTAGGTAGGTGCAAGCAATGTTCACGAGCAGAGCGCGCTCCTACGGCAATGATGAATATCGAGGACGACCATGAGTACTGCACTGGAAACCTACAAATCCGGCATCTTCGACCTGACCCACAAGCTCACCGTGGAGAAACACGGCCACACTGCGCTCATCACCATCAATCACCCGCCGGCCAACACCTGGGATCGCGACTCGTTGATCGGCCTCAAGCAGGTCATCGAGCACCTTAATCGTGACGACGAGGTCTACGCCCTGGTGGTGACCGGCCAGGGGCCGAAGTTCTTTTCCGCCGGCGCCGACCTGAACATGTTCGCCGATGGCGACAAGGCCCGCGCCCGCGAGATGGCACGGCGCTTCGGCGAAGCCTTCGAGACTCTGCGTGACTTCCGTGGCGTGTCCATCGCCGCGATCAACGGCTACGCCATGGGCGGCGGCCTGGAATGCGCGCTGGCCTGCGACCTGCGCATCGCCGAGCGCCAGGCGCAGATGGCCCTGCCGGAAGCTGGCGTGGGCCTGCTGCCTTGCGCCGGCGGCACCCAGGCACTGCCCTGGCTGGTGGGCGAAGGTTGGGCCAAGCGCATGATCCTCTGTGGCGAACGTATCGACGCCGACACTGCCCTGCGCATCGGCCTCGTAGAGCAGGTGGTGGACACCGGCGAAGCCCGTGGCACCGCCCTGCTGCTGGCCTCCAGGGTGGCGCGGCAGAGCCCGGTGGCAGTGCGCACCATCAAGCCGCTGATCCAGGGCGCCCGCCAGCGCGGCCCGAACACCTGGTTGCCGGAAGAGCGCGAGCGCTTCGTCGACCTGTTCGACGCCGACGACACCCGCGAAGGCGTCAACGCCTTCCTGGAAAAACGCGACCCGCAGTGGCGCAATAAATGAGAAAAGCAGCGGCAAGCTGCAAGATACGAGCTGCAAGCCAAAAGCCGCTCTGGCGCTCTTACTCGAAGCTTATGGCTTGCGGCTTGAAGCTCAACCAAAGGTTGCCCTATGAATCTGCAATTTGAAGAACGCCCCAGCCTGCACGGCTACCGCATCGGCATCGCCAGTCTGGATGCCGAGAAGAGCCTCAATGCCCTCTCCCTGCCGATGATCGAGGCGCTCGATGCGCGACTGCAGGCCTGGGCCAACGACCCCGAAATCGCCTGCGTGTTGCTACGCGGCAACGGCGCCAAGGCCTTCTGCGCCGGCGGCGACGTGGTGCAACTCGTCCATCAGTGCCGCGAGCACCCCGGTGAAATTCCAGCTTTGGCGCGGCGCTTCTTCGCCGACGAATATCGCCTCGACCACCGCATCCACACCTACCCCAAACCCTTCATCTGCTGGGCCCATGGCCATGTGCTCGGTGGCGGCATGGGCCTGATGCAGGGCGCCGGCATCCGCATCGTCACCCCAAGCAGCCGCCTGGGCATGCCGGAAATCAACATCGGCTTATACCCGGATGTCGGCGGTAGCTGGTTCCTCGCCCGCCTGCCTGGGCGCCTGGGCCTGTTCCTCGGTCTCACCGCAGCCGGCATCAATGCCCGTGATGCGCTGGATCTGAACCTGGCTGACCGCTTCCTGCGCGACGACCAGCAGGACGCCCTGCTCGATGGCCTGGTGCAGCTTAACTGGCGCGAACAGCCCGAGGCCCAGCTACACAGCCTGCTGCGCGCGCTGGAAAGCGAGGCCCGAGAAGAACTGCCAGCCGCACAGTGGCTGCCGCGCCGCGAACGTATCGATGAGCTGCTCGATGTCGCTGGCCTGCCGACAGCGGTGCAGGCCCTCAGCGCTCTGCAGCAGGACGACGACGCCCTGCTGGCTCGCGCCGCCAAGACCCTGGCCCATGGCTGCCCGCTGACCGCTCACCTGGTCTGGGAACAGATCCGCCGTGCGCGCCACCTGTCCCTGGCCGAAGTGTTCCGCATGGAATACGCCATGAGCCTGAACTGCTGCCGCCACCCGGAATTCCTCGAAGGGGTGCGCGCCCGCCTGATCGACAAGGATCAGACGCCGCACTGGCACTGGCCGGACGTGGCCGCGATTCCGCAGGCCGTGATCGACGCCCACTTCGCTCCGGCCTGGGACGGCGAGCATCCACTGGCGGATTTGTAAAAGGCCACGCCGCCTGCCCGGTGCGCACGGCGCACCCTACACCTGTGGGGCTATAGCCGCGACCTGAGGATCTGCAGGCACGACAATTAACAAGGAGCAACAGCATGGCCGATACGCAGCAGCAAAAAGCCCAGGCATTCCAGGCCCTGCATCAACGCGACGAATTGCTGGTGCTACCCAACCCCTGGGATGCCGGCTCGGCGAAGATCCTCGCGGCCCTGGGTTTCGAGGCCCTGGCCAGCACCAGCGCCGGCCTGGCCTTCAGCCTTGGGCGCGCCGACGGCGAAGGCCTGATCAGCCGCGAAGACACCCTGGTCAACGCCCGCGCCATAGTCGAGGCCACGCCATTGCCGGTGGCAGCCGATCTGGAAAACGGCTTCGCCGACGAGCCTCAGGGCTGCGCCGACACCCTGCTGCAGGCCGCTGCCTGTGGCCTGGTGGGTGGCTCCATCGAGGATGCCAGCGGCAATCCGCAGGCGCCCATCTACCCGCTAGAGCTGGCGGTCGAGCGCATCCGCGCCTCGGTGGCAGCCGTGCGCAGCCTGCCCTTCCCCTTCACCCTCTGCGCCCGCGCGGAAAACTTCCTGCATGGGCGTGAAGACCTGGCCGACACCCTGCGCCGCCTGGAAGCCTATGCCGAGGCCGGCGCCGATGCGCTCTACGCCCCCGGCCTGACCACGCGCGAGCAGATCGACGCAGTGGTGAGAGCCGTGGCGCCCAGGCCGGTCAACGTGCTACTGGGGCTGTCCAGCAGCGCCCTGACCCTGGATGACCTCAGTGAGCTGGGCGTGCGTCGCGTCAGCGTCGGCTCCAGCCTGGCACGCGCAGCCTTCGGCGGCTTCCTCCAGGCCGCCCGCGCTCTACATCAGGGCGATGCAGGCTTCGCCAGGAACGCCGCTTCCTTCGCCGAACTCAACGAGCTGTTCAAAACCGGGTAATGACGCCCCCGTAGCCCGGATGCAATCCGGGAAATGGGCCTGTGGGAGGGGCGACCGGCAGAGCACCGGAAACCTACACGATTGATGCGTGATTGATTGGCATTGAGCAGTACCCCAAGAGCAAAAAGAAAAGGAGAACCGACATGACCCAGATCGCCTTTATCGGCCTTGGCCACATGGGCCTGCCCATGGCCCGCAACCTGCTCAAGGCGGGTTACCCGCTGAAAGTCTTCGACCTGGTGCGCAGCGCCGTCGATACCCTGGCCGGCGAAGGCGCGG
Source organism: Pseudomonas sp. NCHU5216 (assembly GCF_052156495.1). Classification (NCBI taxonomy): domain Bacteria; kingdom Pseudomonadati; phylum Pseudomonadota; class Gammaproteobacteria; order Pseudomonadales; family Pseudomonadaceae; genus Pseudomonas; species Pseudomonas sp. NCHU5216. The sequence continues at coordinate 246,118 of NZ_JBQLIX010000001.1, read as the reverse complement.
TGGCGGCCGCCAGCGCGGCCGACGCCATCGACCAGGCGCAGGTGGTGATCAGCATGCTGCCGGCCAGCCGCCATGTGGAGGCGTTGTATCTGGGAGATGAAGGCCTGCTGAATCGGCTCGCAGCCGGCACGCTGGTGATCGAGTGCTCCACCATCGCCCCGGAGTCGGCGCGCAAGGTGCACGCCGCCGCCCGCGAGCGTGGCATCGCCCTGCTTGATGCGCCCGTTTCCGGCGGCACCGGCGGCGCGGCGGCCGGCACTCTGACCTTTATGGTCGGCGGCGAAGCCGAGGCGCTGGAAAAGGCCCGGCCGCTGCTCGCCGCCATGGGCCGCAATATCTTCCACGCCGGCCCGGAGGGCGCCGGCCAGGTGGCCAAGGTGTGCAACAACCAGGTGCTCGCCGTGCAGATGATCGCCACCGCCGAAGCCATGGCCATGGGCGTGGCCAACGGCCTCGACCCAGCCGTACTGGCCGAGATCATGCGGCAGAGCTCCGGCGGCAACTGGACGCTGGAGAAGTACAACCCCTGGCCCGGGGTGATGGAGAACGCACCGGCGTCGAAGGGTTACAGCGGCGGCTTCATGGCCGAGCTGATGGCCAAGGATCTCGGCCTGGCCCAGGAAACCGCCAGCCACCACGGCAACAGCGCGCCAATGGGCGCCCTGGCGCTGCAGCTCTACCGTCTGCTGCTCAAGCAGGGCAAGGGCAAGCAGGACTTCTCGGTGGTGCAGCAATTGTTCATCGAGCAGTAGACATTGCCTTGCAGGATCGCCAGCAAGCCAGCGCTTAGCAGGCTGTTGAAAAACTATCTGCGTTGGCAATACCGTGTTAAAAATGGCCTCAATATGCTCATTTACAGCACGTAAACTGCGCTTTTTCGACCATTTTTGCCTTGTCTTACCTGCCTCGTCGACGTTTTTCAACGGCCTGCTAGGGGCATGCATGTGAGCTGAGCGCGCCCGGTCAGCGCAGCGTTTGCAGGTGCAGCATGCCGAACGCCAACACCTGTACACGCTGCCACCACAGCCCCGGCATGCCCTCCAGACGCGAGCGGAACAACAGCAGCTCGCCGGCATGCGCCAGCAGCAGGAACAACGCGGCCCAGTTCACCCAGGCGCCCAGCGGCGTGGCGAAGGGATAGAGCAGATTGAGCAGCGCCACCAGCCAGAACATGGCCAGCGCGCCCTTGAGGAAGGACAACAGATGCATCGAGAATCTCCTGAAATGTGACCTGCAGAGTGTGCCGAGGCCCGCACAACTCCACCGCCTCTCTTTAGACGGGCGTCACACTGCGAAGCTCCTCGGCCAGACGCCCCATCAGACAGCACCGCATCAACGCAACGCACCAGCACGGCGCACCGAGCTGCACTCCTGCCACGCAAAGTGCGCTGGCTGGCGCCTGGCACGATGTTCGCTTTAAGCAGAGCGTGCAGGAAATGCCTCGGTACGCCGGGCACGCGGCACCACAATTTGCCAATAGCCGGCTAGGGTTCCGGCTCGCCCCAGGCGAGCGACTGGTCCGAGAGCTGGCGACCTCCAGCGAGGTTACACGGCGGGACAAAAGCCCGGGAGAACGCGCCCCATCCGTGGGGAACCGCCGCGAACTCCTGCCCGCCCCGTCTCGAATTGGAGGATCACCATGGGTATGCCCCACTCGCATCAACGGCTGTCAGCCGTCCACTCCCCAGGCCTGACGTTCGTATCTCCTTGCGTCCGCTAGCTGCGCACGCCTTTCGTTCCTGGGCCGAAGAGGATTCTCCATGCGCCTGATCAACCGTCACCCGGATCGCAGCGGACGCCTGCTGCTAATCCTGCTGCCCTTCGCCCTGCTGCTGTTCATTTACTTCAGCGCCTCGACCAGCCGTCTGGCCGAGAACCCCAACGACAAACTGCTGCCCAGTGCCGGGCAGATGGCTGACGCCATGAACCGCCTGGCCTTCAACGAAGACAAACGCAGCGGCCAGTACCTGTTCTGGCAGGACACCGCCTCCAGCCTGCAACGTCTCGGCCTTGGCCTGGGCATCGCCGCGCTGCTGGGCCTGACGCTGGGCATCGCCGCCGGCACCCTGCCGCTGCTGGGCGCGCCGCTATCGCCGCTGCTGACGGTGCTGTCGATGATTCCGCCCCTGGCCATCCTGCCGATCCTGTTCATCGTCTTCGGCCTCGGTGAACTGTCCAAGGTCATGCTCATCGTCATCGGCGTCACCCCGATGCTGGCCCGTGACCTGGAACAACGCGCCCGGGAAATTCCCAGCGAACTGCTGATCAAGGCGCAGACCCTCGGTGCCAACACCTGGACGCTGATCCTGCGTCTGGTATTGCCGCAACTCTTGCCACGCCTGCTCATCTCCCTGCGCCTGGTACTCGGCTCGGCCTGGCTGTTCCTGATCGCCGCCGAAGCCATCGCCTCCACCGATGGCCTGGGCTACCGCATCTTCCTCGTGCGTCGCTACATGGCCATGGACATCATCCTGCCCTACGTGGCCTGGATCACCCTGCTGGCCTGGGCGCTGGATCTGGGCCTGCGCCAGCTCACCCGGCTGTGCTTCCCCTGGTACGAAGGAGCCAAGGCATGAGCGACAAGAAAAGCAACGCCGTAGGCGCCTTCATCGAAGTGAAGAATGTCTGGCAGCAGTACGGCGACCAGACCGTGCTGGAGCGCCTCGACCTGAGCATCGCCGAAGGCGAGTTCTGCGCCCTGGTGGGTGCCTCGGGCTGCGGCAAGTCCACCTTCCTACGCCTGCTGCTCGGCCAGGAGCGCCCCAGTCGTGGGCAGATCCTGCTCGGCGGTGAGCCGCTGCTGGCCGAGCCCGATCCCAGCCGTGGCGTGGTGTTTCAGCGCTATTCGGTGTTCCCCCACCTGAGCGTGCTGGACAACGTCGCCCTCGGCCTGGAGCTGCGCCAGTCGCGGCTACTCGGGCGCCTGCTCGGCACAGCCAAGCGCGAGGCCCGCGAGCGTGCGGCCAGCATCCTCACCCGAGTCGGCCTCGGTCATGCTCTGGACAAGTACCCCAGCGCCCTTTCCGGTGGCATGCAGCAGCGTCTGGCCATCGCCCAGGCGCTGATCATGCAGCCGCGGGTGCTGCTGCTCGACGAACCCTTCGGCGCCCTCGACCCCGGCATTCGCAAGGACATGCACGCGCTGCTGCTGGAGTTGTGGCAGGAAACCCGCCTGACGGTGTTCATGGTCACCCACGACCTGTCCGAAGGTTTCAGCCTCGGCACTCGCCTGCTGGTATTCGACAAGGTACGTCACGACCCGCAGGCGCCTGGCGCCTATGGCGCGCGCATCACCTACGACCTGCCGCTGAACGAGGCGCGCCGGGCGCAGCTACAGCTACCCAGCGAACTGGCCAAGCGCCTAACGGCGCCCAACCCGCTGTAGCCCGGATGCAATCCGGGAATGATGTGCCGCCGATCCTCCCGGATTTCATCCGGGCTACGGTGGCTTCGGCCAATGCGTAGCTTTGTAGGAGCGAGCTCTGCTCGCGAAGCTTGTGGCATCACCGGCGTTCGCGAGCAGAGCTCGTTCCTAGCAATCAGCACGTATCCCGGAAAGCCGGGGAAACCGGCAGGAACCCCCGGATTTCATCCGGGCTACGGTGGCTTCGGCCAATGCGTAGCTTTGTAGGAGCGAGCTCTGCTCGCGAAGCTCGTGGCATCACCGGCGTTCGCGAGCAGAGCTCGCTCCTACCAATCAGCACGTAGCCGGGGAAACCGGCAAGAACTACCGGATTGCATCCGGGCTACGGAGCCGCCAGTTCGGTGCGCACAGCGCACCCTACGCAGGCAGACCGCGATAACCGTAGGGTGCGCCATGCGCACCACCTCTGCTTCAGCGGCGAGCTTTGTTGCTGTGATCCAGCCCTGTCTAGCTCAACACTTGGAGATAACGCGACAGCGTTTCACCTTCGGCGCTGAACCAACGCTGCGCTTCGTCAGTGCAGGGCGTGGCCAGCTCTGCGCGCCAGTCCGGTTCCAGCGTGTCGATGAGAAAGGTGCGCACCACATCGCGGCCGTCCGGCCGCTGCAGGCGCTGGCACAGGCTTTCTGCCTCCGGCACCTCGAAGCCCTCCAGCGAAACGGCCTGCCCCACTCGGGCCGGCAAGGTGGAAAGCATCACGCGATAACGCCCCAGCTCATCGGCATGGGCCAGTGAGGTCTCGAAGTCGAACAGCGCAGCCAGGGCCTGGCCATCATCACGCGCCTGTTCGACTCGCTCGCGCAGTTGCAGCGGCGATTCGCCAGGCTCCACGGCTCGCCCCTGAACCCAGCCGAGTCGGTCGCCACAGAGAATCAGGCCACCACCCCGCTGCAGCACCTCGCCGCTGTGCGCATCACACTCCTGCAGCAGGCGCAGGCCGATCAAGGACCCGCTGCTGGCCTGCAAGCGCCAGTCTTCGACGTAGGCGCCGCTGCTGCCGAACTCGATCATACAGTTGCCGACGCGATGCAGCAGCGCCGGCTCCGGCCAACGGTTGTGCAGTTGCAGGGACACGCCACCGTGCCAACTCAGATAGCCATTTTCCCAGACGCTGTCAGCCACCCAGCCTTCATGATTGGCGAGCTGGCGCAGCTCGGCGGCGTCGTAGTCCTGCCAGGCACGGACGGGCAGCGCGGGCGCGTCCGGCAGGCGCAGGTCGATGGTGAAGCTGCGGCTTTGCAACCAGTGCACCTGGGTGCGCTCATCGCTGCGGCCATCGGCGAAGCTGATGGTGCGCCGACGGAAGTGCCCGAGCATCCAGTCCGGCACGCCACCCTCGGCGCGTTGCGGGTAACGGCTCGCCAGTTGCAGCAGGTTCATGCCGTCACCTCCCGGCGACCTTGGCCAAAGCTGGACAGCCCCAGCGTACCGTCGGGCAATTGCAGCGAGCCGTCCTCCAGACGTTGGCGCAGATAGCGAAAGGTCTGCGCCGTCTGAGCGAACAGGTGATCACCGCAGATCACAGGCTCGTACTCACGTCCACCCCGCGCTGGCAGACCGGCAATCGGCGCGATGCGCGTCGGGTAGTCACAGGCGCAGAACAGCGGGAAGGCGAAACGCTCCTCGCTGACCTTGCGCACGCGGTGCGAGGTGGCGACGAAATGCCCGTTGCTGAGCACCTCGAGCATGTCGCCTATGTTGATCACGAAAGCGTCCTCCAGCAGCGGCACATCGATCCACTGGCCATCGCCATTGAGCACCTGCAAGCCTTCGGCGGTGGGCAGAAGAATGGTGAAGCACTCATAGTCGGTGTGAGCACCGATGCCCGGGCGGTCGGCCACCGGGTCGGGGTCGATCGGGTAATGGATCATGCGCAACTGACTGGTGGGGCGCCGGGTAATGGCGGCGAAGGTGTCCTCGGCCAGCCCCAGCGCCAGGGCGAAGCCACGAAACAGCCTGTCGCCCAGTGCCAGCGCCGCCCGGTAGTAGGCACTCACCTCGCGCTTGAAGTCCGCCGAGTCCGGCCACTGTGTCGGCCCCAGCAGCGGGTAGACCTGCGCCGCTTCGGTGTAGTCGTAATTGATGTCGTAGGCTTCCTTGAGATCCTTGCTGCCACCGGCGAACTGCTCCTCGCCTTCCGGCACGTAGCCGCTGTGGTTGCTCGACTGGCCGATATAGAAGCGCATCTTCTCCTCCAGCGGCCGCGCGAAGAAGCGCCGCGCCTGATCGATCAGGCCATCGCGCAACTCGCGGGAAATGCCGTGCCCGGTGACCTGCAAAAAACCGACCTCACGCGCGGCGCGGCCCAACTCATCGGCAACGCGCTGGCGCTCGGCCAGTTCGCTGGAGTAAAGCCCGCTGACATCGACAAGCGGGATGGACGTGAAATGGGTATGCGCCATGGCAATCTCTCGAACAAGTGAGTTACCAGGCTGTTGAAAAACTACCTGCGTTGGCAATACTGCGTTAAAAACAGCCTCAAAATGCTCATTTACAACACGTAAACTGCGCTTTTTCGGCTGTTTTTGCCTTGTCTTGCCTGCCTCGCCTACGTTTTTCAACGGCCTGTTACCTGGCCGTCCAGACGAGCAGCGAGCCGGGTCGTCCCGAGGGCGGCAGCAAGGCCGCCTCTGCAACAGGGTGGATAGCGATTTCCATGCCATCGTTCCGGCACCAGCAGCGGCCATTCGCGCGGAGAACCGCCCTCGAACGGTGCGCCGCGCGCCCAGCCAGCCCCATCAGGCGGCACGAATCGCCCCGACACCCTTGCCAAGGCGCCCATTCATGGGCTGTGACGAGCTGGCACGCAATTCGCTAAGACCTGAGCGTGCAGGTTTTAGCCGGGTCTTCCCGGAATCGCGGCACCACAATTTGCGAAATGGATGACTAGGGTTCCGATCCGCGCGAGCGGGTGCTGGTCCGAGAGTCATCGACCTCCAGTGAGGTTACACGGCGGGATAAAAGCCCGGGAGAACGCGCCTTCCGCACCATTCGGAACGTGCCGCGACTCCTGCCCGCACTCATCACGACTGGAGGTTCCAATGCGCAAGTATCGTCTGCTCTCCTTCGCCGCCGCCGGCCTGGCCGCGGTGCTCAGCTTCAGCGCTCACGCCGAGAAGAAAGACAGCTTCAGCGTCTGCTGGACGCTCTACGCCGGCTGGATGCCCTGGGGCTATGCCAGCACCTCCGGCATCATCGACAAATGGGCGAAGAAGTACGGCATCGACATCGATGTGGTGCAGCTCAACGACTATGTCGAGTCCATCAACCAGTACAGCGTCGGCCAGTTCGACGGCTGCACCATGACCAACATGGACGCCCTGACCATCCCCGCCGCCGGTGGCGTCGACAGCACCGCGCTGATCGTCGGCGATTACTCCAACGGCAACGATGGCCTGCTGCTCAAGGGCGAAGGCAAGACCCTGGCCGACATCAAGGGCCTGCCGGTCAACCTGGTGGAACTGTCGGTGTCCCACTACTTCCTCGCCCGTGCCCTGGAAACCGCAGGCCTGAGCGAGCGTGACGTGACCGTGGTGAACACCTCGGACGCCGACATCATCGCCGCCTACTCCACCCCCAGCGTACAGGCTGCCGCCACCTGGAACCCGATGCTCGCGGAGATCAAGGCCCAGCCAGGCAGCACCGAGGTGTTCGACTCCTCGAAGATTCCCGGTGAGATCCTCGACATGATGGTGGTCAACACCCAGACCCTCAAGGACAACCCGGACTTCGGCAAAGCCCTGGTCGGCGCCTGGTTCGAAATTCTCGAACTGATGCAATCCGGCACCCCGCAAGCTACCGATGCCCTGACCGAAATGGCCAAGGCCTCCGGCACCGATCTGGCCGGTTACCAGGCGCAACTGGCGACCACCAAGCTGTTCTACACGCCCAAGGAAACCCTGGACTTCGTCACCAGCCCGGCCCTGCCCGAGACCATGAGCAAGGTGGCCAACTTCAGCTTCGAGCACGGCATCCTCGGTGAAGGCGCGCGCAGCGCCGATGCCATCGGCATGACCTTCGCCGGCGGTGTGAGCACTGGAGACAGCGCCAATATCAAGCTGCGCTTCGACCCGAGCTACGTGCAGATGGCCGTCGACGGCAAGCTCTGACGGGCAACTCCAAAACCCATCGCAACGATGATCAGGCGCCACTGCCGGCGCCTGACGACCAGGTTTCAACCCCGAGGTACCCATGAACACTGCCCCTACCCTACGCCCGACCCTGTATGAGGAAACCGTCCCCGGCGGCGGCCATACCTCCTTCGTGCTCAAGCGCGGCCAGTTGCTGCGCATCACCGATATCGAAGGCGGCGCCAACGTCAGCCTGCTGCTGTTCAACGCGGCCGAGAAAAGCGAACGGCTGAACCTGCCGGACACCCTCAAGGGCCAGCACACCGCCAAACTCACCGTCGGCCACTGCCTCTATTCGGACATGGGCAAGGTACTGGCCGCCATCACCGCCGATACCTGCGGCTGGCATGACAGCTTTGGCGGCGTGCTCAATGCCGAAGAGGTGCAGAAGAAGTACGGCCAGGGCCGCTATCAGGAACTGCGCAACGGCTTCTTCCGCAACGGCATGGACAATCTGTTGGTGGAAATGGGCAAGTGGGATCTCAACCTGCAAGACCTGCTGATGAACCTCAACCTGTTCAGCCGCGTGGATGTCGACGCCGATGGCGCCTTCCACTTCCAGCCGAATAACAGCCAGGCCGGCGACCATATCGAGCTGTACGCGCCGATGGACTGCCTGGTGGTGCTCACCGCCCTGCAGCACCCGATGGATCCTGCCCCGGACTATGCGCCCAAGCCAGTGCAGCTCGCCTGGAGCAAGGTGGCCAGCGACGGCATCAGCGTGCTCTGCCGCACCTCGCGCCCGGAAAACGGCCGCGCCTTCCACAACACCGAACGCCAGTACCTGTGAGGATGCCGACATGAGCCTGACCGCAAGCAAGCTGCATCCCGAAACCGCCGTGTTCCGCCACACCATCCCGGCAGGCGAGCCCTATCTGTTCGAGGTCAAGGCCGGGCAGACCCTGCGCCTGCATGACCTCGAAGGTAACCAGGCCATCGACACCCTGTTCTTCGCCGCGAACAACCCACGCGAGCGCTTCGACCCGCAACGCACCCTGCGCAAGCAGAACAAGGTCTACCTCACCACCGGCACGGTGCTCTACTCCAACCTCGGCAACCCGCTGCTGACCATAGTCGCCGACACCTGCGGCCGCCACGACACCCTCGGCGGTGCCTGCGCCCAGGAGAGCAACACCGTGCGCTATGCCCTGGACAAACGCTACATGCACAGCTGCCGCGACAACTTCCTGCGCGCCAGCCTGCACGACGGCCGCCTGAGCAAGCGCGACATCGGCGCCAATATCAACTTCTTCATGAACGTGCCGGTCACCCCCGAGGGCGGCCTGACCTTCGAGGACGGCATCTCCGCGCCCGGCAAGTACGTCGAGCTCAAAGCCGAGACCGACGTGATCGTGCTGATCTCCAACTGCCCGCAACTGAACAACCCCTGCAACGGCTGGAACCCGACTCCGGCCGAAGTGCTGGTGTGGGAATAGAGCAGCCGCAAGCTGCAAGCCACAAGCTGCAAGCGGTACGGCGCCGCGCCTACCAACCGTAGGGTGGATGTCGCTTTCTACATCCACCAGCTTCGCCGGTTCGCGGCAAAAGCGGAACGCTGCCCGGCCGCTTCTACACACGCAACCCTCTTGCCGCTTGTAGCTTGAGGCTTGCCGCTCGCTGCGGACGACCGTGGCGCACGACGAATGACGGCGGGACGGCCCGCCACCTTATACGAGGCAGAAGCAAAGCGTCGCGAGCGAACATCAGGCAAGGCGGCAGCCAGTGAGAAAGCGGAGTTTGCTGGAGCAAATGAGCATTTCGAACTGGCTGCCAACGCAGCATGGTGGAGCGCAGCAGCTTTGAACTGTCTCGGGAGCGGATATGTTCGACAAACTTTTGATCGCCAACCGTGGCGCCATCGCCTGCCGCATCCTGCGCACCCTGCGTGAGCTGAACGTCGGCGGCGTGGCCGTGTACTCCGAGGCAGACGCTGCCAGCCTGCATATTCAGCAGGCCGACGAGGCCTTCTCCCTGGGTGAAGGCCCGGCCGCACAAACCTATCTGGTGGTCGACAAGATCCTCGCCGTCGCCAAACAGACTGGCGCCAAAGCCATTCACCCCGGCTACGGTTTCCTCTCCGAGAACGCCGCCTTTGCCGAAGCCTGCGAAGCCGCCGGTGTCGCCTTCGTCGGCCCGACGCCCGAGCAACTGCGCGTATTCGGCCTCAAGCACACCGCCCGCGCCCTGGCCAAGCAGCATGGCGTGCCCATGCTCGAAGGCACCGAATTGCTGGAAAACCTCGACGCCGCGCTCAAGGCCGGTGAGCAGGTCGGCTATCCGGTGATGCTGAAAAGCACCGCCGGCGGTGGCGGCATCGGCATGCGTGTATGCCGCAGTGCAGAGGAACTGAGCGAAGCCTTCGAGGCGGTCAAGCGCCTGGGGCAGAATAACTTCAGCGACAGCGGCGTATTTATCGAGAAGTACATCCAGCGTGCCCGCCATCTGGAAGTGCAGGTGTTCGGCGACGGCCAGGGCGAGGTACTCGCCCTCGGCGTGCGCGACTGCTCGGTGCAACGGCGCAACCAGAAGGTGCTGGAAGAAACCCCGGCGCCGAACCTGCCCGTCGGCATGGCCGATGAGCTGTGCGCTGCGGCGATCAAGCTGGCCAAGGCGGTCAGTTACCGCAGCGCCGGCACCGTCGAGTTCGTCTATGACAGCGAGGCCGAGCGCTTCTACTTCCTTGAAGTGAACACCCGCCTGCAGGTCGAGCACGGCGTCACCGAACAGGTCTGGGGCGTCGACCTGGTGCGCTGGATGATCGAGCTGGCGGCCGGCGACCTGGCGCCGCTGAGCGAACTGGCCAAGAGCCTGAAGCCCAGCGGCCATGCCATCCAGGCGCGACTGTACGCCGAAGACCCTGGCCGGGATTTCCAGCCCAGCCCTGGCTTGCTCACTGCCGCGCAGTTTCCCGAAGCCGACGGCAAGGCCCTGCGCATCGACACCTGGGTCGAGGCCGGCTGCGAGATTCCGCCCTACTTCGACCCGATGATCGCCAAGCTGATCACCTGGGCGCCGAGCCGCGAGCAGGCCAGCGCCGCCCTCGATAAAGCCTTGGCCGATTCGCTGCTGTACGGCGTGGAATGCAACCGCGACTACCTGCGCCAGATCCTGGCCGACGCCCCCTTTGCCAGCGGTAATCCCTGGACGCGCTGCCTGGAAAACCTCGTCTACCAAGCGACCACCTTCGAGGTTCTCAGCGCTGGCACCCAGACCACCGTGCAGGACTGCCCCGGCCGCCTCGGCTACTGGGCGGTGGGCGTACCGCCGTCCGGGCCGATGGACGACCGCGCCCTGCGCCTGGGCAACCGCCTGCTCGGCAACGACGCAGGCGCCGCTGGCCTGGAAATCACCATGAGCGGCCCCACCCTGCGCTTCAACACCGACGCCGTGGTCGCCGTCACCGGCGCCGAGATTCCCGTCAGCCTCGATGGCGTCGCCCAGCCGCTGAACACCGCCCTGCTGATCGCAGCCGGCAGCACCCTGGCCCTCGGCACCATCAATGGTGCCGGCGCGCGCAGCTACCTGAGCATTCGCGGCGGCATCCAGGTGCCGGACTACCTGGGCAGCAAGAGCACCTTCACCCTCGGCCAGTTCGGTGGCCATGGCGGCCGCGCCCTGCGCGCCGGCGACGTGCTGCACCTGCTGCCGCTCGATAGCCGCGAGGCCGGTGCGCAACTGCCCGCCGAGCTTTGCCCCGCCCTGCCAGCAGTGCGCGAACTGCGGGTGATCTACGGCCCGCACGGCGCACCGGAATACTTCACGCCCGGTTATGTCGACCGCTTTCTCACCACCGACTGGGAAGTGCACTTCAACTCCAGCCGCACCGGCGTACGTCTGATCGGGCCGAAGCCCGAGTGGGTGCGCGACAGCGGAGGCGAAGCCGGCTTGCACCCGTCCAACATCCACGACAACCCCTACGCCATCGGCGCGGTGGATTTTACCGGCGACATGCCGGTGATCCTCGGCCCGGACGGCCCCAGCCTGGGCGGCTTCGTCTGCCTGGTGACCATCATCGAAGCCGACCTGTGGCAGCTCGGCCAGCTCAAGGCCGGCGACAAGGTGCGCTTCGTGCCGGTGGATATCGCCACGGCGCGGGAATTGGCCAAGGCACGTAATGCGGAGGCCAGCGCGCTTGCGCTTGTCTCCCCTCTCCCGCTTGCGGGAGACGACTGCATGGATGCAGGAGGTAGGGCGACGCAGGACGCTCAAGCCGAGGGGCCGGGGGAGAGGGCTGCGTCTGCTGTATCGCACGCGCCCTCTCCCCAACCCTCTCCCATAAATGGGAGAGGGGGCTTGTCCGTGACCGACCTCATCTCCCCCATCATCCTCGACCTACGCGAGGGCGACACCCGCCTGGTCGCGCGCCTGTCCGGCGACACCCACCTGCTGCTGGAAATCGGTCAGCCCGAGCTCGACCTGGTGCTGCGCTTCCGTGGCCATGCGCTGATGCAGGCGCTGGAGGCCAAGCAACTGGACGGCGTGATCGACCTCACGCCCGGCATCCGCTCGCTGCAGGTGCACTACCAACCGGAAACCCTGGCGCTACAGACGCTGCTCGATATCGTCGCCGGCGAGTGGGACGCGGTGTGCGCAGCCAAGGATCTCAAGGTGCCGTCGCGTATCGTCCACCTGCCGCTGTCCTGGGACGACCCGGCCTGCCAGTTGGCCATCGACAAGTACATGACCACCGTGCGCAAGGATGCCCCCTGGTGCCCGAGCAATCTGGAGTTCATCCGCCGCATCAACGACCTGCCGAATCTGGACGAGGTGTACCGCACCGTATTCGACGCCAGCTACCTGGTCATGGGCCTGGGCGACGTCTACCTCGGTGCGCCAGTGGCCACGCCGCTCGACCCGCGCCACCGCCTGGTCACCACCAAGTACAACCCGGCGCGCACCTGGACAGCGGAAAACTCCGTCGGCATCGGCGGCGCCTACATGTGCGTGTACGGCATGGAAGGCCCGGGTGGCTACCAGTTCGTCGGCCGCACCCTGCAGATGTGGAACCGCTACCGCGCGGTCGAGGCCTTCGATGGCAAACCCTGGCTGCTGCGCTTCTTCGACCAGATCCGTTTCTACCCGGTATCGGCAGAGGAACTGCTGCGCATCCGTCGAGACTTCCCGCTGGGCCGCTACCCATTGCGCATCGAACAGAGCGAGCTGGCCCTGGCCGACTATCAACAGTTCCTCGATGCCGAAGCAGGCGGCATCGCTGCCTTCCGCCAACAACAGCGCGCCGCCTTCGACGCCGAGCGCCAACGCTGGATCGACAGCGGCCAGGCACATTTCGAGGTGGAAGAAGCCGCCCCCGAACAAGGCGAGGACGCCCCGCTCGCGGCCGGCCAGCACGCCATCGAAAGCCATGTGGCCGGCAACCTCTGGCAGGTGCAGGTAGAAGCCGGCGCCCAGGTGCAGGCTGGCGACGTGCTGGTCATCCTCGAGTCGATGAAGATGGAGATTCCACTCACCGCCCCAATGGCCGGCATCGTGCGCGAAGTGCGCGTGCAACCGGGCTCCCCCGTACGGGCCGGGCAGCGTGTGGTGATAGTGGAAGAAGCCTGAAAGCTGTCGCCGCTGAAGCGCCTCCCATAATGCCGTGCAGGCTCCTTGTGGGAGTGGCTTTAGCCGCGACCGCTTCACGCTCCACCGCAACCCCAATCGCGGATAAATCCGCCCCTACAATCCCGTAGCCCGGATGCAATCCGGGGAAACCTGCCACCCACCACCGGATTTAATCCGCACCCGATAACAGCGCCATTGTGATCACAACTGGCGCTTGGCCTGCCTGACACGCTAGCATCACGCTATTCCCCGTTGACGGACTCAACGATGCTGCTGCGCTCCAAACGGCACACGCAAACCTCGCTGGTGCTGCTCCTCCTGTTTCTGCTCGGCAGTGGCTTTCTCACCACCTCACTGCTGAGTTACTACGCCTCGCGCGACTCGATCCGCGACAGCATCATCAACACCGAGCTGCCGCTGACCTCCGACACCGTCTACTCGGAAATCCAGAAGGATCTGGTGCGCCCCATCCTCATCTCCTCGATGATGGCGCGCGACACCTTCCTGCGCGACTGGGTGCTGGCCGGCGAGCACAACACCGAGCAGATGACCCGCTACCTGCGCGAAGTGCAGGAACACTACGGCGCCTTCACCAGCTTCTTCGTTTCCGACAGAACCAGCACCTACTACCAATCCAAGGGCGTGCTGAAGCAGGTCAAGCCGAGCGAGCCGCGCGACGTCTGGTACTACCGCCTGCGCATGCAGCCGGAACCCTACGAGATCAACGTCGATGTCGACATGGCCAACGCCGACCGTCTGACCATCTTCATCAACTACAAGGTGCTCGACTACGACGGCAACTTCATCGGTGCCACCGGCGTCGGCCTGGCCGTCGACGCCGTGGTCAAGCTGATCGACGAATACCAGCAACGCTACGAGCGCAGCGTCTACTTCGTCGACACCACAGGGCGCATCACCCTCACCGGCGCCCAGGGTGGGCCGCTGGGCGCCAAGGTCGGCGAATCGCTGGCGGACATACCAGGCCTGGCTGGCCTGATGGAAAAGCTGCCGACGCCGCAGAGCGGCCGCTTCGAGTATCAGGAGCATGGCCGCGAGCATTTTCTCAACGTGCGCTACATTCCCGAACTGGAGTGGTACCTGTTCGTCGACAAGCACGACAAGGCCTTGGTCGGCATCCGCCAGGGGCTCTACCTCAACCTGCTGCTGTGCCTGCTGGTCACCGTCATCGTGCTCACCCTGGTCAGCCTGGTGATTCGCCGCTACCAGCAACGCATCGCCGCCTTGGCCACCACCGATGCCCTCACCGAGCTGCCCAACCGTCGTGGCTTCGACATACTCGCCGAGAAGGCCCTGCAGGAGGCGCAACGCGACAACAGCCCGCTGTGCGCGGTGCTGCTGGATCTGGACAACTTCAAGCAGATCAACGACCAGTACGGCCACCTGGCCGGTGACGAGGTGCTGCGCCGCTTTGCCGAACAGTTGCGCGGCGCGCTGCGCCAGTCCGATATTCTCTGCCGCTGGGGTGGCGAGGAATTCATCCTGCTGCTGAAGAACACCGAGCATCAGGCCGCCCATGAGCTGGCCGAGAAATTGCGCCAGCGCTGCGCCGAACAGCGCTACCCGGTGGAGGGTGAAAGACTGCAGGTCACCGTCAGCCTCGGCCTCAGCCAGTGGCAAACCGGCGAAAGCCTGCACGCCCTGCTCGGCCGCACCGACCGCGCCCTGTATCGCGCCAAACAGGCCGGGCGCGACCGCGTCTGTGAAGAGCATTGATGGACAGCGAACGCTGCCCCCTGTGCGGCAAGCCCAACCAGTGCAGCACCGCCGCAGGGCGTAGCGACGAGCCTTGCTGGTGCTTTGAAGCAAAGATCGACCCAGCCGCGCTGCAGCGCCTGACGCCCGAGCAACGCGACCAGGCCTGCCTGTGCCCGGCCTGCGCCAACGCGCTGGATGCCATCGAACGCCGCGAGCACGACTGAGCCATGCGCCTGGATCGCTTCCTCAGCAACTTCCCCCGCTTCAGCCGCCAGGACAGCCGCCTGCTGATCAGCGCAGGCCGCCTGCGCGTGGACGGCCAGACCGTCCGCGACCCGCGCCATGAAATCCGCGATTTCCAGCGCGTCGAGCTGGACGACGAACTGCTGCAGGCCGGGCGCAGCGCCCGCTACTGGATGCTGCACAAACCTGTGGGCGTGGTCAGCGCCACCGAAAATGACGAACACCGCACCGTACTCGACCTGCTGAACGAGCCGGACAAGCACGACCTGCACCTGGCCGGCCGCCTCGACCTGAACACCAGCGGCCTGCTGCTGCTCACCAATGACGGGCGCTGGTCACGGCGCATCACCCAGCCACAGCAGCGCAAGCCCAAGGTCTATCACGTCACCACCGAGCAGCCGATCACCGACGAATACGCAGAAGTCTTCGCCCGTGGCCTGTACTTCGCCTTCGAGAATCTCACCACCCTGCCCGCCCAGCTCGATGTGCTGGACAGCCACCACGCCCGCCTGACCCTGTTCGAGGGTCGCTATCACCAGGTCAAGCGCATGTTCGGCCACTTCCGCAACCGCGTCGTCGCCCTGCACCGCGAAAGCATGGGCGACATCGTCCTCGACCCACAACTGGCTCCCGGCCAGTACCGCGCCCTGACGGCAGCGGAAATCGCCAGCGTCTGACGACCTTTCCGGCTACCCGACCAACGGTTAGCACAATCGTCCATAAAGATGTGACTCGCCCTTGCGTAGCTGCAAGGTAACTGCTTGAATCGAACCATAAGTCTTTGCGTGACCAATCAGTCACAGCGAGACGAGCGAGAACATTCTTCGGTTGCTGGTGCTCTGCACCGACTGGATTCCTGCCTGGTAACACCGCTCTCTCCCGGCCCTGAAAGTGCCTGGAGCGCCCGCCTGTTTCGATCCTAACTGCTTGAAATTCCTAAACTTATAAAAATCTCCAGCCTGACATGAAGCTGTCACGCTCAGGCGCTTTTCTTACTGCTCAAACCAACGCGAACGGCCATCCGCTCGCCTTGACCTACTTGCGCCAGGAGGAAACGACATGAGGCCAGAAACCGCAGTCGTCGAGATCAACAGGAAGCACAAGGTTCATACGGAGTTCTACGGCAACCCGGCAGCAAGCAAGACCATCATCCTGGTCAACGGCTCTCTGGCGACCACCGCCTCGTTCGCGCAAACGGTCAAGTACCTGCAACCGCAGTACAACGTGGTGGCCTTCGACCTGCCCTACGCCGGCCAGTCCAAGCCGTACAACAGCGACTTCACGCCCATCAGCAAGGAAGACGAAGCGGCCATCCTGCTCAAGCTGATCGACCACTACGGCGCCCACTACCTGATGTCGTTCTCCTGGGGCGGCGTCGCCTCCATGCTCGCCCTGGCCCAGCGCCCAGCGACCCTGGAAAAAGCCGCCATCTGCTCCTTCTCGCCGATCCTCAACGTGCCCATGCTCGACTATCTGCATAAGGGCCTGCGCTTCCTGAGCGCGGTGGATCGCGACAATGTCGCCCTGCTGGTCAACAGCACCATCGGCAAGCACCTGCCATCGCTGTTCAAGCGCTTCAACCACAAGCACGTCAGCACCCTGGACGAGCACGAATACTGGCAGATGTACGCCCATATCAAGCAGATCCTCAACATGGAAGCGCACTGCCGCATGGACTGCCTGCAGGCCATCGACATCCCCCTGCTGTTCGTCAACGGCGACCGCGACGAATACACCTCGGTGGAAGACGCCTGCCTGTTCGCCCAGCACATCGACCACGCCCAGTTCGCCGTGATCGACGACGCCGGCCACTTCCTCGACATGGAACACAAAGCCGCCTGGCTGCAGACCCAGCGCGTGCTGCTGGACTTCTTCAACGCCCCCAGCAAGCGCCTGCACCAGCCGCAACGTGGCGAGCTGCAGGATCTGCAGGCCATCGCGGTGTGAGGGAGCAAGCGCGAAGCGGATACGCTTTGCGCTTCATTTCTGCGCTGGCTTCCGGTATAAAGGCACCCGCTGCGGGTGTCGTATAATGGTAATACCCTAGCTTCCCAAGCTAGAGCCGTGGGTTCGATTCCCATCACCCGCTCCAGACAGCCAAGCAAAAGCCCCGTCATCACTGACGGGGCTTTTTCGTTTCTGGTGGCCGAAGGACTTGACCGCAGGGTTTGAGCCGAAAAAAGATGGCGTTTTGCGATTACCCAATACAGGTGCTAGAAAAAATCATCATCTTTCTTTATAAAAATTAACTGCATTATGCTCTAGCGTACTTAGGTGCATTCTTTCTAATGCATTCATAAAGAGCTTTTTGAGTTTCATCCAACTTATCCAAAACCATCTCGAAATTCTCACCTGGCGACTTGGCACGTTGCATGGCCGCTGTCAACCCTGTATCGGGAAGGAAGCTTTCAGCCAGCATCTTGTAATAGTCATGGTATGCATTGTGGTAATTCCTTGAAGGCTCAACCAACTCTGGAAAGTACAACAGCGCCTGGCTAAAAATCTTTTCAATCGGCTTATTCAAGTAATCTACAAAGAACTCCTCACCTGTATGACTGGCAACCTTCACTCTATGCAGGAAGGATTCACCTACCTGCTCCGCTAGTAGTTCATATTTTTCTCTAAGCAAGATTTTACTCTGACGCTTAGAAACCAACAGCTCTCTAAAAAATGTAAATACCTGAGTAATCAATACGCCACCAATCGCAGACAAAGCAGCCACTAACGCCAAAACCAATTTCTCATCCATATAGATACCCTCCATTACATAACAGCTATAGAAAAAAGGGGACAGATTTATTTTTAGACCAGTGGAGCTGCGCTATAAATAAATCTGCCCCCTTTTCCTAGTCCCCTTTTCCTATTATTCTGCTCGGGTGCTTATTTTTTCGCCTGTTTCTGCATCCTCTAACCAGACCTCCAGTAGGTTTAAGCCGATGTATTTTGTTTTTGCTATTATTTTTTGGCCGGCGTGACCTGTGAATTCTAGATCAGCAAATAAGAAGTGCCTTGGAAGCTTGTACTCAAGTTGTATTGAGTACTTCCCGGGAGTTAATATTGCTTTCTGAGGGGAGTCATTTTTATAGTAGTATGTCGAGAACGGTATATTTCCGACTTTCTCACCATTAATTCTTATTATATTAAGCTCTGGCTCTAGGCTTATATATGATCTTTTATTTCTTTCTGCATGAGTGCTTGTTTCCAGGACGACATATTTGGACTCGTCAATTGTGCCTGACTCAACATTTGTGTACGCAGGCATTTCAGCGCAGCCAGACAAAAGCGCGGCGATTAATATTATTGTCTTTTTCATGCGTGTTACTTTCCTAATGATGCATAAGGAGACCGAAAAAGGGGGCAGATTTATTTATCGATAAATAAATCTGTCCCCTTTTTCGTGTATATTTATGGCAATGTGGACAATAAATCGAGACAGACTCAGCCATACACCCCCTAACTAAAAATACGCCTCACGAAATCACACAGGAACTTCATGTCTCCATGCAACAACAAAACCCATGTCTCTAACTCATACTACCAAAACATCTATTACTGTTCACAGAGAAAATTGAGCACTTTACACACCCCACAAGCGCAAGCGTCCTCAGTTATTTACAGGCACCAACTCCAAGGCTTCAGATAACTCTTCAAGGACTTCTTTGGACTGGTTAACCATCTCAACACTAACTACTGGTTCCGCACCGTGAATTATTGAATTCCTAAGCGTAATCAGGCTCCGTATCCTCTCAAACAATGACCAATCTATCCTTTCAGATCTCAATATAAACTCAGCCAACTTGACATTTGAAATTCTTTTTCTTGCCCTATAGTCAGACACAGCATCATTGGACTGATACGCACGACCATATTTCTGGATTATCTCCTCAAGAGCATTATAGTTCGTCAAGAATTCTTCAAGACTACCCTTCTCCCCCACTGAATAGCCTGGATCATATTCTTCCTGAATAGCTTTACTGGCTCTCTCAATTCTCCTAGGTGCAACAACATCAAAAATAAAATAGGCAATCACAACCAAGCTAACAACAAACGAAACCTGAGTAACATTCATAAAAACAACTTCAATCAACCTCCATTTAAAGCCACCAACAGCAATGACAAAATTACAACCCAAAACAGTAAACATTGATAGCAATGTCACAAACAAAAGCACTCTAAAATAACGTCTCTTTAAAACCTCAACAGCCTGCTCCAAGCTTTCATCACCAAATTCCTCCCTACTAAGCTCATTTCTAAAGAAAATAAACCCGGTAAGAGTCAACCCATAAATTGCAGACAAAACCTGCGCAGTAGTTGAATACAAATAAAGAATCTGATTCTCATTCAGTATCAGAACCGGCCTCAAATACCCCAACAGAGAAGTGGCTACGCCACCTAGAAACAATGCTAACACCGAGAAAACAATCAACCGCCCAAGAGACAAACCATCACCTTCTAGGGCCTCATTTAAGCGAAAACTTAAAAAACCGAACAATCTCATAGCACCTTATAGCCCACTAGATGGAGGGGCATAACAAAAGAAAGGAACAGAAAAATGGACAAATTCATTTAAATCAACATATTCACCCCAAAGGTTCTGGCAGCAAGTTTTCAACACCAGAAAATGCAGCAATAAACTCACCCCGCCACTCTATCTCAAGCCTGTCGGAACTATCCCGAATATGCTCGTATAAGCGGACTGCCTGATCTGAGTTAAGTGCGTGTGAGGCAGATGCGAGCTGCGTAGCAGCTATAAAGAAGTCTCCGTTCTTCGAAACACTGCGGACAAGTGCATCAAGGTCATTTGCGTCTAGGGGAATGTCATCCATGGCTAACTCCAGCAGGCCTCCCTATAATAGCCAAACGCTACCCCTCAGCCTCAGAGCTGTCTAGCTACCGTGTCGAAAAAGTGTCGAAATCACTGCAAGGCATAGCGGATAAATGCCGGGCTGACGAAGCAGGAAAGCCAGTAAAGCCGTGCGTTGCAGATCACAGCGAGGGGCCGGAAAGGGTTCGATTCCACCACCTCTCGCCCAGCCAAACCACTCACCCATTCCCCGGAACTTCTGCCGCTCAAAGCCCACAGAACACTACCTGCCCTTTTCTGGAGGCCCCTGGCGATGGAACAGTGGAATATCTGGCTCAACCGCGATATCTGGCTCAACGTGGCGATCGTGCTGGTCGCCACGGCGCTGATCTACAGCGTGCTGCGAGCCGTGGTTGCTGCGCTGCACAAGCGGTTGACGGCCTGGTCGAAGGATCAGGATGGCAGTTGGCAGCACTTCGTCGCCGTGGTGATCGGCCGTACCAGCCGGTTGCTGCTGCTGGCCTTTTCCCTGTTGCTGGCGTTGCGTTTGCCGGATCTGCCCGACAGTTGGCAAAGCGCGTTGAGCCACACCTGGTTCGTCGCCCTGGCCTTGCAGGTGGCGCTGTGGGTAGATAGCGGCGTGCGCCTGTGGTCGCGCAGCCTGGTGATGGGCAAGAGCGGTGCCAACTACAACCCGGTGATGACCACCATCATGAGCATCATGATCCTGATCGTGGTGTGGTCGGTGATGCTGCTGTCGATCCTGGCCAACCTCGGCGTGGATATCACCGCGCTGGTGGCCAGCCTGGGTGTGGGTGGTATCGCGGTGGCGCTGGCGGTGCAGACGGTGCTCAGCGATGTGTTCGCCTCGCTGTCCATCGGCGTCGACAAGCCCTTCGAGATCGGCGACTTCGTGGTGTTCGGCCAGGTGGCCGGCACCATCGAGCATATAGGCCTGAAGACCACGCGCATTCGCAGCCTCAGCGGTGAGCAGGTGGTGTGCGCCAATGCCGACCTGCTGCGCCAGGTGGTGCATAACTACAAGCGCATGGACACCCGGCGCATCGTCTTCAAGTTCGGCATCAGCTACGACACCCCCAGCGACAAGGTGCGTCAGGTGTCGGAGAAGGTCGGCGATATCATCCGCGCCACGCCGAAGACCCGTTTCGACCGCGCGCACTTCCTCGGCTTCGACGAAAGCCAGTTGACCTTCGAGGTGGTGTATATCGTGCTGACTTCGGATTACAACCAGTACATGGACGTTCAGCAGGAGATCAATCTGCAACTGCTCGATGCCCTGCGCGAGCTGGACGTGCGCTTCGCCCTGCCGCGCCGCGACCTGCGTCTGGTGGGCGAGCGAACGCCGGTGCTCAAGGTCGCCGGCCTGCCGCAGCAGGTGGAGGCCGAAGGCGGCGAGCAGGATCAGCGTCTGCCAAGGTTCAACTGAACATCATACGAGTGACGGACAGCTCGGTCGGGCTGCCCGTCGCTGCTTGAACGAGGCCTTTGGCCATCATGTAAACCATTGAAAAACCTTAACTTTCCTGCTTCACAAGCGTGATGGTGACGGCTACTCTGCCGCCCCATGATTCGATCTCTACTCCCTCTGCTCTGCTGTTTCACCGCCCTGTCCCTGCATGCCGCACCCGCCACCTTCGCCGAGGCCAAGCGCCTGGCCTGGCCGCTGTATGCCAAGCAATCCACCGAGTTCTATTGCGGCTGCAAGTACAGCGGCAATCGCGTCGACCTGCGCTCCTGTGGCTACACGCCGCGCAAGAACGCCAATCGTGCCCGGCGCATCGAGTGGGAACATATCGTCCCGGCCTGGGTGATCGGCCATCAGCGCCAGTGCTGGCAGAAAGGCGGACGCAGGAACTGCACGGCCCATGACGTGCAGTTCCGCAAGGCCGAGGCCGACCTGCATAACCTGGTGCCGAGCATCGGCGAGGTGAACGGCGACCGCAGCAACTACAGCTTCGCCTGGCTGCCGCAGAAGCCGTACCAATACGGCCAGTGCCAGACGGTGGTGGACTTCAAGGCGCGCAAGGTGATGCCGCGCCCGACCATCCGCGGGATGATCGCACGCACCTATTTCTACATGTCCGATCGCTACAAGCTGCGCCTGTCGAAGCAGGATCGCCGGCTCTACGAGGCCTGGAGCAAGGCCTACCCGGTCGAACCCTGGGAGCGCCAGCGCAACCAGCAGGTGGCCTGTGTGATGGGTTGGGGCAACCCCTATGTGGGCAAGGTGGATATGAGGCTCTGTATGCGCAAACGCGCGTAGGGCGGCAGGTCGTAGGGTGCGTCGTGCGCTCTGCCCACCGTAAAGCTGGTGCGCGTAGGGCGGACTCAGGAGCCTAAGCGAACAGTCCGCCGGGCCATGCCAAGTCCGGCACCGCGACTCACGCCCGATACTCCCCCAACGGCGGCGTACTGCTTTCGAGCGACCGGCGTCCCGGTACGCTCTACGCAGGGACAGCACCTAGGGGCGCCAAGCCAGTTGCGCAGCGCCACGGAAAAACTCAACGCGGGCTGAAAAATACTCGCTGGCAGCGCCACGGGCCGCACCGCAGAATCTCTTCAGATTCATCCATCCCCTGGCCTTCTCAGGCCTCGCCCCGGCCAATGTTCATCGAACAGGCGACAAGGAGTGATCGTCATGCCCCTTTACGCCATCGCGCAACTCGATATCCATGATCGATCCCGCTACGGGCGTTATCAGGCTCGCTTTATGGAGGTATTTCGTCGCTATCAGGGCTGCCTGCTGGCAGCCGACGAACAGCCTCGCCTGATCGAAGGCACATGGCCGTATCAGAAGCTGGTGCTGATGACCTTCCCCGATGAGCAGGCCTTCCGCCAATGCGCGGAGTCGGCCGAGTACCGGCGCATCGCCGAGGATCGCACGGCCGGCGCAACGACCACGGTGCTGCTGGTGCACGGACTTGCCGACCGATGACCCAGCCCATCACCATTCGTGCGGCCGACGGTTACGCCCTGGGCGGATTCGTCTGGCGCCGCGCTGGCGACCCGCACCGGCCTCATCCACTCGCCCTGATCAACGCCGCCACCTCGGTGCGCTGCCGCTACTACGCGCGTTTCGCCGAGTGGCTGCACGGCCACGGCTGGGATGTGCTGATCTACGATTATCGCGGCATCGGCGAATCCCGCCCCCGCTCGCTGCGCCGGCTCCAGGCCGACTGGATCGACTGGGGCCAGCACGACTTCGAGGGTGTGCTGCAATATGCCGCCCGCCACTTCCCCGGCCAGCCCATCGACGTGATCGGCCACTCCGCCGGTGGCTTCGTCATCGGCCTGGCGGCATCGGCCCCGCGCGTGCGGCGCATCTTCACCATGGGTGCGCAGTACGCCTACTGGCGCGACTACACCCCGGTGCTACGCCGCGCCATGTTCCTGCGTTGGCACCTGGCCATGCCGCTGCTGGCACGAGTACTGGGCTATGTGCCGGCCAAGCGCCTGGGCTGGATGGAGGACACCCCCAAGGGCGTGGCCCTGGACTGGGCACGCATGGGCCCGCGCTTCGAGGCCAGCGTGCGGCATGGCCGGGAAACGCCGCAGGGCGAGCCCGAAGCCAAAATGCTGGCGCGACGCCTGGCCCAGGTGCACGCCCCCATCCTGGCCCTGGGTATCGAGGACGATCCATTCGGCACAGGCCCGGCACTGGATCGCCTGCTGGACTATTACAGCGGCAGCGAGCGCTACCATCTACGCCTGGCACCCGCCGACATCGGTCAGGCCGAGATCGGCCATTTCGCCTTCTTCCATCAACGTTTTCGCGAGGCGCTGTGGCCACTGGCACTGCACTGGCTGCGCAGCGGCGAGCTGCCAACCACCCCTCCGGGCAACCTGAGCCACCGCCCGGCAGATAACAGGCCATGAAGGCCACACCGCGCCTGGCACCGAGCCTGGGCCGAACTCGAAGCGGCCGGTCAATCGGCCGTCAGACGGAAGCACTCGTGGGTTCGGACGCTGCCCTCTTCGAGGGAGGCGACCACCAGGCTATCGACCGTTCCGCGCACCTCCAGGCCCTGAACATTGAGCGCATCGCAGAGTCGTTTGGCGAAGCTGCGCTCATCGCAGACGCCAAGGGTGATATGTGGAATGAAGGGCACATCGAGGCGCAGATGGCCTGCCAGCGCGCCCCCATATAGCTGGTCATGCAACCGCAACAGGCCGCTATGACCTTCATCCGGCACCAGATACAGGTAGGCCTTGTCGGTCAGATGGTCGTGCCCCAGCATCGCGTAGCGACAAACGAAGTGAATCGGGCGGGCCAGGCCAGCGACTGCCGCCACCTGTGAGCTGAATACAGCCTCGCTCACACCCGCGCAGCCGAAAACCAGGGTGAAATGAGCGCCGACCATGGCCCAGCGCGGATCGTGCTGGCGGCGATAGTCGTCGATCCATCGAGCGTCGTGATCGGCAAGCCTGGGATAGGCCAGGGTGTAAAGCGTTGTCATGGCGCGCTTGCTTCCCTCATCGCGTTGCCAAGGGCCGCGCCGTCGCCATGCCGGTCTTGGCATGCACCGCGGTGCTTTGCGCAGGGCATTGTTCGCGCAGCCAACTGCGCAAGTTGTCCAGGCGCCGATCCTCACGCAGGGCTTCAGGGTAGACGAGCCAGAAGCCCACGCCTGCGCTGACCGGGTGCTCGAAGACCGACTCCAGGCGCCCCAGGCGCACGGCGCTTTCGGCGAGTTCGCAGACTGCAATCGACACGCCGACACCGTCGGCCGCCGCCTGCATGGTCAAGCCGCCGGAGTCCACCCGAGTGACCACGGCGGGCTCGAATGGCCCACCAGGCAGGCACTCCATCCAACGCTGCCAGGTCAGGCAATGGCGCGAGACGAACAGATTGGCCCGCGCGACCTGCTGCATGCGCTGTGCCGGCGAGCCCGTGGCGAACCCCGGGCGGGCGTACAGATCGATGCTGGCCTCGAACAGCAGATCCGCCTGCAGCCCCGGCCACTGCCCGCTGCCGTACCAGATGCCGGCATCGGCCACGCCGGCAGCGAGATCCACCTCGTCCTGGGTGGTGGAGATTTCCAGCGAGAAACCACGCCGACCGAAGGGATACAGGCTCAGGCGCGGTGACAGCCAGTTGGTGGCGAAGGTGGGCAGCATGTTGACCCGCAGCGGCCCGTCATAGCGCTCTTCGCGCAAGGCGCCTACGCCGTCTGCGATCAGCGCGAAACCCTGATTGAGGCTGGGCGCCAGTCGCTCACCAGCGCAGGTCAGCTCCAGGCGCGTGCCAACCCGGCGCAGCAGCTCGACCCCGAGCATGTCCTCCAGAGTGCGCAACTGGTGGCTCACCGCCGATGGCGTGACCGCCAGCTCCAGGGCCGCTTCCTTGATCGACAGATGACGCGCGGCCGCCTCGAAGGCGCGCAGGGCATTCAGCGGGACAGGTATGCGCATCGGGCTACGGCCTCCTGAAGTTCATGCTTCGACCATGCGCCCATTAAAGCGCAATTGCTGCGTACAGGCTCACCAGCACGCGGAGCAAAACTCAGCGTCATCTGAGATTTGCTCACTCGTGGCCGCGAGAAGCTCACTGCACACTGCGCCCATCGACAAGCTGCTAGGCGGTGTACCCCATGCTCAATGCCCTGGACGATCGCGAAGGCCTGATCTGGCTCGACGGTGAACTGCTGCCCTGGCGCGAAGCGCGCCTGCATGTGCTGACCCATGCGCTGCACATGGGTGGCGCGGTGTTCGAGGGCATGCGTGCCTACGGCGGCCATGTGTTCCTCGACACGCCGCACCTGCAGCGCCTGGAGCGCTCGGCCAAACTGCTGGACTATCGCCTGCCCTGGTCGCAGGGCGAGCTGAGGCAGGCCATCGAGGCCGTGCTCTGGGCCAATCAGCTCGAGGATGCCTACATCCGCCCGATTGCCTGGCGTGGCGCGGACAGCGTCTCCATCGCCTCGCCACGGGCACGGGTGCATGTCGCCATCGCAGCCTGGGACTGGCCCACGGCGGCAGCCCAGGGCCGCGCCGAAGTCGGCATCCGTCTGCACCTGGCCAAGTGGCGCCGCCCGCGCCCGGACACCGCGCCAACCGCAGCCAAGTGCTCCGGGTTGTACATGATCGGCACCCTGGCCCGGCACGCCGCCAGCGCGGCGGGCTGCGACGATGCGCTGCTGCTCGACAGCGACGGCCTGGTGGCCGAGACCACGGCGACCAATCTGCTGCTGATTCGCGACGAGGTGCTGGTGACGCCGCAGCCCACCTGCTTTCTCGACGGCATCACCAAACGCCACGTGATGGGCCTGGCGCGTCAACGTGGCCTGCAGGTGGAGGAACGCGCCGTGACCCTGGATGAGTTGCGTAGCGCCAGCGAGGTCTTCACCGCCGGCACCTCGGTCGAGTTGCAGCCGGTGGTGGCCCTGGTCGAGGAAAACGGCAGCACCGAGTGGCCGGTTGGCCCGATCACCCGGCAACTGATCGGCGACTTCCAGGCGTCCGTGACGGCAGCCCGCCAGGCGGCCATGAGCGTCAATGGCAGGCGCACAATCCGGCACGCCTGAGCAGTAGAGCCGCGCGGCTGGCGCCGGAGAGGATCGACTCAGCAAAGAGCGAAGCGATGACCAAGAGGCTGTTACAAACCCGACTGCTGTTGCTGCCCGGTATCGGCGACTCCCCTGCCGATCACTGGCAGAGCGCCTGGCAACAGCTTCTACCCGGCAGCCAGCGCTTCCAGCCAGACGACTGGAACGCACCGCACCTGCAGGACTGGTTGCAGGCGCTGGAGCAGGCTATCGAGGCCATGGCCGAGCCGCTGCTGCTGGTCGCTCACAGCCTGTCCTGCCTGTTGGTCGCGCACTGGGCGTTGCACTCGGGAAGCGGCGAATCCCACACCCATCACCTTGCTCGGGTGCGCGGCGCCTTTCTGGTCGCCCCGCCCGATCCGGCGTCCGCCGTGTTTCCTGCGGCGGCACGCGGCTTTGCCGAATTACCCGAAGGCCCGCTACCCTTTCCTGCTCTGGTGCTCGCCAGTTGCGATGATCCCTATGCCAGCCTGGCCCATGCCCGACGGCAAGCCAGCCAGTGGCAGGCGGAGTTCGCCGAGGCCGGTGCTCTCGGGCATATCAGCAGCGGGCTGGGCGACTGGCCACAAGGCCTGGCCTTGCTGGAAGACTTCTGCCAACGACGAGGAATCCCATGATGGATATTGTTTCCGCACTGCTAACCTTCAGCGTCGCGGCAGCACTGCTCACCCTGACCCCAGGCCTGGACACCGCGCTGGTGCTGCGCACCGCTGCCGTCGAGGGAGGGCGCCAGGCCATGCAGGCCGGCAGCGGTATCGTCGTCGGCGTGCTGGCCTGGGGCGTGATCGCGGCATTCGGCCTGGGCGCCGTGCTTGCCCTGTCGCACACGGCCTACAGCCTGCTGCAGATGGTCGGCGCAGCCTACCTGCTGTGGCTGGGGGGCAAGCTGCTGTGGAGCGCCCGCCGTGCCAGACCGGCACTGCCACAGGCAAACGACGGCGACTCCCCCGCCGAGGGTAACCAGCGCTGGTTCCTGCGTGGCCTGCTGACCAACCTGCTCAACCCCAAGGTCGGCGTGTTCTATGTCAGCCTGCTGCCCCAGTTCATCCCAGCCGGCGTGCCGGTGGTGGGCTTCAGCGTGCTGCTCGCCGGCATCCACGCGGCCATGGGACTGATCTGGTTCGCCGCTCTGATCCTGGCGACCCGGCCTCTCGCGCGCTGGTTGCGCCAGCCCTGGGTCACGCGCTCGCTCGATGCCCTCACCGGCCTGGCGCTGATGCTGTTCGGCCTGCGCCTGGCATTGTCACGGCCGGCCACATGAGCCCTGCTGTGGCAGCACACGCCTGTGCCTGAGCCCTGATAGGGAGCGCCCGATTTGTTCAAATCCAGTCAACGCCAGGTGGTCATCTCGGGTTGTTCCGGCGCCGGCAAGTCGACCCTGCTCGACGCGCTGCGCCGTCATGGCCATGCCACGGTCGAAGAACCAGGCCGGCGCGTCATCGCCGAGCAGCTGCGCCAGGGCGGCGATGCCCTGCCCTGGGCGGATATGGAACGCTTCCTGCGCAAGGCGCTGCAACTCGCGGTGCACGACCTGCAGGCGGTAGCAGGGCTGGCTGGGCCGGTGTTCTTCGACCGTGGGCTGATCGATGCAGCCGCCGCCCTGGAACGGTTGTATGGCGTGCCCCTGGCAAGCAGCCTGGGCGACAGCGCACCCTACGGTTCGCAGGTGTTCCTCGCCCCACCCTGGCCGGCGATCTACCGCACCGATGCACAGCGCCAGCATGACCTTGCCGAGGCAGAGGCCGAATACGCACATCTGCAAGCCACCTACACCACACTGGGCTACGAGATCACCCTGCTGCCGCAGGTCAGCGTCGAGGAACGGGTCGAGTTCGTGCTCGACACCCTTCATTCTCAGGCATAGCAGGTAGGGCCCAGCCGCACGAACTCAGCAGCTTGTAGGGCGGACTCAGGAGCGCCAGCGAACAGTCCGCCGGGCCATGCCGAGTCCGGCACCACGACTCACGCCCAATACTCCCCCCAACGGCAGCGTAACTTGGCCCAGATTCAATTAGAGCCGCTCAAAAGCATCGCGGCTAAAGCCCCTCCTACGGGCATGTGCCGTCGCAAGATGGGCTACGAAAGACGCTGCAACTCCCGCCGCACCATGTTGGCGAACTCCGGCGGGCTGAGCTGGTACAGCTCCTGCGCCACCCAGGGCAGCCAGCGCCCCTGCAACTCGGCCTTGCGTGCCAGCAGGCGCTGGGCCTCGGCTTCGGCGCGGGCCTGGTGCTCGCGGTGGTAATCGGCTCGGCTCGGTTTTTCTGTGCTCACGATGTTGCCCTTTTCCTCATGCCGGGCAGAGCAGGCATAATCGCCGCCTGTCCGCCCATTTCGACCGTCCTCAATGCGCATCCACGTCAGCTTCATCGACCGCGTCGGCATCACCCAGGAAGTCCTGGCGCTGCTCGGCGGGCGCAATCTGAACCTCGATGCGGTGGAGATGGTACCGCCAAACGTCTATATCGACGCACCGACCCTGAGCGCTGCGGTGCTCGAGGAACTGCGCGGGGCGCTGCTGCAGGTGCATGGCGTGCAAAGCGTGGAGGTGGTGGACATTCTCCCCGGTCAGCGCCGCCGCCTGCAGCTCGATGCCCTGCTCGCTGCCATGCCCGACCCGGTGCTGGCGGTGGATGACCGCGCCACGGTGCTGCTGGCCAACCCGGCACTGAACGACCTCTACGGCCGCGCCCCCGAGGGCCTGAGCATCGCCGCGCTGTTCGCCGACGAGCCGTTGCAGCAATCGCTGCTCGCCGCCGGCTTCCACCAGCCGCTGCGCGAGGTGCATTTCGCCGGCCAGCCGCTGTTGCTCGATGCCCAGCCGATCACCGAGGACGGCCGCCTCACCGGCGGCCTGCTCACCCTCTATGCGCCCAGCCGCATGGGCCAGCGCCTGGCCGCGCTGCATCATGACCATGCCGAAGGTTTCGACTCGCTGCTCGGCGAGTCGGCGCCGATCCGTGCGCTCAAGGCCCGCGCCCTGCGCGTGGCTTCGCTGGATGCGCCGCTGTTGATCCACGGCGAAACCGGCACCGGCAAGGAACTGGTGGCACGCGCCTGCCATGCGGTCAGTGTGCGCCGCACCGCGCCCTTCCTGGCGCTGAACTGCGCCGCCCTGCCGGAGAACCTGGCCGAAAGCGAACTGTTCGGTTATGCCCCCGGCGCCTTCACCGGCGCCCAGCGCGGCGGCAAGCCGGGGCTGCTGGAGCTGGCCAACCAGGGCACGGTATTCCTCGACGAGATCGGCGAGATGTCGCCCTATTTGCAGGCCAAGCTGCTGCGTTTCTTGAGCGATGGCAGCTTCCGCCGTGTCGGCGGCGACCGCGAAGTGAAGGTGGATGTGCGCATCCTCAGCGCCACCCACCGCGATCTGGAAAAGATGGTGGCCGAAGGCAGCTTCCGGGAAGACCTGTTCTACCGCCTCAACGTGCTCAATCTGGAGGTGCCGCCGCTGCGCGAGCGTGGCCAGGACATATTGCTGCTGGCCCAGCACTTCATGGCCCAGGCCTGTGCGCAGATCCAGCGCCTGCCCTGCCGCCTGGCGCCAGCCACCTTCCCGGCGCTGCTGGCCGGGCGCTGGCCGGGCAACGTGCGCCAGTTGCAGAACGTGATCTTCCGCGCCGCCGCCATCTGCGACAGCAACTGGGTGGAGATGGACGACCTGGATATCGCTGGCACCGAAGTGGCGCCGAGGGTGGAAGGGGAAGTCGCCAGCCTGGAGCAGGCCATGGACGAGTACGAGAAGGCGCTGCTGGAAAAGCTCTACGACAGCCACCCCTCCAGCCGCCAGTTGGCCTCACGCCTGGGCACCTCGCATACCGCCATCGCCAAGCGCCTGCGCAAGTACGGTATCGGCAAGGCTTGATAGCGTTCGTTTTGCGTAGAGTGGGCAACGCGAAGCCTGCCCACCATCCTCTGCGCTCCAGCCTTGCACCTCACCTTATTCGGTGGATGTGAAAAGCGCCTCCCACAGCGCCCATGCCGAATCCGTAGCCCGGATGCAATCCGGGCGACATGCTAGATCGGCTTGGTGCTGGTCGGCACCTTGATCACCCCGCAGGCGACTCGCGCACCGCCACCACCCAGCGGCTGCGGGTGATCGGCGTGATTATCGCCGCCGGCGTGGATCATCAGCGAACGGTTGTGCAGGTCTTCCAGGCGCTTGAGTCGCGGCGCCAGCACCGGCTGGCTGGCCTTGCCATCTTCGGTCACGAGCAGCGCGGGCAGGTCGCCCAGGTGGGCGTCGTCTTCCCAGGGAAAGCCATGGCGCCCGGCCTCATGCAGATCCCAGTGGCCGCCTGCCGCGCCGGCGGGGGTCAGCTTGCCGTCCACTCTGACAGCGTTGCAGTTGGGCTGGGTATGCACGTGAAAGCCGTGGATGCCCGGTTCCAGTCCTTGTAGATCGGGAGTGAAGACCAACCCATAGGCAGACTGGCTGATGCTCACGCTGCCAACAGACGCGCCGGGGCCGTTCTCGGTGGCCCGCTCAAGAATCACGCTTACGCTATCGCTGGCCTGCACGGCGCTGACGCCGAATAACGCGAAAGTCAGGGGAATCAGGGCTTTCATGGTCGATCTGCCTCCTTTTCGATTGAGCCTCCCAGTTACCGACTCCCAGGGCTTGCGAGGGGTTCCAGCCATATTCCGTATCGATATCATTACACCGTAACGATTCAGCAACAAAGGCAGGAAAGCCGCGCCGCGCCTCATGCGACTTCTACTTTTCCATTTGCGACGCAGGTATTCGTATCGATATCGTTCCAGGCCACTCTGAGCAACGCCAGAAATTATATTTAACTTATTGATTTTATTGAATATTTTTACATTGGCACCTGGTTTGCTAATGCTCCCGCACCTGCCCGCCACCTAGAAGCGGACATCATTACCCTTGAGGAGTTGACATGAGCGAGTTGCGTTTCACCGCCGATCACGAATGGCTGCGTCTGGATAACGATGGTCTGGTGACCGTCGGCATCACCCATTACGCCCAGGACGCGCTCGGCGACGTGGTGTACGTGCAACTGCCGGAAGTGAAGGCCTACACCCAGGGCGAGGAAGTGGCCGTGCTGGAGTCGGTGAAGGCCGCCAGCAATATCGTCATGCCGCTGGATGGCGAGATCGTCGAGATCAACGCCGACCTGGAAGGCAGCCCGGAGCTGGTCAACGAATCGCCGCTGGACAAGGCCTGGTTCTTCCGCATGCGCCTGGCCGACAACGCCGTACTGGCCGATCTGCTGGACAAGGCCGGCTATGATCGTCTGTTGAATGCCAACGCCTGAGTGACCGCCATGACCCAGCTCGATACCCAGAACGAATTCATCGCCCGCCATATCGGCCCACGCGAGGCCGATACCGCTGCCATGCTCGAACTGCTCGGCTATGACTCGGTGGACGCCCTGACCAGTGCGGTGATCCCCGAGAGCATCAAGGGCACCAGCATCCTCGGCGAGCAGCCGGGCCTGTCGGAAGCCGACGCCCTGGCGCGTATCAAGGCCATCGCCGCGCAGAACCAGCAGTTCAAGAACTTCATCGGCCAGGGTTACTACGGCACCCACACGCCGAGCGCGATCCTGCGCAACCTGCTGGAAAACCCGGCCTGGTATACCGCCTATACCCCTTACCAGCCGGAGATTTCCCAGGGCCGCCTGGAAGCGCTGCTGAACTTCCAGACGCTGATCAGCGACCTCACCGGCATGCAGATTGCCAACGCCTCCTTGCTCGACGAGGCCACCGCTGCCGCCGAGGCCATGACCTTCTGCAAACGCCTGTCGAAGAACAAGGCCAGCAACACCTTCTTCGCCTCCCAGCATTGCCACCCGCAGACCCTCGACGTGCTGCGCACCCGTGCCGAACCGCTGGGCATCGAAGTGGAAGTGGGCGACGAAGCCAGCATCAGCGACGCCAGCGCCTACTTCGGCGCGCTGCTGCAGTACCCGGCAAGCAACGGTGACATCTTCGATTACCGTGCCCTGGTGGAGCGCTTCCACGCCGCCAATGCCCTGGTGGCCGTGGCCGCCGACCTGCTGGCCCTGACCCTGCTCACCCCGCCGGGCGAGTTCGGTGCCGACGTCGCCCTGGGCAGCGCCCAGCGCTTCGGTGTGCCGCTGGGCTTCGGTGGCCCGCACGCCGCCTACTTCGCCACCCGCGACGCGTTCAAGCGCGACATGCCGGGTCGCCTGGTCGGCATGTCGGTCGACCGTTTCGGCAAGCCGGCCCTGCGCCTGGCCATGCAGACCCGCGAGCAGCACATCCGCCGCGAGAAGGCCACCAGCAACATCTGTACCGCCCAGGTGCTGCTGGCCAACATCGCCAGCATGTACGCCGTGTATCACGGCCCGAAAGGCCTGACCGCCATCGCTCAGCGCGTGCACAGCTTCACCGCCATCCTCGCCCTGGGCCTGACCAAGCTGGGCCACAGCGTCGAGCAGCAGCACTTCTTCGACACCCTGAGCATCAAGACCGGCGCCAAGACCGCCGAGCTGCATGCCAAGGCCCGTGCCGCCGGCATCAACCTGCGCGAGATCGACGCCGAGCGTCTGGGTCTGTCGCTGGACGAAACCACCGACCAGGCCGCCGTCGAGGCCTTGCTGGCACTGTTCGCCGGCGAGCAGGCAGCTCCTGCAGTCAGCGACCTGGCCGCACAGATCGCCAGCCGTCTGCCAGAAGGTCTGCTGCGCCAGTCGGCCATCCTGCAACACGAAGTGTTCAACCGTTACCACAGCGAAACCGAGCTGATGCGCTACCTGCGCAAGCTGGCCGACAAGGACCTGGCGCTGGACCGCAGCATGATCCCGCTGGGCTCCTGCACCATGAAGCTCAACGCCGCCAGCGAGATGATCCCGGTGACCTGGCCGGAGTTCGGCAACCTGCACCCCTTCGCCCCCGCCGAACAGGCTGCCGGCTATGCGCAACTGACCCGCGAACTGGAAGCCATGCTCTGCGCCGCCACCGGCTACGACGCCGTGTCGCTGCAGCCCAACGCCGGTTCTCAGGGTGAGTACGCCGGCCTGTTGGCCATTCGTGCCTACCACCACAGCCGTGGCGACGATCAGCGCGACATCTGCCTGATCCCGCAATCGGCCCACGGCACCAACCCGGCCACAGCCTCCATGGCCGGCATGCGCGTGGTAGTGACCGCCTGTGATGCCCGCGGCAACGTCGACATCGCTGACCTCAAGGCCAAGGCCGAAGAGCACAAGGATCGCCTCGCCGCGCTGATGATCACCTACCCGTCCACCCATGGTGTGTTCGAGGAAGGCATCCGCGAAATCTGCGAGATCATCCACGCCAACGGCGGCCAGGTGTACATCGACGGCGCCAACATGAACGCCATGGTCGGCCTCTGCGCCCCGGGCCAGTTCGGCGGCGACGTCTCCCACCTGAACCTGCACAAGACCTTCTGCATCCCCCATGGCGGCGGCGGCCCGGGCGTCGGCCCGATCGGCGTCAAGTCGCACCTGGCGCCGTTCCTGCCCGGCCACGCCAACATGGCGCGCAAGGAAGGTGCCGTGAGCGCCGCGCCGTTCGGCAGCGCCAGCATCCTGCCGATCACCTGGATGTACATCACCATGATGGGCGGCAATGGTCTCAAGCGCGCCTCGCAGATGGCCATCCTCAACGCCAACTACATCGCCCGTCGCCTGGAAGAGCACTACCCGGTGCTCTACTCCGGTGAAGGCGGCCTGGTGGCGCACGAGTGCATCCTCGATATCCGCCCGCTCAAGGACAGCAGCGGCATCAGCGTCGACGACGTGGCCAAGCGCCTGATCGACTTCGGCTTCCACGCCCCGACCATGTCCTTCCCGGTGGCCGGCACCCTGATGATCGAGCCGACCGAGAGCGAGTCCAAGGAAGAACTGGATCGCTTCTGCGACGCCATGATCGCCATTCGCGAAGAAATCCGCGCAGTCGAGCAAGGCCGTCTGGATAAAGACGACAACCCGCTGAAGAACGCTCCTCACACTGCCCTGGAGCTGGTGGGCGAGTGGCACCACGCCTACAGCCGCGAGCAGGCCGTGTACCCGGTCGCCAGCCTGATCGAGGCCAAGTACTGGCCGCCGGTAGGCCGCGTGGACAACGTCTACGGCGACCGCAACCTGGTCTGCGCCTGCCCGTCCATCGAGGCGTATCAGGACGCTTGAGGCGTTTGTCTCCCCTCTCCCGCTTGCGGGAGAGGGGACAGTCCGTGTCCAGCCCGTAGCCCGGATGCAATCCGGGGATGCCATGAAAGCTCCCGGATTGCATCCGGGCTACGACTCGCGAAACGCCCGGCGCCATCGCGCCGGGCCTTTTCAAGGAATTTTCCGATGACCACTGAAACCCTCGCCAAGACACCGTTGCATGCCCTGCACCTTGAACTCGGCGCGCGCATGGTGCCCTTCGCCGGCTATGACATGCCGGTGCAATACCCGCTGGGCGTGATGAAGGAACACCTGCACACCCGCGACGCCGCCGGCCTGTTCGACGTGTCGCACATGGGCCAGATCCTCCTGTGTGGTGAGCACGCCGCGCGCGCCCTGGAAAGCCTGGTGCCGGTGGACATCATCGACCTGCCGGTGGGCACGCAGCGCTACGCCATGTTCACCGACGCCAACGGCGGCATCCTCGACGACCTGATGGTGGCCAACCTGGGTGACGACACCCTGTACCTGGTGGTCAACGCCGCCTGCAAACATCAGGATCTGGCCCACCTGCACAAGCACATCGGCGAGCAGTGCCAGATCGAGAGCCTGTTCGAGGAGCGCGCCCTGCTCGCCCTGCAAGGCCCGAAAGCGGCCGACGTGCTGGCCCGCCTGGCGCCGGAGGTGAGCAAGATGACCTTCATGCAAGTGGCTCGTGTACGTCTGCTGGGCAGCGAATGCATCGTCAGCCGCAGCGGCTACACCGGCGAAGACGGCTTCGAGATTTCCGTCGCCGTCGACCAGGCGGAAACCCTGGCGCGCAGCCTGTTGGCCGAAACCGAAGTCGAAGCCATCGGCCTCGGCGCACGCGACTCGTTGCGCCTGGAAGCCGGCCTGTGCCTGTATGGCCACGACATGAGCACGGCCACTACACCGATCGAAGCCAGCCTGCTGTGGGCCATCTCCAAGGTGCGCCGCGCAGACGGCGAGCGCGCCGGCCACTTCCCCGGTGCCGAGCGCGTGTTCCAGCAGCAACGCGAAGGCGTGGCACGCAAGCGTGTCGGCCTGCTGCCGCAGGAGCGCGTGCCGGTGCGTGAAGGTGCGGAGATCGTCGATGCCGATGGCAGTGTGATCGGCCAGGTGTGCAGCGGCGGCTTCGGCCCGAGCCTCGGCGCGCCGGTGGCCATGGGCTACGTCGACGCCGGCTTTACCGCCCTCGACAGCGAAGTCTGGGCCCTGGTGCGCGGCAAGCGCGTGCCGATGAAGGTGGCCAAGACCCCGTTCGTACCGCAGCGCTACTACCGCGGTTGAGCCCCGTAGCCCGGATGCAATCCGGGGAGCCTGTTAGAAGCTCCCGGATTGCATCCGGGCTACCTTCGTCTTCGCTCCGCCCGAAGGCAACCGGGGCGTTTTGCGCGCACCCATGGGGCAGTGGCGCTACGCAAAAAATTCACCCAACCGTTCGTCAGCAAAAAAATACTTTAAATAACAATAAGTTAAACAAATCGACCGCTGCACCCTGGCCTGTTTCGTGCTTGCTATCACTGGCATAGTTCCTTAGGGTAGTTCGCATGCGGTCTCTCATTGCCCCCATCAGCTCCTTGCTGAGCGGCGTGGCTTTGCTCCTGCTCGGCAATGGTCTGCTCAATACCCTACTAACCCTGCGTGGCGTCGCCGAAGGCTACTCCACCACGATGCTCGGTCTGATCATGTCCGGGTACTTCGTCGGGTTCCTTCTCGGCACCTGGCTGGCGACTCCGCTGGTCAGACGCATCGGGCACATTCGTGCATTCGCCTGTTGCGCGGCGCTGGCTGCCATCGCTGCCCTGCTCCATCTGCTGCTGATCAATCCGTGGATCTGGCTGCTGCTGCGCGTGCTCTACGGCCTGGCCCTGGTGACGCTGTACATGGTCATCGAGAGCTGGCTCAACGCCCAGGCGCCGAACGAGAAGCGTGGCCAGGTATTCGCCCTGTACATGGCGGTCAACCTCGGCGCCCTGGCCCTGGCCCAGCAACTGCTGCGCCTGTCCGACCCGGTGCAGTTCACCCTGTTCGCCATCGCCGCCATCCTCATCAGCGCGGCGCTGATGCCCATTACCCTGACCCGCCAGGCGCAACCTAGCCTGCCGGAAACGCCGCCGAGCAACCTGCGCCAACTGTGGAACATCGCACCGCTGGCGATCATCGCCGCCGGCCTGTCCGGGCTGGCCATGGGCGGCTTCTGGGGCATGGCACCGGTGTATGCCAGCCTGTCCGGTTTCGACACCGCCGGTGTCGGCCTGCTGATGACCGCCACCATTCTCGGCGGCGCCCTGCTGCAATGGCCCATCGGCCTCTATTCCGATCGCCACGACCGGCGCCAGGTGCTGCTCTGGGTAGTGCTGCTGGCAGTGGCCCTGGCGCTGATCATGAGCCTATTGCCGGCTGGCCCTTGGCTGCTCGGCGCCATCTTCATCTGGGGCGGCCTGGCCTTCGCCATCTACCCCATCGCCGTGGCGCAACTGATCGACCAGCTGCACAGCGACGAGATTCTTTCCGGCTCGGCCAGCCTACTGATGGTCAACGGTATCGGCTCGGTGTGCGGCCCGCTGCTGGCCGGCGTGCTGATGGAACAACTGGGCGCCCGTGCCCTGCCGCTGTACTTCGCCTGCACCCTCGGCCTGCTGGCTGCCTACACCCTTTACCGGCTGCGCCATGTCAGCGATCTGGTCAGCGGCGACGCCGCGCACTTCGTGCCCATGCTGCGCACCAGCCCCACGGTGCTGGAGCTGATGCCAGATGCACCGCCCCATGAATCGACGGAGGAGACGACAACTCTGTCCTGAAGTCATAGAACCTGTTCCAAGACTCGCGCTGCAGTCTCGGGGCAGGTTCTTAAAGGCTGTTTCGGCAAGGCCTCGAGCCTACCCCAAGCAGCCAGAAACCCGGCCAGTAGGCCGCTCGCCCTAGAGCCGAGCCGCAGGCCACTTCTGGAGAAACAACGATGCTATTAGCCACCGACCTGGATGGAACCTTTCTCGCTGGCGATCCCGAGGATCGCCTGAGCCTCTATCAGACCATCGCCGCACACCCGGAGATCAAGCTCGCCTACGTCACCGGGCGCAGCCTGGAAGCGGTGCTGCCGCTGCTGGCCGACCCGACGCTGCCACAACCGGACTACATCATCGCCGACGTTGGCGCGACCCTGGTTCACGGCGACAGCCTGCAACCGATCCAGCCGCTGCAGAGCACCGTGGATGCTCGCTGGCCCGGCGAAACCCAGGTGGCCAGCGCCATTGAGGCGTTCGGCCTGGAGCGCCAGGACGTGCCGCAGGCGCGCCGCTGCTCCTACTTCTGCACGCCGGAACAGGCGGCCAACCCGGAACTGCGCAAGATCGCCGACGAACTGGGCTGTGACCTGCTCTACTCCGCCGAGCTGTATCTGGACTTCCTGCCCAAGGGCGTGAACAAGGGCAGCAGCCTGCAGGCCCTGGCCGATTGGCTGGAACTGAGCCACGACCAGGTGCTGGCCGCGGGCGATACGCTCAACGACCTGTCCATGCTCAGCTCCAGCTTCCATGGTGTGTGCGTCGGCCAGTCGGAAACCGCCCTGCTGGACGCCACGCGCAGCCACTCGCGTACCCTGCACGCCAACCGCCCGGGCTGTGGCGGCATCCTCGAAGCCTTCGCCCATTTCGGCTTTCTCGGTGAACACGGCATCGCCGCCGAACGGCGCCAGGCCGCACAACCGGGCAAGGCCGAGCTGGTGATGGTCTATCACCGCCTGCCCTATGAGGAATACCGCAATGCCAACGGCAAGCTGCAGCGCCGCCGGCCGACCTCGCCCAACGGCATCATCCCCACCCTGCTGAGTTTCTTCGGTGACGGCCGCCCCGGCTCCTGGGTGGCCTGGGCCGTACACGAGGATGACGAAGAACCCTTCGACAGCCATACCACGGTGGATGCCGAGCGCTATCCCAAACTCACCGCCGCGCGGGTCAAGCTGAGCAAGGAAGAAGTGGACGTGTTCTACAAGCGCTTCTCCAAAGAAGCCTTCTGGCCCACCCTGCACACCTTCTGGGAGCGCGCCACCTTCAACGAGGACGACTGGCAGGTGTTCTGCAAGGTCAACCGTGCCTTTGCCGAACGTACCGCGCTGGAAGCCGCCGAAGGCGCCATCGTCTGGCTGCACGACTACAACCTGTGGATGGTGCCGGCCTATCTGCGCGAGCTGCGCCCGGATCTGCGCATCGCCTTCTTCCACCACACCTACTTCCCCTCGGCCGACGTGTTCAACGTGCTGCCCTGGCGCCGGCAGATCGTCGGCAGCCTGCTGCAGTGCGATTACATCGGCTTTCACATCCCGCGCCAGGTGGAGAACTTCGTCGACGTCGCCCGTGGCGTGTTCCCGCTGCAGACTCTGGAGCGGCAGAGCTGCGCGCCGCGCTTCATCACCTACGGCTGCGCCGTGGGCCTGGAGCGCATGACCACCGCGCTGGATACCGGCACGCGCCAGGTCAAGCTCGGCGCACACCCGGTCGGGCTGGACATCGAACGCGTGCGCAGCGCCCTGGAGGCGCCGAAGATTCAGGAACTGATGGGGCAACTGCGCGAAGAGATGAAAGGCGTAAAGCTGATTCTCGCCGTGGAGCGCCTCGACTACACCAAGGGCATCCTGGAAAAGCTCAACGCCTATGAACGCCTGCTGGCCGACAACCCCGAGCTGATCGGCAAGGTCACCCTGGTCACCGTATGCGTGCCGGCAGCGCGCGAGATGACCGTCTACGACGAACTGCAGACGCAGATCGAACAGGCCGTGGGCCGCATCAACGGGCGCTTCGCCCGCATCGGCTGGACGCCGCTGCAGTTCTTCTTCCGCAGCCTGCCGTTCGAGGAAGTCAGCGCCTGGTACGCCATGGCGGACGTCATGTGGATCACCCCGCTGCGCGACGGCCTCAACCTGGTAGCCAAGGAATTCGTCGCCGCGCAAGGCCTGCTCGGCGGGCGTGGCGTGCTGGTGCTGTCGGAATTCGCCGGCGCCGCCGCCGAACTCAAGGGTGCCCTGCTGACCAACCCGCACGACCCGGCCGACCTGGCACAAACCTGCTACCTGGCGCTGAACCTGCCCAAGAGCGAGGCCCAGGCGCGTTTGCGCGAGCTGTTCGACATCGTCTGCTACAACGACATCCGCCGCTGGGGCGAGGACTTCCTCGCCGGCGTGGCGCCCGCCGAAGAGCAGCCGTCGCTGACGCTGGTCAGCTAGGTTCGGACAGGCGGTGCGCACGGCGCACCCTACGCTGGATCGCCACGTAGGGTGCGCTGCGCGCACCGATACTACTCGCCAAAACCATCACCCTCTCGCACATCCCCGCCACCCCAATCGGCCGGATATACCCCCGCCCTCACCAAGCGATGGAAACTCGACCAGCCACGTAGGGTGCGCTGCGCGCACCGACACTACTCGCCAAAACCATCACCCTCTCGCACATCCCCGCCGCCCCAATCGGCCGGATATACCCCCGCCCTCACCAAGCGATGGAAACTCGACCACGGCCAGTCCTGCACATGCCTCACGAGCCCATGCCGCACCGGATTGAAGTGCAGGTAATCCATATGGCGCTGGTAGTCCTCATCATCACGAATGCAATGCTCCCAGAAGCGCCGCTGCCACAAACCGGACTCTCGACGCAGTTGTCGACTGAGGCTGATTGCGGCAGGCGCCACGACCTGCTGCGAGGTCAGGCGCTTGATCAGCGACCAACGCACACTGAAGTTGGCATCGCCAGGTGGTAGACGCCAGATGCAGTGCAAGTGGTCGGGCAGCAATACCCAGCCTTCGATGCAAAAGGGATAACGCAGACGAACCTGTTCGATGGCCTGGCGCAGCGCGGCACGCGATGTAGCGTCGGTCAGGATGGGGCGGCGTTGATAAGTAACCAGCGTGAAGAAGTAGCTCGCGCCAGCCTCCGGTGCACGGCGATAACGGGACATTCCCTGTCTCCTGAATCGTTAAGCATGGATGCAGCATAGACGCTGGTGCGCGCAGTGCCCCCTACATGGCTACGCTTGGCCGTGTGGTGCGCACGGCGCACCCTACGTTGGACTCGAAATGCCGGCGTAGGGTGCGCTATGCGCACCGAAACTACTCCTCGTAGAATGCGCGGGCCTCAGACTAGACGCGGAAGCGGCTGACCAGGGACTGCAAGTGACCGCCCAAGCGGGCCAGTTCGGCGCTGGAGGCGGCGGTTTCTTCGCTGGCGCTGGCGGTCTGCTCGGAGATGTCGCGCACGCTGATCACGCTGCGGCTGATTTCTTCGGCCACGGCGCTCTGCTCTTCGGCTGCGGCAGCGATCTGCTGGTTCATCGACTGGATGTTGGAGACCGCCTGGGTGATGCTGGCCAGGGAGGTGCCGGCCTTGCGGCTCAGCTCGACGCTGCTGTCGGTGATGTCACGGCTGGCGCGCATCGCCGCTGCCACCTGCTGGGTGCCGCTCTGCAGGCCGGCAATCAACGCTTCGATTTCCTCGGTGGATTTCTGCGTGCGCTGGGCCAGGCCACGCACTTCATCGGCGACCACGGCGAAACCACGGCCGGCTTCACCGGCGCGCGCCGCTTCGATGGCGGCGTTGAGGGCCAGCAGGTTGGTCTGTTCGGCCACCGACTTGATCACGTCCATCACGCTGCCGATCTTGTCGCTTTCCTGCTGCAGGCCGGTCATGGCCTCGGAGGAACGCCCCACTTCGGCAGCCAGGCGCTCGATCTGCGCCATGACCTGGGCTACCACCTGGTCACCCTGACGCGCTTCACCATCGGCGGCCGTGGCGGCGTGGGAGGCCTGCTCGGCGTTCTGCGCCACTTCCTGCACCGTGGCCGACATTTCGTGCATGGCGGTGGCCACCTGATCGGTTTCCTGACGCTGATGATTGGCACCGGCGCTGGTCTGCTCGGTCACGGCTGACAGTTGCTCGGCGGCACTGGCAATCTGCGCCACACCGTCCCGGATACCACCGATCAGCTCACGCAGGGTGCTAGCCATCTGCGCAATGCCTTGCTGCAGCATGCCCAGCTCGTCGCGACGGGTGACGCGCGGCGCATCGGTCAGATCGCCGTCGGCAATGCGCTGCACGGCGCCCAGGGTGTCTTGCAGCGGACGGGTGATCTGGCGGGTGATCAGCCAGGCCGCCAGCACGCCGAAAAGCAACGCCAGAAGCACGGCAACGATCTGCCAAGTGCGCGCCTGCTGGCTCTCGATGCCCAGGCGCTCGATCTGGAACTTGTACAGGGTATCGCTGATACGCACGATCTCGGCCTGTTGCTCGGTCATTTCCTGACGGGTACGGGCGATGTCCTGGGTCGCTTGCTTGAGTGCCTGCATGGCCTGCTCGTAGCTGCCCAGCAGCGCGTCGATACGGCTGGCGACATCGCCCTGGGCAGCGAAGGCCTCACGCAGGCCAGCCAGGCTGTTGCGCGCGGCGGCCAGGCGGCCAGCCAGGGCCTGTTCGGTTTGACTGTCGGCCATGTTGTCGTAGCGCTCGAGCAGGTAGCGCACGCTGAGCAGGTCGTTCTGCGTCTGGTTCAGGGCCTGCAACTGGTTGAAACGCTGGTCATCGTATGACGGCAATTGCAGCACGCCACGCAGCAGACCCTCCATCAGCTCGTTCAGTTGCTGGGCCTCGCTGGCCACGCGCAGACGAGCCTCACCGGCGGCGGCGTAGGCGGCGCGCATGCCGGCCAGGGACTTCTGATAGGCCTGGTTGTAGCCGTCCTGTTCCTTGAGCAACTTGACGTTGACCGGGTTGACGAAGGTGGCCATCAGCTTTCTCTGCTGCTGCAGGTAGATGTCCAGGCTGCCGAGCAGGCGCTCGGTGCTGGCGGCGTCGCCCTTGGCCAGCATCAGTTGCAGACGCGCGATGCGCAGGGTGGTGAGGGTGTTGTTGAGATGAGCGATCTCGCTCATCCAGGTGCTGCGCTGAATGACGCTGCCGAGGCTGGTCCAGGCGACCCAGGCCAGAGCCAGGGTGAGCGCCAGTACCAGGCCGAAGCCAAGCGCGAGCTTGCGAGTGACGTTGAGGTTCGCGAACCAGGAGTGCATGAAGGATCTCCAACCTTGAGCAAGGCAATGTAGGTATTTTTTAAGGTTGAGCTGGAGACTTGTTCTTCTTGGAGCCAGCAATAGGGGGGCTGTTGAGGTTTGATCGCAGTGCCGCGGCAACAGCCACCTGGGCACTGCTGACGCAAGGCCAATGGCACGAGACACAAGCAAGTGTGAAGCAGCCGACAGAATGCGCAGCCAGGTTGTAAGGGCTGGTGTCAGAAGCTCAGCAGAGAGGCAGGCCTGGCGACGCGAGTTCGCCAGGCCCGTGAAACCGAGTCAGAGCTGGAAGCGGCTGACCAGGGTTTGCAGATGGTTGCCCAGACGGGCGAGTTCCACCGAACTGGCTGCGGTTTCCTCGCTGGCCGCCGCGGTCTGCTCAGACACGTCACGCACGTTGAGCACGCTGCGGCCGATTTCCTCGGCCACCGCTCCCTGCTGCTCGGCAGCAGCGGCGATCTGCTGATTCATCGACTGGATATTGGCCACCTTCTGATTGATCACCTCCAGCGCATCGCCGGCCTGGCGCGCCAGGGCAACGCTGTCGTCGGTCAGGCTGCGGCTTTCCTGCAGGACGCCGGCGACCTGATCGGTGCCACGCTGCAGCGCCGCGATCAGGCTTTCGATTTCCTCGGTGGACTGCTGGGTACGCCGGGCCAGATTACGCACCTCATCGGCGACGACGGCGAAACCGCGCCCGGCCTCACCGGCACGCGCCGCTTCGATGGCGGCGTTGAGCGCCAGCAGGTTGGTCTGGTCAGCGACCGCCTTGATCACGTCCATCACGCTGCCGATCTTGTCGCTCTCATGCTGCAAACTGCTCATGGCATCGGTGGAGCGAGTCATTTCCCCGGCCAAGGCTTCGATGCGTGCAACCACGTCACTGACGATGCGATCCCCCTGGCGCGCCTCGCCATCGGCATCCACGGCAGCCTGCGACGCCTCGGCGGCATTGCGCGCCACCTCTTGCACGGTGGCGGACATTTCCTGCATGGCCGTGGCCACCTGATCCGTTTCCAGCTTCTGATTGTTGACCCCGGCACTGGTCTGCTCGGTCACCGCCGAGAGCTGCTCGGCGGCACTGGCGATCTGGCTGACGCCGTCGCGAATGCCCCCGATCAACTCACGCAAGGTATTGCCCATGCGCTGTACACCCTGCTGCAACGCACCGATCTCGTCACGTCGAGCGGTCGAAGGTATTGCGCTGAGGTCACCTGCGGCAATGCGCTCCACCACCTTCAGGGTATGGCCCAGCGGCTGGGTGATCTGACGGGTGATGATCCAGGCCGAGCAGGCCCCCAGCAGCAATGCTAGAACGGTGGTGAGCAATTCGGCCAGCTCGACCGAGGCGATATCGGCGTCACGCAGTGCAATCTGACCGTCGATCATCTTCTGGCTCAAGGAGGTGATCGCCTGGCCCTGTTGCCCGATCTCTTCACGGGCCTGGATGATCGCCGTGTCGAGCTGCTGAAAGCTCTTCACGGCATTCTGGTAAGCGCTGAAGCTGGCCACCACGGCGCGGATCTGCGCAGTCATGTCACTGCCCATCGCCTGTTGCAGGTTGGCCAGGCTTTGCTGCGTGCGCTCGTACTGGCGCAGCACGGCCGCTTCGGTGTCGGCATTG
Source organism: Pseudomonas sp. NCHU5216 (assembly GCF_052156495.1). Taxonomy (NCBI): domain Bacteria; kingdom Pseudomonadati; phylum Pseudomonadota; class Gammaproteobacteria; order Pseudomonadales; family Pseudomonadaceae; genus Pseudomonas; species Pseudomonas sp. NCHU5216. The sequence continues at coordinate 201,858 of NZ_JBQLIX010000001.1, read as the reverse complement.
GGGTTGGCGGTGTAGCCACGCACCTCGTAGCGCATCAGTTGCCAGCCCTCGCGGGCGTCGCGCAGGGCGCGATAACGTGGCAGATATTGCGGGTCGCTCTCCGACATACGCGCCACGGCAGCTTCTATCTCATCGAGCTGGGCGAAGGCTTCCTTGGCCAGACGCCCCATTTCGCCACGCGCGGCAGTCAACTGCCGGTAGGCTTCACGCATCTTGGTGAGGCTGGTCTGGTAAAGATCCAGTTGGGTTTGCTGCGCCTCGAACAGCCGTACGTTTTCCGGCCGGGTGAAGTTGACACGTACGGCCCGGTGAACCTGCAGGTATTCATCCAGGGTTTTCTGGAAGGTTTCACCGAGCGCCTCGTTGCCGTTGCTCATCTCGTAGGTCAGGCGTTTGACCCGCAGGTCGTCGAGGCGGCTATCGAGCTGGGTGATATCGGTCAAGCGCTCACCACGCTCCACCAGTTGCCCCATGCCGTTCCAGGCAACGACAGCCAGTATCAGGGTCAGGGCCAGCACCAGGCCGAAGCCTATGGCCAGTTTCAGGGTTACGCTGAGGTTGCCGAACCATTTGTTCATGAAGTTCTCCAGCATGAGATACAGGAATACGCAAACGCTGGAGAGTTGTTCTTATGGCCAGCACAGAGACTCGGCACAGTTTAAACAGCGAAGGCGCGGCGACAATATCATGGCGCCACTATTTATTCATTCATTCATCTATATCTCCCGCCAGACGGCACGCCGACCAATCCCCCTCGTACGCCACCTCTGCTAGGCTTGCCGCCCCCACGACTGCCTGGATCGCCCCTATGCGCGCCCTGATCGCCTTCAGCCGCTTCGTCGGCAATACCTTCGCCCTCTGGGTGTTGCTGTTCGCTGTTCTGGCCTTCCTGCAACCGGCCTGGTTCCTGCCCGTCACCGCCTGGATCGTGCCGCTGCTGGGCTTGATCATGTTCGGCATGGGCCTGACGCTCAAGGCCGAGGATTTCCGTGACGTGCTGCGGCGCCCCCTGGCCGTGCTGCTCGGCGTGCTGGCGCAGTTCACCATCATGCCGCTGACGGCCTGGCTGCTGTGCCAGCTCTTCGGCCTGCCGGCAGAAATCGCCGTCGGGGTGATCCTGGTCGGTTGCTGCCCGGGCGGCACCGCCTCCAATGTCATCACCTGGTTCGCCCGTGGCGACCTGGCCCTGTCGGTGGCGATCACTTCGGTGACCACCCTCCTCGCCCCGCTGGTGACGCCAGCCCTGATCTGGCTGCTGGCCTCGCAATGGCTGCCGGTGTCGTTCAGCGCGATGTTCGTTTCGATCCTCAAGATGGTGCTGCTGCCCATCGTGCTCGGCCTGGTGGTGCAGCGCCTGCTCGGTACGCGAGTGAAGACGGCGGTGCAGGTACTGCCGCTGATTTCCGTGGTGAGCATCGTCGCCATCGTCGCGGCTGTGGTAGCGGCCAGCCAGGGCAAGATCGCCGAATCCGGCCTGCTGATCATGGCGGTGGTGGTGCTGCACAACGCCATCGGCCTGAGCCTGGGCTATCTGGCCGGACGCCTGTCCGGCATGCCGCTGGCGCAGCGCAAGACGCTGTCGATCGAAGTCGGCATGCAGAACTCCGGCCTCGGCGCCGCCCTGGCCAGTGCCCATTTCAGCCCACTGGCGGCGGTACCCAGTGCGCTGTTCAGCGTCTGGCACAACCTGTCCGGTGCGCTGCTGGCAACGCTCTACCGGCGGATGGGGGCAGAAAAGAGCGCCGAATGAAAAGCCTGGTGCGCGCAGCGCACCCTACGAAGCGTAGGGGGCGCCGCGCGCAGCGTCATCAGCGCCAGTCGCCTCGTAGTTCGGCCACACGCGCCTGCAACGCTTCACGCCCGGCCTGCTCGGGCGCGATGGCCTCGCCCGCCACCAGGGTCACCCGCGACCACAGGCGCTTGAAAAAGCCCTTGTTCGGGTCATAGCTGAAGAAGCTGCCCCACAGGCCCTGCAAGGCCATGGGAATCACCGGCACCGGATTCTCTTCGAGAATGCGCTGCACCCCACCCTTGAATTCGTCGATCTCGCCGTCGCGGGTCAGCTTGCCTTCGGGAAAGATGCACACCAGCTCACCGTTGCGCAGGTACTCAGCGATCTTCTTGAACGCCGCGTCGTAGATCAGCAGATCCTCGTTGCGCCCGGCAATCGGCACGGCACCAGCGGTGCGGAAGACAAAGTTGAGCACCGGCAGGTCGTAGATCCTGTAGTACATGACGAAGCGTACCGGGCGGCGAATGGCGCCACCGATCAGCAAGGCATCGACGAAGGACACGTGGTTGCACACCAGCACCGCCGCCCCCTCTTCGGGTATGGCCTGCAGCCCCTTGTGCTCGACGCGATACATCGAGTGCCCCAGCAGCCAGATGAGAAAGCGCATGCTGAATTCGGGGACGACCTTGAAGATGTAACTGCTGACCGCGACGTTCATCAGCGAGGCCACCAGGAACAACTGCGGGATGCTCAACCCGGCGACGCCGAGGAAGAGGATCGCGACGATGGCCGACACCACCATGAACAAGGCATTGAGGATGTTGTTGGCAGCGATCACCCGCGCCCGTTCGTGCTCGACGGTGCGCGACTGGATCAGCGCATACAAGGGCACAATATAGAAGCCGCCGAACAGGCCTATGCCAAGAATGCAGCCGAGAATCCACCAGGCCTGGCCATGGCCGAGCAGCGCTAGCCAGTCGTGCGGCGCTGCGCCCTCGGGAAAACCACCGGAAAACCACCACAGCAGAATGCCGAAGACGGTCAGGCCGATGGAGCCGAACGGCACCAGGCCGATCTCCACCTTGTGCCCGCTCATGCGCTCGCAGAGCATCGAACCCAGGCCTATGCCTAGCGAGAACACGGTGAGGATCAGCGTCACCACGCTCTCGTCACCGTGCAGCCACTCCTTGGAATAGGCGGGAATCTGCGTCAGGTAGATGGCACCGAGAAACCAGAACCAGGAGTTGCCCACCAGCGAGCGCGACACCGCCGGCCGCTGGCCGAGGCCCAGCTTCATGGTCAGCCAGGATTGGCGCAGGATGTTCCAGTCCAGCTTGAGCGTGGGCATGGCCGCTGCAGCACGCGGAATGCCGCAACTGGCCAGATAACCCAGCACCGCCACGCTCACCACGGAGCCAGCGACTATGGCGGCATAACTGCTGCTGCCCATCATGATGCCCGCACCGATGGTGCCGGCGAGAATGGCCAGGAAGGTGCCCATTTCCACCAGGGCGTTGCCGCCGACCAACTCCTTCTCCTGCAGATGCTGCGGCAGGATCGAATATTTCACCGGGCCGAACAGCGCCGATTGCGTGCCCATGGCGAACAGCACCGCCAGCATCAGCTCGAGGCTATTGAGCAGCACCCCTGCGGCACCGGCGAGCATGATGAATATCTCGGCCAGTTTGATCTTGCGGATCAAGGCGTCCTTGGCGAACTTCTCGCCGAACTGCCCGCCAAGCGCGGAGAACAGGAAGAACGGCAGAATAAACAGCAAGGCGCAGAGATTGACCAGCACATCGCGGTCGGCGCCCGTATTGAGCTTGAAGAGGATGGCGAGAATCAGCGACTGCTTGAAGATGTTGTCGTTGAAGGCGCCGAGCAATTGCGTCACGAAAAACGGCAGAAACCGTCTCTTGCCGAGCAGGGCGAATTGCGATTGTTGGGTCATCGTCCATGGTCCTCGCGGGGGTCGGTTTGGCCCGCACAGTCATTTGACTGCAAATCGCCGCCAGAAAGCCACATGCACAATACCGTGCAAGCACCTGCCTTCTTTCCTCGCGCGGCAAGCCCACAGCCCTCTATCGGGCACCTCTAAAAACTACCTGCGTTGCCATCGCTGCGTTAAAAACAGGCTCAAAATGCTCATTTACAGCGCGTAAACTGCGCTTTTTCGCCTGTTTTAGCCTTGCGCTGTCTACCTCGCCTACGTTTTTAGAGGTGCCCTATCGCCGCCCTGCGCACAATCATGGAAATTTAAAAACAGTGCAATCAAGCAATAACAAAACAAGTAACGCACAACTTTCGAGCAAGAGAGAGAAACATGAAACATAATGAAGCACGACCAGCGCCGGCCTGATGACGCCAAAAAAACACCAAGAAACAGTGAAACTATTTTTTGACGCTGGAAATATCACAAACTATAAGCCGTTGTTTTTATTGTATTTTTTATAAAAGACAAACTTAAATTAAAAAAACAATAACAAGCCAACTTCGGGCACTTGAAATAAGAAAAAAGCCACCCTAGTATCCGCCCTAATTGCATACCGCCACTAAACAGAACGGCAGAGATTGCGCGATAGCACATGCGCAGTCAGGGCGTATTTGTGCCTGGAATAAGTGCAGAAGATTTAGCCAACAACTTAGTATTGAGGGATGTAGCGATGAGAATCAGTATCTTTGGACTGGGTTATGTTGGAGCAGTCTGCGCAGGCTGCCTGTCGGCGCGCGGTCACGAAGTGATCGGTGTCGATGTCTCGCAAACCAAGATCGATCTGATCAATCAGGGCAAATCCCCGATCGTTGAGCCGGGCCTTGCCGAACTGCTCGAAGTGGGCGTCAACGCCGGTCTGCTGCGCGGCACCACCGATGTCGGTGCGGCCGTGCTGGCCAGTGATCTGTCCTTCATCGCCGTCGGTACGCCGAGCAAGCGCAATGGCGACCTGGATCTCGGCTACATGGAGTCGGTGTGCAAGCAGATCGGCGTGGCACTGCGCGACAAGCACGAGCGCCATACAGTGGTGATACGCAGCACGGTACTGCCGGGCACGGTGAAGAACGTGGTGATTCCGCTGATCGAAAGGGAGTCCGGCAAGAAAGCCGGCATCGACTTCGGTGTGGCCACCAATCCCGAGTTCCTCCGTGAAAGCACGGCGATCAAGGATTACGACTTTCCGGCCATGACCGTCATCGGTGAGCTGGACGAACAATCCGGCGATCTGCTGCAGGAGCTGTACAGCGAACTGGACGCACCGATCATCCGCAAGACCATAGAAGTCGCGGAAATGATCAAGTACACCTGCAACGTCTGGCACGCCACCAAGGTCAGCTTCGCCAACGAGATCGGCAACATCGCCAAGGCCTGCGGCGTCGACGGCCGCGAGGTGATGGACGTGGTCTGCCAGGATCACAAACTCAACCTGTCGCGCTATTACCTGCGCCCCGGTTACGCCTTCGGCGGCTCCTGCCTGCCCAAGGACGTACGCGCCCTCACCTACCGCGCCGGGCAACTGGATGTCGAGCACCCGCTGCTGGCCTCGATCATGCCGAGCAATCGCGCCCAGGTGCAGCGCGCCTACGACATAGTCGCCACCTACGACAAGCGCCGCATCGGCCTGCTGGGTCTGAGCTTCAAGGCCGGCACCGACGACCTGCGTGAAAGCCCGCTGGTGGAGCTGGCGGAAATGCTCATCGGCAAGGGCTTCGAGCTGCGCATCTATGACAGCAACGTCGAGTATGCCCGGGTGTTCGGCGCCAACAAGGAATACATCGAATCGAAGATCCCGCATGTCTCCTCGCTGCTGTGCAAGGAGCTGGAGGAAGTGGTCGAGGCCTCCGACGTGCTGATCCTCGGCAACAACGAACCGCGCTTCGCCGACGTGCTGCAGAACCTGAGCAGCGACAAGCAGGTGGTCGATCTGGTCGGGTTCATGGAGCACAGCACTCAGGCGAACCGGGAAGGCATCTGCTGGTAAGCGCCCAGCCCGAATGGTAGCGGCATACGCACGCTGCCACGGGATCGGCCGAGGCCAATGGCCCTTGCACTGCCAATAGGTTGCCAATCGGTGTCTGCACAGGAGTGACGAGATGATTCCTCTGATTTTGTCCGGCGGTAGCGGCTCGCGGCTCTGGCCGCTGTCGCGCAAGCTTTATCCGAAACAGTTCCTGCCCCTGATCGGCTCGGCCACCATGCTGCAGCAAACCCTGCAGCGCCTGGCCCCGGAAGGCATGCAAAAACCCATAGTGGTGTGCAACGAGGAACATCGTTTCATCGTCAACGAACAACTCGCCGCCATCGGCTGCGAGGCGCACAGCATTCTGCTCGAACCCTTCGGCCGCAACACTGCGCCAGCCGTGGCCATTGCCGCCATGCACCTGCTCGCCAGCGGCCGCGACGAACTGCTGCTGGTGCTGCCGGCCGACCATGTGATCGAAGACCACGCAGTGTTCCACCAGGCGCTCGAGCTGGCTCGCAAGGCAGCCGAACAAGGCGAGATGGTGCTGTTCGGCGTACCGGCCGAGCGCGCCGAAACCGGTTACGGCTACATCAAGACCAGCCCCGCGCGCGCCGAGCTACCCGAGGGTGTGCTGCCGGTGGAGCGCTTCGTCGAGAAGCCTGACCTGGCCACGGCGCAGAGCTTCGTGGCACAGGGCGATTACTTCTGGAACAGCGGCATGTTCCTGTTCCGTTGCAGCCGCTATCTGGAAGAACTGCAACAGCACGACCCGGATATCTACGACACCTGCCAGTTGGCGTTGAGCCGCAGCAAGAGCGACCTGCAGTTCATCCGCATCGACCCCAGCTCCTTCGCCTGCTGCCCGGACAACTCCATCGACTACGCGGTGATGGAGAAGACCGAGCGCGCCTGCGTGGTGCCACTGGCCGCCGGCTGGAGCGATGTCGGCTCCTGGTCGGCCCTGTGGGACGTGCGCAACAAGGACGCCAATGGCAACAGTCTGTCCGGTGACGTACTGGTGCATGACAGCCACGACTGCCTGGCCCACAGCCAGAGCAAGCTGGTCACCCTGGTCGGCCTGCAGGACGTAGTGGTGGTGGAAACCAAGGACGCGGTGATGGTGGCGCACAAGGATCATGTGCAGGACGTCAAGCAACTGGTCAACACCATGACCCGCGAAGGCCGCAGCGAGGCGCTCAACCACTGCCAGGTCTATCGCCCATGGGGCAGCTACGACTCCATCGACAACGGCAATCGCTTCCAGGTCAAGCGCATCGTGGTCAAGCCCGGCGCGCAGCTTTCGCTGCAGAAGCACCACCACCGTGCCGAGCACTGGATCGTGGTCTCCGGCACCGCGCGGGTGACCTGTGACGACAAGACCTTCCTGCTCTGGGAAAACCAGTCGACTTACATCCCCATCGCCGCCGTGCACCGCCTCGCCAACCCCGGAAAGATCCCCCTGGAGATCATCGAGGTGCAGTCCGGCGGTTATCTCGGCGAGGACGACATCGAGCGCTTCGAGGATGTCTACGGGCGCAGCGACAACGTACTCAGCTAGCCAGGAAAGCGCTTGCTGCCGGTGCGCCGGCAGCAGCGTTCATCAATGAAGGAAGCACGTCAAATGCAAAGATCCTTTGCAGACAGGTTGAACAAGTTCTTGGGCTGGGCCTGCCTCATCGCCCTGATCCTGTTCGCCTCGGAAATGATCGATCCCGCCTACCTCGATCCGTCGCATCAGAAGTTCATCTTCCTGATCGGCGTACTGGGCATGTGGCGCTATGGCAATGCGGTGATGCATTACCTGCGCGGCATGTACTTCCTGCACTGGCGCTTCCCGCGCATACGCAAGGCGGTCGACCGTATGGGCGCGGCGGCTCTGCCGGAGCACCTGTTCATGGTGGTCACCAGCTTCCGCATTCCCACGCAGACCACCTACCAGGTCTACCAATCGGTCTTCCAGGAAGTGCAGCGCCTGCCCGTGCCCTGCACGGTGATCGCCTCGATCGTGGAAAAGAGCGACGAGCACTTCATCAAGGACATCCTGCGCCAGGAAGTGCGCGAGCGTGACGACATCAAGCTGGTCATCGTGCGGGCCCGCGGCACTGGCAAGCGCGACGGCCTGGCGCACGCCTTCCGCGCCCTGTCACGACGCATGCCGCTGGAGAACTCGGTGGTCGGCGTGGTCGACGGCGACACCCTGATGCTGCCGGGTTGCGTCGAGCGCGCGGTGAGCCTGTTCGCCTACCTGCCCAGCGTCGGCGGCATCACCACCAACGAGTTCTGCGAGGTCAAAGGCAGCCGCCTGATGCGCGAATGGCACACCCTGCGTTTCGTCCAGCGGCACATCAACATGTGTTCGATGGCGCTTTCCAAGCGCGTGCTGACCATGACCGGGCGCCTGTCGTTCTTCCGCGCCAGCGTGATGACCGACCCAATGTTCATTCAGGACGTGGAAGCCGATTTCCTCGATCACTGGCGCCTGGGGCGCTTCCAGTTCCTCACTGGCGACGACAAGTCCTCCTGGTTCAGCCTGATGCGCGCCGGCTGGGACACTTTCTACGTGCCCGACAGCCACACCCTGACCATCGAGCACCCGCCCAGCAGCAGCTTCTTCCAGGCCACCCGGCAACTGATGTACCGCTGGTACGGTAACTCGCTGCGGCAGAACTTCCGCACCACTCGACTGCTGGGCTTCGGCCGCCTGGGGCTGTTCACCATGTACGTCTTGTACGACCAGCGCGTGTCCATGTGGACCTGCCTGATGGGGCTGAGCGCCTCGCTGGTGGCCGGCCTGCTGTTCGGCATCCAGTACCTGCTGCTGTACCTGTTCTGGGTGCTGCTGTCGCGCTCGCTGGTGACGCTGCTGTTCGTCTTCAGCAAGCACCCGGTCGACCCGCTCTACCCCTTCGTCCTCTATTACAACCAGATCATGGGGTCGTTGATGAAGGTGTACGCCATGTTCCACATGAACCAGCAGAGCTGGACGCGACAGAAAACCACGCTCAGCAATGGCAGCGTCGCTTTCGATGCGGCCCTCAACCGATGGACCTCGAAGGGCATGTTGTTCTCCTCGATCGCCATCTTTTTCGGGGTCATCTCGATCCTGCTCGAACTCACGCAACACTAAGCAAAGGCGCGAAGACCATGAGTAGCACTGTCCTACCCGGAAACATCGTTCACGAGGCGATCGACGAGCGTCAGTTCGTTCGCGCCAAGATTCCTGCCCGCGTCACCCTCGAAGGGAACGGAATCAAGGATCTGGAATGCGAAATACTGGATCTGTCACTGGGCGGTATCGGCCTGTCGCTGGCCCAACCCATGACCATCGGCAGCCTGTTCAATGCCTCGATCAAGCTGAAGCTGAACAAGATCGACCTGAACATCGAGACCAAGCTGAAGATCGTCTCCCAGCGCAACCATGAGGTGGGCGCCGAATTCGTCGACCTGGATCGGCAGAAGAGCGACATCCTGCGCTACATCATCTCGTCCTACATGTCCGGTGACATCGCCGATATCAACGGCCTGTTCAACGTGATGCAGCGCGAGAACTACATCAAGGAACGCAAGCACAAGACCGCCGAATCACGCACCTTCGGCGAGCGTCTGCGGGCTCTGTTCGGCTCGCTGCTGTTCCTCGCCATCGGCCTCGCGGCCCTCGCCCTGATCGTTTACAAGAGTTATCTGCTGTTCTTCCACATGCAAGCGGCGCAGGCCGTGGTCGGCGCCAACGCCTACATCGTCAGCATGCCGGAAAACGGCAACCTCAAGTACCTGATCGCCCCCGGGCAGACCCAGGTCAGCGTCGGGCAGCCACTGGCCAGTGTCTCCACACAATTGGCCAGCAGCCTGACCAGCCCGGCGGACATCGCCGCCCTGGCCAACCTCTCGGAACAGGACAGTGCCGCCCTGCTCGGCCGCGTGACCGTGGAAACGGTGATCGCCAGCCCCTGCAACTGCAGCCTGTACTACCCCAAAGCGCGTCAGGATGGTTTCGCCTACAAGCAGGACGAGCTGGTGCACCTGCTGCCGCTGGATCAGCCGCTGGACGTCAAGGCCAGCATTCCCTTCGCGCAGATGAACAAGCTCGAGCGTGTACGTGGCGTCGAGATGCGCGTGCTGGGCAGCGATCAGGTCTTCACCGGCGAGATCGTCGGCAGCCGCGTAGACGAACAGCAGCAGATGGTCGAGCTGACCATCAAGCCGGATCAGGCACTGCCGCGCAACGACTACCAGTTGCCTGTCGCGGTCGACTTCAGGCTCGGCCTGCCCACACGCTGGACATTCTGAGGTCGCCATGTCGCTCAGATTCATCCTTTGCACGAGCGCCCTGACCCTGGCGCTCAGCGGCGCCGCACAGGCCGAGCGTAGCCTCGAGCAGGTGCGCTACGCGCTGTTCCAGGACAACCAGGCGGCGGTCGAGGACGACCTGCGCCTGCTGTCGCAGCGCGGTGATCTGGCAGCCGCTCGTCTGCTCGGCGAAGTGCTGGCCAGCCGCAGCCCAGCCAATACCGCGCAAGCCATCGCGCTGTTCAAGCAGGCCTTCGCCGATGGCCGTGGCGATATCGGCGCGCTGATCCCCCTGGCGCGCCTGGTGGACTACAAGCCGCGCTGGCGTGAGGCCAACCGCGACTTCATGCGCCAGGCCCTGACGCAATTCGCCGTGGGCCGCGACTTCATCAGCGTCGACACGCGCCTGGAAGTCTTCCTGGTCTACCCGGAGCTGTTCGACCAGGCCGAGACGATGCGCCTGATCGAGCTGTATGACCGCGCCTGCCTGATCTACTGCCACGCCCCGCTGTACCGGGCGGTAGCCGCCACTCGCTACGGCGAGCGCGCCGAGGCCGAGAAATGGTTCGAGCTGGCGGTGGAAAGCGACCCACGCGCGGTGAACCGCTATTACGCCTTTCTCGGTGAAAAGCGCAACGAACTGTTCCGCGCCTTCGCCGCACGCCTGGCAGAACGCATGAACAGCCTGCCGGTGGATCTGGTGCAGAGCATCGCCCAGCAACTGACCGCGGTGCGCAACGCCGAGATCGGCGCCTATAACAACAACCGCCCGCTGACTCGCGCGCAAACCGACGAAGAAAAGGCCGAGCGCGAGCGCAAAGCCCAGGCGCACGCCAGCCTGATCGAACAGATCGACCGCGAGGTGCTGCTGTGGCTGGACAACGCCATCGCCCGTGACTTCGGCCCGGCCATGGTCAGCAAGGCCTACTTCCTGATGACCGCGCCGGATCGCTATGGCCCGGAGCCGGTGGTCGAGCTGATCCAGCGCCTGGAACAACGCCAGGGGCAGAACCTCAGCCTGAGCATGGCCGAGCGCCAGGATCCGATCACCCCGCAGCGCATCAAGGCCCTGCGCGCCAGCCTGCACATGGTGGTCTGGCGCACGCTCGACCCGCAGTTGAGCCAGCGCCTGATCGCCGAGCTGCAAGCCGAGCACTACCCCGAGGCCACGCTGCTCGAAGGCGACATGTACAGCCAGGGCGTGCTGGACGAGCCTGACCAGCAACAGGCCATCGCGCTGTACATGAAGGAAGTCCAGAGCGGCTCGCTCAACGCCCTGATGCGCATTGCCCGCCTGTACAGCTACGGCCGTTCCATCTGCCGCGACGACATCAAGGCTTACAGCTTCGCCTACGCCGCCCAGGAACTGGGTGATCAACGCGCCCTGTCGCTGGTGGAAGCGCTGGGCTCCAGGCTCACCCCCGAACAGCGCGCCGCCGCCACCCGTGAAGGCAACCGTCTCATCGAGGAATCCATCCTGTGATCCGCACCCATGTCCTGCGTCATGCCGCCCTGCTGCTCACCTGCCTGCCCCTCACTCTGGTGCAGGCCGAGGAACCTGACGAACCAGTGGCAGAGCCCAGCAACCTGTCACCCGAACTCGAACCCGTCACCTCGCTGCTGACGCAAAAGCTCTTTCTGCGCAGCGGCTATGGCCCGGACGAAACGCGTCTAGGCGAAGACCGTCGGGCCTTCTTCAGCCTGCGCTACGAACCTTCGTACCGCTGGTATTCGCCCGAGCAACGCTGGGCCAAGTGGGAAGCCTTCGGCCGCCTGTGGCTCAACTACGACACCGATCCCAATGCCCTGCAGACCATCGAGGGCGACAACGACGACCTGTCGCGGCGGCGCCATGCCTACAGCGAGGCTCGCGAATTCTACGTGCGGCGCAACCTGCTCGGCGATGATCCACGCTTCTCCGCCACCTTCGGCCGCCAGCGCTTCACCGACCGCTTCGGCATCTGGTGGGACGACAGCATCGAAGCCCTGCGCCTGGACTACAACGACAGCTTCGCCAATGGCTTCGTCGCCGTCGCCGAGAAGTTCTACTACTACAACTCCGACGACAATCGCCTCGACCCGCGTGACAAGAACATCCGCTACCTGATGGCCGAGTATGCCTGGCGTTGGTATGCCGACCACTGGGTCGGGGTGCGCCTGCTGCACGAGGACGACCACTCCGGCAGCGCCACCGATGATCGCCAGGATTTCGATGGCCTGCGCTATGGCCTGTTCCTGCGTGGCGATACCCGCCAGTTGACCTCGCTGATCAGCGATTACCAACTGGAACTGGTGCGCCTCGACGGCAAGCAGGAAATCACCCAGCGCAACGGCCTGCGGGATCGCAGCGACAAAGAGGGCTGGGCGCTGGTCGGCGATATCGGCAAACGCTTCGAGGATCTGCCCTGGACGCCACGTGTCGGCCTCACCGCCGGCATCACCGACCGCCCGGACGACAGCGGCAACGATGGCTTCAGCCTCAACCGCATCCAGTCGGATCGGCGCAACGACCCGTTCAGCTACAGCAGCCGCCTGATCAGCAACCTGGTCAGCGTCAACCTGAGCAACCTGGCGTTCTATGGCGTGACCCTGGAAACCCAGCCCACCGACCGCAGCCAACTGGACATCCGCCTGAGCGATCTGCGCCTGCGCAACGCCTCCGCGCAACTGCCGCTGCGCACCACCAACGAAGGCACCGTGCGCGACAGCGGCTCGTCCACCCACCTGGGTCAGGTGCTGGACATCACCCATTACTGGCGCATGTTCCCGCTGGCCTACGAAGGCAAGCGCATCCAGCTCAACACCCTGACCAGCCTGAGTTACTTCCGCGCCGGCAGCGCCCTGGAAATCGGTGACGACTACCAGCTGACGCTGGGTATCACCCTGACGTACTGACCGAGAGTAGTGCCAGCATGATCTTCGCCTCCAACGTCTTCCTGTTCCTCTTCCTGCCGGTATTCCTGCTCTGCTATTACCTGGCCAGAGAGCACTGGCGTTCGTACGTGATCGTGCTCGGCAGCTACCTGTTCTATGCCTGGTGGCGCCCGGACTTCCTCCTGCTGTTCGTCGCCATTTCCTACTGGAACTACTGGTTCGGCCTGCGCATCAAGGCGCGCATGGATGCCGGCGAGAAGAAGATCGCCTTCCGCCTGCTGACCGTCGGCGTCATCGGCAACCTGGCCACCCTGGGGTACTTCAAGTACGCCAACTTCGGCGCCGACGTGCTGGTGGCGGTGCTGGAGCCGCTGGGCATCAACACCTTCACCCTGGAGCACATCATCCTGCCGCTGGGCATTTCCTTCTACGTGTTCCAGGCCCTGAGCTACATCGTCGACATCTACCGGCGCAACGCCGAGCCCACCGAGCGCTTCGTCGACTTCGCCGCCTACATCGCCATCTTCCCGCAACTGATCGCCGGGCCGATCCTGCGCTACAGCCTGATCGACAAGCAGTTGAAGCAGCGCACCCACTCGCTGGAGCTGTTCTCCCTGGGCGCCTGCCGCTTCATGCTCGGCTTCATCAAGAAGGTGCTGATCGCCGATTCCCTGGCACCGATGAACGTGCTGTTCATCGGTGGTGGCAGCGCTGGCGATCTGCAGATGGTCGATGCCTGGTTCGGCCTGCTGATTTCCGCGCTGCAACTGTATTTCGACTTTTCCGGCTACAGCGACATGGCCATCGGCCTGGGCATGATGATGGGCTTTCGCTTCGCCGAGAACTTCAACCAGCCCTACATCGCGCAGAGCATCACCGAGTTCTGGCAACGCTGGCACATGACCCTGGCCGACTTCCTGCGTGACTACGTGTACATGCCGCTGGTGCGCAAGCGCCTGGTGGGCATGCTCACCGGGCTGGTGGTGACCATGCTGCTGTCGGGCCTGTGGCACGGCCCGAGCTTCGCCTTCATCTTCTGGGGGCTGTTCTTCGGTGTCGGCATGGTGATCGAACGCAAGCTGGGCATCGCCACCAAGATCACCACGCCTTACCACTTCTGGCGCAACGTGCGCTGCATGTTTCTGCTGATCTGCTCCATGCCGCTGTTCTTCACCGGCAATCTGCCGCACAGCCTCCAGGTCTACCAGGCCATGCTCGGCTTCAACGGCATCGGTTCGCTGGAGCTGTACTGGTTCGGCACCTCGGCCATGACCATGAGTTTCACCCTGATCGCCCTGCTATGGCTCGTCGTCGCCGGCACGATCAATCAGCGCTATTACGCCGGCAACAAGCAGCAGCCGTACTTCATGCAGCACGTCAGTGGTTTCAACGTCCTGCTGCTGTGGGCCGTCTTCCTGCTGACGCTGAGCCGTCTGGCGGCCAACTCCTTCTCCCCTTTCCTGTACTTCCAGTTCTGAGGAGGCGCGCATGTTTCCCGTGATGAGTTCGGCCAGCAAGATCAACGGCATCCTCTTCATCGTGCTGCTGTGCGGCATGTTCCTCTATTCCCTGCCGCTGGTGTTCGGCTTCGCCAGCCAGCAGAACCCCAGCCAGGCCATGGCACTGTTCCTCGATGGCAAGCTGGTGCGCAAGTTCGAGCATTACTACGACAAGAGCCTGTTCCTGCGTGACCCGTCCATCGAGCTATGGGCCGATATTCAATATGCGCTGTTCCGCGAAGGCGCCAGTGGCGTGGTGCTGGGCCGCGACGGCTGGCTGTTCACCAATCAGGAATACCTGCTGCCCAGTGGCCTGGAAGAGAACCTGGACAAGCAACTGGCGCTGATCGACAAGGCCCGCGAGCAACTGGCAGCCAAGGGCACGCGACTGATCCTGTTGCCCATTCCGATGAAGCTGGACACCTACGCCGAGCACTCACGCCTGGCGCCCAGCGCGCAGCTCAGCGGTTTGTACGAGGACTTTCGCGCACGCCTGAGCGAGCGTGGCATCGCTTCGGCGGATCTGCGTGGCGCCTACAACGACGCAGCCGCCGCCGTGCCCCTGTTCCTGCGCAACGACACCCACTGGACACCACAGGGCGCTGACCTGGCCGCACGCACCCTGGCACGGCAGTTCCCCGAGCTGGCCGGCACTACGGCTTACGTCACCCAGGCGGTAGGCGAGAAACAGGTGCCCGGGGATCTGCTCAACTACCTCAAGTTCGACCCTCGCTTCGCCCCCAGCTACTTCGCACCGGTGCACATCGCCCTGCATGAAACCCTCAAAGGCTCGCCCAAGGACATCGGCGATAGCCTGTTCGCCGACGAGGCGGTATCCCTGGCCGTGGTCGGCACCAGCTATACGCGCATCGATGACTGGAATTTCACCGGCTTTCTCAAGCAGGCGCTGCAGCGTGATCTGATCAGCGTGGCCCTGGAAGCACGCGGCCCGTTCGAGGCCATGAACGCCTTTCTCGCCAGCCCGGCAGCCGCCAGCGGCGATGTGCACACCGTCGTCTGGGAATTTCCCCTGCGCACCCTGCTCGCGCAACGCCAACTTCCCTCCCCCATCGCCCAACAATAGAAGAGGTGCTTCATGCCCATCTCCCCGCTTCACGCCCTGTTCATGCTGCTGATCATCGGCTGCACCGCTGCCCAGGCGGCCCAGGACGGCAATGCCGACCTCTATGACCCGGTGGCGCCAGCCAACTCGGCTTTCGTCCGCGTGCTCAACCTGAGCGAGCGCAACATCGAAGTCAGCCTGAGCGGCAAGAACAAGCCCCAACTCGTCAACAGCGGGCAGTTCGGTGGCTATCGTTTCGTCGCACCGGGCAAGCAGATCATCAGCGCCGACGGGCAGACCCTGGAGAGCGAGCTCAAGGCCAACACGGCCAGCACCGTGATCTACCGCGACGGCAAGTTGCTGCTGCTGACCGACAAGTTCGTCGACGAACCGCGCAAGGCGCAGATCGCCTTCTACAACTTCACCGACAAGCCCGCCGCGCTGAAGACCGTCGATGGCCAGCATGTGGTGGTCGACACCCTGCAACGCGACCAGACCGGCAGCCGCATGGTCAACGAGTTGAAGATCGCCTTCGCCGCCTACGCCGACAACGACAAGCTGGCCAGCTTCGACGAACTGTTCCTGAAAAAGGGCCGTTCCTACAGCTACGCCCTGCTGCCGGCAGGCAGTGGCTACCGCGCCATCACCCTGGCCAACAGCATCGACGCCACCGAATGAATTCCGACCAGCAAGCCTTACGAGTAAGCGGACGATGATCCCGACGAAGATGAAACACTACCTTTCCCTGGCCATCGGCAGCCTGCTGGTGGGTGGCACGCCGGCCAGCTTCGCTGCGGCACCAGCGAGCAAGGCCGACGACTGTGCGGATCTGCAATGCCTGATCTGCCCACAACTGAGCGCGCCCGAGGAATATGCCCAGGGCAACATGAAGGCGCTAAAGCAGCTGGTGCCGGGCCGTGACCACTGGCTGTTCCGTTCCGAAGTGGATCTGACCAACGACTTCGGCATTCCGGCCGCCATGCAGCCGGAGTTCGCCCGCCTGATGCGCGCCTTCGCCAGCCATGGCACCCAGGTGGTGATGGCGATACAACCGACTCGCGGCCTGATGCATCGCGCCCAGCTTCTGCCGGGGCAAGCGCACGGCTTCGATTACGCCCGCGCCAGCGGCAACCTGCGCAACTTCCTGCAGCAGATGCGCGACGCAGGCGCCATAGTGCCGGACATCATGGGCCTGGTGCAGCAGCCGCCGAAGGACTTCTTCTTCCGCCGCGACCACCACTGGACCCCCGTGGGCGCCGAGGCCATCGCCAAGGTCACCGCCGACACCATCCGTCAGCAACCGGTCTACGCCCAGCTCGCACACAAGGGCTACAAGACCGAGCAGAACATGACCCTGTTCAAGGACGGCACCCTCAACCTCGGCCTCAACGCGATCTGCGGCAACCGCTACGGCAGCCAGTTCGTGCCGGGCTACCAGACCGTCCCGGAAAGCAACGACGCCTCTCTGCTGTTCGAGGATCAGCCCGATCCCGAGATCATCCTGGTCGGTACCAGTAACTCCGCCGCCCGTGAAGATGAAACCAAGCAGTTCAACTTCGACGGTTTCCTCAAGCAATACCTGAGCAGCGACCTGGTCAACTACGCCCTGCCCGGCGCCGGCCAGGATGGTTCGTTGCTGCAATATCTGCTGTCGGACAACTACGCGCCGGACAAGGCGCCCAAGCTGATCATCTGGGAACTACCGGCCAACTACCGCCTCGATGGCGACATCACCTACCGGCAACTGGTGCCAGCGGTCAACGGCGGCTGCAAGGCCAGCCCCAGCGAACTCGAGGCACGCGTCGAACGGCCAGGCCTGCAGCTCAACGATCGCATCGAACTGCTCAGCAATGCCGGGGCACAACGCAAGGATCTCAAGGGCCGCGACGGCGTACTGGACATCCGCATCAGCGACCCCAACCTGAAGAACTTCTACATCATCACCTATTACGACAACGGCACCCGCGACAAGGTGTGGTTCCGCCGCGAGGCCATCGTCAACAGCGGGCAGTACTACCTGGAACTGAGCCGCGCTGCCGAATTCCGCGATGCCAACCTGCTGTCCGTCTTCCTCGAACCGACCCAGATCATCGAGCAACCCCTGCAGATCGAGACCAAGCTATGCCTGTGACCCCGTCAATCAGGTGGCTGGCCGCCGCCCTGCTGCTCGGCCCCCTGAGTGCCAACGCCACGCAATCGATCTGGGTCAGCCAGGCCACGCCGGCATCTGCACTGGTGGCCGACTACCGCAACCAGCGCTGCCCGAAAACGCCACCGCCGGCCTACACCGGCCATCTGCAGCTCGACAGCAAGTACGACCAGAGCGACAGCAGCAAGTCACGCCTGACGGCCAAGCAGAGCAAGGACACCCAGCGCGTTCGTCAGCAGGTGCAGTACTACATCGGTGGTCTGATCAAGGCCGGTGAAGTGTTCCAGCGCACGAAGAAGGCCGAAGAAGCCAACGTCGCCCTGGGTTGTCTGAGCCAATGGCTCGACGCCTGGGGCAGCCAATCGGCCCTGCTCAGCGACGACGCCAGCAAGACCGGTGTGGCCGCACGCAAATGGGCCTTGGCCGCCATCGCCACCACCCTGCTCAAGGTGCGCGCCCTGAGCGACCAGCGCTACCAGTTGAGTGACGTGCAGCGGCGTTGGCTCGGCCAACTGTCGGCCAAGGTGATGGCCGAATACGAGCCGCGTCGCCACGACCCGAGCATCTACTTCAACAACCATGATTACTGGGCAGCCTGGGCAGTGGCGGCCAGCGCCATGCTGCGCAATGACGACCGCGCCCTGGCCTGGGCCGATGTCGCCCTGCGCCGCGCCTTCGGCCAGATCACCGCCGGCCAGGGCGATTACGCCTACCTGCCACTGGAAGTCGCCCGTGGTCGCCTGGCCGCCGACTACACGCACTACGCCATGGTGCCGCTGACCTTGCTGGTGGAAACGGCAGAAACCAATGGCCGGCCGCTCACCGCAGAGGAGCGCAGCAAGTTCGCCGCCCTGGCCAACTTCGCCGCGCGCGCGGTGCTGGAACCCAAGACCCTGCCCGAACTGACCCAGCGCCAGGCTGAAGTCGGCCCGCACAAGATGGTCTGGCTGCTGCCGTTTCTCAGCCGCTATCCGCAGCATGCATGGGCCAGACGCCTTTATGAGGCATATGGCCAAGACATCACCGGCTACAGCCAGGTGGGTGGTGACCTCAGGCCACTCTACCCTCGCCTCAACTGACACAGGACGCCACCATGCCCCAGGCACTGCCCTTCTCCCGCGCACTGCTCCTGCTGAGCTGCATGACCTGCCCCCTGCTCGCCCAGGCAGCTCCGGCTGCCCTGCGCACCCTCGACCCCCAGTGGCAGGAGCAACAGCAACAACTCCCACGCCGGCAGATTCTCCAACACAGCCAACCGCCGGCCATGACTCTGTCAGTGCCCAACCAGCGTGGCAGCGCCCATCTGGAGCCGATGTACTCGGCCCAGGCCGGTAGCTGGCCGTTCGAGCCCTTCGTGCACAACGGCCTGTTCCGCGCGGTTGCCAGCTACCAGGCGCAGCACCCGCGGGCCGTGGTCATTCGTGGCGGTGCCATCACCCTGGCGCAACTGCAAGCGCAACTGAACGACCCCAAGGTGCTGCGTCGCCATCAGGACGGTTATCTGCTCAGCTACCCGCTGATGATTGGCGAAGACGCCGCCCTGCTGATCGATGACCAGGTGCTCTACCTGTTCGGCCCCTCCGGCACCGCGCTGATCAACCAGGGCCTGCTGCAGGTACGCAACTCACGCCTGGAGACCTGGAGCGACGGTCGCACGCTCAGCACCGATCGCCCCACCCGCCCCTTCATCATGAACTGGGCCGGCAGCCGCCTGCGCATGGAAAACGCCCATCTGGTGAAGATCGGCTACAACGCCAACTTCTCCCGCGGCATCAGCAGTGGCCTGAGCACCCAGCAAGCGCCCAGTCAGCCACCTGCGCGCATCCTCATCAGCAACAGCCAGTTCGACAACATGTCCAGCGCCCTGGAACTGCGCCACAGCGAGGCGCTGATCCGTGACAACCGCTTCAACCAGCTACAGCAATACGCCATCGACATCAGCAACAGCCGCTTCCTCATCGCCGACAACCGCATCGACGGGGTCAAGCACAACAGCGGCATCCGTATCGGCGGCAGCAGCAGCGGGCGCATTCGTGACAACCTGATCCTGCACACCGGCAAGAGCGCCATCGAAGTCAACGAACAAAGCGGCGCCCTGCTGATCCGCGGCAACCTCATCGGCGCCTCCCAGGGCTACGGCATGATGCTGCGCCAGATCAAGGACGGCAGCCAACTGCTGATCGAAGACAACCTGATCGCCAACAGCCACCTGAGCGCCATCGATGCCGGCGAGATCAATGGCGCCTGGATCCTTGGCAATCGCATCAGCTCCACCCCCGAATACGCCATCAGCCTGCGCAACGGCCAGCCGGCCGCCGGCGAGCTGGTGATCAGCGGCAACACCCTGGAAAACATCGGCAAGGCCATGATTCGCGTGGAAGGCATGCAGAACACCGTGCTCGGCGACAACCAGTTCAGCGCCAACCCGCTGCTGCAAAACCTGCTGATCGGCGACCTGCTGCCGCTGCAGAGCCAGATCCTCGACAGCACCGTGCGCCGTCATTGCCACATGCTGATCACGCAAAGCCCGACCAGCGCGAGCACCGGACCGACCTGCAGCAACTAGCAATCGGTTCCTTGGGTGGCGCGAGCCACTCAAGCGTCACTGGCGGTGTTCAACCTGCAAATGAGTGAACACCGCCGCCCCTGCATTGGTTTCATTGCCGCTGTTGTCGAGGGTATAAACCCCTGCCTTGAAATACAGGCCATGACTGGCCCAGGCCTTGTTTACCGTGGCACTCCAGGTTTTTACCGCGCCACCTGGCTCGGCCAGACCAATCGTCAGCTTGCCACTCTTCGAGAGCTGAACTTCATAGCTGAAATCCTGACCCAGCCTGACCTTGCTCGACAGCACGATCTTCTTGGAGTCGGCAGAAGCCGGATGCCCGCGAAACGCGATCACCACATTGCCGTAGTTGCTCTGGGGTAAATACTGATAACCCAGCATCAGCAGTGGCGAACTGCTCTGCTTGGAGTGGATCTGAGAGAACGCCAGCATGCCACTGGCAGGCACCTGAGTGATTCTGGTGGTGGCGCTCAGCACATCATTGGCTGCCGTGTAGAACCAGTTGCGCAGAGCACCATTGGCGTAGGTTTCGCGTAACTCAGTGCGCGGGTAAGTCGAGTTCAGTGTGGTCGAACCATTGGCCGGCGCCCAGAAGAAGATCCGCCCTTCCCGGGACTGGAAATAATTGTCCTGATAGCCACCAACCAGCAGAGGCGTATCGATGACAGCCGCAGGTTGGCCCACGGGAATGGTCAGGTTCCAGGTAGCAAGATCGATCATGATTGGAGTCCATGGATAAAACGGCCATCAAAGGCCCACTCAGCCCCGCCAGACAGCCAACCTAATGGTCACGGCCTCCGACTTGCAGTGAGCTTATCCTCGACCTCGACGGGGTTTAACGACCGCCCATCACCCTATTGACGCCTGCTTTTTGACTAACTCCTAAGCCCACCTGAGCGCGTCTCCCTTTGCCTCGTCCCAAAACGGATATTCGTTGGCGAGGCGCATAAGGCACGCGAAAAACCCAGACCTTGTACCGCTCAGGCAAATGCAAGGAATGTGAACGAATCGAAGATCTGCCCATAACCAGGGTGCCTGGTTGCAAACACCCCATTGCACGTCCTGAGACATATCGAGGCTCATGCGTGCAAGGCACTCCTGTCGTGGCGCCATCGGCCAGCGCCAGCACCGGGCAGACCTGCAGTAACTGAGAGGATGAGGTGGACAGCGGTGGGCTGTGAGCGGGCGGGCAAGCATGGGGAGATCGAGTTCAACCTCTGCCCATCGTTTTTTCTTGTGAGCTGCGCATCGCAGTGCCGAGTTCTTTCAGCCACTTGGATGCACCTCGCAGCATGAAGTACAGGATTAACGGTACCCCGAGGGTCAGCAACAGACCATCTGGCCAGCGATGAGGGTCACCATGGATAAGACCTGCGCCGACGACAGCGAGGATCAAACAGAACCGCGCAATGATCGAAAGCTGTTTGATAAAAGGGATGCACCCGGCCAGTGAAAAGCAGCCTGCTGCGACAAAGAAAGGCACACTCCCGGTCATCACCGGTACGACAGTCAGGATAACGGGCATGGCCAGCCCCGAGAGCACGGCCCAGAAAACCTTCAACCCAGCAAGCCAAGTATTCATCAGCGCTGCGTTAAGGAAGGTCTGAAATAGGCCGCTATTTTTGGCCGACTTCGGTCGCTACCGATCTTGAAAGAGTCCATCTGATCAGAAAATGCTCAGATCACCCGTTTATTTTGCCGCCTCTGACCTCCGCACGCCGCCTGCGGAGGCCATTTTCCACATTACAGACGCACCTCTCCTGCACCCATCAACAAATATCGGCGTGCCATCCACAGATTCGACAGAGCAAATAACGTCACCATCTGTACCGTGTTCTTCACCAAGCCACGAAACCGCACCTTGGTGTAACCAAACTGGCGCTTGATCACCCGGAACGGGTGCTCAACCTTTGAGCGGGTCTGCGCTTTGGCTTTCTCGAGGCTGCGGTATGCCTTGTACAGTGCGCTTTTCTTGCCGTGCTTTTCGTACGTGCTGCGCCGAGCCGCGATCTGCCAGATGACCTGGCGCCCCTCATGCTCCTCGCGCTTCTCGACGCCTGTATAACCGGCGTCAGCCGCCACCATGTTCTCTTCGCCATGCAGCAGCTTGTCCACCTGGGTGACGTCCGCAACATTGGCGGCTGTGACATGGACGTGGTGCACCAACCCCGACTCCACATCGACCCCAATATGCGCCTTGGCGCCGAAGTAGTACTGGTTGCCTTTCTTGGTCTGGTGCATTTCGGGGTCGCGTTTGCCTTCCTTGTTCTTGGTCGAACTGGGCGCATGGATCAGCGTGGCATCGACGATGGTGCCCTGGCGCAAGGACAGGCCTCGGTCGCCCAGGTAGCCATTGATGACACCGAGAATGCCGGCAGCCAGGTCATGCTTCTCCAGCAGTCGACGGAAATTGAGGATGGTCGTTTCGTCCGGGATACGCTCCAGGCTCAAGCCTGCGAATTGGCGCAGGATGGTCGTTTCATACAGCGCCTCCTCCATGGCTGGATCGCTGTAGCCGAACCAGTTCTGCATCAGGTGTACCCGCAGCATGGCCATCAACGGGTAGGCCGGCCGACCGCCTTCACCTTTGGGATAATGCGGCTCGATCAGTGCCACCAACCCCTTCCAGGGCACAACCTGATCCATCTCGATCAGGAACAGCTCCTTGCGGGTCTGCTTACGTTTACCGGCGTATTCGGCGTCGGCGAAAGTCATCTGCTTCATTGAGAAACTCGGGCAACGGGATTGGCCTATTTCACCAGAAACGGGAAGTCTTCTTCAGACTTTCCTTAAGTCTTTTTCTTACACAGCACTGCCAAAGTGGTGACACCACTGATGCAGGCCAAGCCGAGGAAAACCGCAGACAAGGTCAAGAGATAGTCAAGGTCATCGGTTCCTCTACCGCCCCCTGTCACCGCACCTGCCACGCCTCCCATCCATAGCAGAACCGAAAGCAAAGCCAGAATCAAAAAGAGCGACGTGGAAATGATCGACAATACTTTCATTGGTTTTCCTTCCACGACATAAAAAGATGAATATCAATAATCGTCCGCACAGCCAGTAGGCTTCCAGTTGATGTCCTTGTCGGCGTGGTAGCCCTGGACAGGGTGTGGAGGAAGCGGGTGATCTTTGGCCAAGTTAGGGAAACGGGCATCGGGATCGCTCTTCAACTTCCTGTATACATTCCTGTAGTCCTCAGCGAGACTTACATCCATTTTATACTCGAACAAACCTTCCCGAAACACATCCTCAATCTCCATAGCGGCTTTGGGCTCACCCAAAGCCGCTGCTCGTTGATAGTAATGCATGGCGACAGGATAGTTGACATCAATACCTTCATAATAGGTGGCAAGCTTATAATTTGCGTCAGCAAAATCTTGTTTGGCGGCGCATTTCAAGTAGCCCAGCCCTACAGAGTCCTGATTTTTATCATATATATATATATAGCCAATTCGAGTTTGCGCATGCGGGCTTCCTAGGTCTGCAGCCTTTAGCAGAAAAAGCACAGCCTCCCTGTCAGACTGCACCACCCCCACGCCTCGCTGCACCATAACACCCATGTCGTAGTAGCCAAGCGGCACATTCAAATCAACCATTCTCTGATAGAGATCAATGGCTTTATTGGTGTCCTTGGGTACGCCCTTGCCACGCAAATAAAGCTCTGCAAGATTATGCATGGCTTTCCAATGTTCTTTGTCAACAGCTTGTTGATATAGCTGGGCTACTTTCACCCAATCTGGCAAGCGTTCCTTGCTTATCTTTCTGGCTTGTTGAAACCAGCCGTCAGCCTCTTTATCAAGCTGAGGCGCCGTATCCTTTTCATGTACGCACTTGAACTCGTAAGCCATGGCTGGCGCCATCGCACAGAACAAACTGAGAGTGACTGCCTTAATAATCGTCCGCACGGCCAGTAGGCATCCAGTTGATGTCCTTGTCGGCGTGGTAGCCTTGGATAGGGTGTGGAGGAAGCGGGTGATCTTTAGCCAAGTTAGGGAAGCGGATATCGGGATTATCGTCTATTTGGTCATATACTTTCTCGTAGGCGCTGGCGACTTCCTCGTTTCGCTCATAACCGAACCTCCCTTCTCTGAATACCCTCTCGATATTCATTGCCCCTTTTGGCTCCCCCAAAGCCGCTGCACGCTGATAATAGTGCATTGCGACAGGATAATTTGCATCGATATTCTTGTTATAACTGGCCAGCTTATAATTAGCATCTGCGAAACCCTGCTTGGCGGCGCATTTTAAGTAGCCCAGCCCTACAGAGTCCTGATTTTTATCATATATATATATATAGCCAATTCGAGTCTGTGCATGGGGGCTGCCCATGTCGGCCGCTTTTATCAGAAAAAGCATAGCATCCTTATCAGATTGAACTACCCCCACGCCGCGCTGCACCATAACACCCATATCGTAGTACCCAAGCGGCACATCCAAGTCGACCATTCTTTGATAGAGATCAATGGCTCTATTGGTGTCCTTTGATACGCCCTTGCCGCGCAGGTAAAGCTCTGCAAGGTTATGCATGGCTTTCCAATGATCTTTATCAACAGCTTGTTGATAGAGCTGGGCTACTTTCGCCCAGTCTGGCAAACGTTCCTTGCTTATTTCTCTGGCTTGCTGAAACCAGCCATCAGCCTCTTTATCAAGCTGTGGCGCAGTATCCTTTTCATGCACACACTTAAATTCGTAAGCCATTCCCTGCGATCCTGAAAAAATTAGCGTAATAGTAAGCAGCGCTTTAATCCACAGCTGTCGCATAAGGTGTCACCACATCCCAAAATCTGACAATATTACCCACTAAAGGACGATTTTTCTTTTGGCTTTCCCAGTTGTCATTTATCACGTCATTCCAAATATCAAAATCAGTCTTAACATTCTTGACACCACCCTTATTTGCTGTTATCGAAACCCCCGAATGCATCTCCCACAACCGCTCCCGCCACAATCTGGTGGTCTTTGGACTCGGCATGGCGATATTCAGTTCGGAGTCACTAAGCAGACTGCGGGCGTTGATATTGGCCGAACCCAGGGTGAAGAACAGGTCGTCCACCAGCAGCAGTTTGCTGTGTACGTAGATGGCCTTATATTTCGCCGTGCCTTGCTCGGGGCCGAGGGTTTCGGTGATCTGCTGCTCGGTCTGGCGTTCGCTTTGGGTTTTCGCGGCGGGAGAGGCGGAGTTGCCGCTGTCACAACTGACCAAGGTGGCTACGATGACCTTCATGCCTTCGGGCGGCAGCATTTCCGGTTCCAGCTCGCGGGCGACAGCCTTGTTGTAGTGGGCGTTGGGGTCATCCGCGATCAGTTCATCGGCACGCGCCTCGTCGATGTTCTGCTGACGCATCTTGCTGCGTACCTGCTGCAATTCGCGATCACGCTCAGGTGATGCGGGGCGTGCGCTGAGTTCGCGTTCCCGATAGGCCAACTGGCGCTGATCATAGAGATTGTCGCGGTGGGCCAATGGCATCAGCTCGGCCTGGCCCAGGCTCTCCATCATGTCGTAGGAGGTGCTGGAAAAGTGACCACTTTCCGGGTTGTTGGTCACCACGAACAGATGCAGATCATGCAAGGCCCCTGCTGCCTTACGCGCTGCGGCGGTGTTCTTGAGGCGTTCGGCCAGCGGCTTGTAGCGGAAGTACTGGTTTTCCATGTAGGCGTACTGGTGCACGTTACCCAGCGCCTTCTCATAGACTTCAAGGATGGCCTCTTCCGGCCCTTCCTCCGGATGAGTACGACATATCTGCGCCGGTTCGCCGCCGTTCTGGATATAGCTGAGCGGCGTGGTCGTGCGTCGTTGGCTGGCCAACGACCCCTGGAAGATTCGTCTGATCCAGCTGGTGCCACTGTCCCAGGCATTGCAGAAGTTGTGGTTGAGGTCGAACAGCACCGGACCTTTGACGTGCAGGGACAAGTCCTGCCAAGGGCCGAAACCGATATCACGGTTGGCGGCCTTGTCGTCATACAGGTGAGCGGTGGTATCCCAGTAGTTGCGGTGCAGGTTGTGCCCCATCACGAAGCCTTCTGCCAACTCGGGATGCTGGTAGTCGGTGACCAGAGTCTTCTGGTGGTGGCTGGGGAACAGGCTGAGCAACAGTATCTGCAACCCCGTCAGTTCGGTGCCTTGAAAAAGATCCTTCCGCAGTAGCCTACCCAGGATCAGAAGGCGCCCCCGATGAAGTCTGAAACCAACATCGTCGTGATAGGTCAGGCTGCCGACGAGATCAAAGTCCCTCGTCCTGAATTCGATATTGCGTACCTGACCGCTGTGTACCCAGCGAAACCAGTTGCGGGTGTAAACCTGGGCATCTGGATCATGTGCGGTTCCGCCTGAGTCGCTGCCCTTGGTGTAGCCGCTGTCCAGGGCATCCAGCTTGCCTTGAATGCTGTTGAGCCGATCACGGCTGGCGCGTCTCTTCGCCTCTTCGTTCGGCCCCAGCTCTGCCAACTTCTGGCGCTCTTCTTCCTGCTCGAGCAACAGTTCCTGGCGTTTGCGTTCACGCGCGGCAGTATCCACTGGCTGGCCTTCGCTCTGACCCGAGCCCAGCCAAGTGCCGCCCTGGCCACTCATACCCTCGCCGATTACGGAGTTTTCCCCGAGCTGGGCGAGCTTGTTGTTCCAGATCAGCACACGCACTTCCACGCCTTGTTCAGCCTTGCGCTTGAGCAGATCGCCCAGGGGCAGCGCGTTCGGGTCATCGCGCTTGAGACGCATCGCCGGGTCGAAGCCCCAACTGATGATATCGACGCTGTGCCGGGCCTTTTCGATGCACTCGTACACCTTGGCGAAGGCTTCCTCGCCGCAGACGAGCGGCGTCACGACGTTGCCGGCTGGCCGTGGTGGACTCAGCGGGTTCTTGAGGTGGGCGAACCAGTCCAGTGTCACCGTGGCGCTACGGTCGTCCAGAGACAGGCTGAGATTCTGATCGAGGTAGGTCATGTCTAAGTCCTTTTACTCGGTGTCCTTGTGCTGTCCTGCCAACAGTCGACGGAAATCGGCAGTATCTCGAAGAGGCTCCAGTGAGGCTGCTTGCGCAGGGTAGTCACGATATCCCTGGCGCCCCAGTCGTTCGCTCAGCGAGCGACTCTGAGCATCGGCCTGTTCTTTCACGGCCAGGGTGAAACGATGCCCGTTGACGGTTTCGATCACATAAGCCTGCGTGCCGGGGCGGTGCTCGAAGCGCACATAGCCCTGCGCGTCGGAGAAACCTTTCTCCAGCAACGCACCGTCGGCGAAAAGCTGATAAGGCTCGTCCGCATAGCCCGGCAAATTAGGCAATGGAGCCAGACGAACCGCTAGCTGGTTAGGCCGTGGCTCAACAGCATTACCAATGGCCTGCTCCAACAAACTCCCCGCCTTGTCACTATCCGCCGCGCCTGGCAGCACGGGCGGTTTGATCTTGATGCCCGAGCCCTTGCCCG
The DNA here is from genome assembly GCF_052156495.1 of Pseudomonas sp. NCHU5216. NCBI lineage: Bacteria > Pseudomonadati > Pseudomonadota > Gammaproteobacteria > Pseudomonadales > Pseudomonadaceae > Pseudomonas > Pseudomonas sp. NCHU5216. The sequence goes on along the minus strand of NZ_JBQLIX010000001.1, from coordinate 174,313 downwards.
GTGAGCCGCCGGCGTTGAGGCGGGCCAATGGGCCGCTGATGGTGATGCCGCCGGGGTCGAGCTTGATAAAGCTGCCGCCCGCCTTGATGGTCAGTTCGATGCCGGCTTCGATGACCATTTTCTGCCCGGCCTTGAGATGAATCTCCCTGCCTGCCTTGGTCAGTTGTGCGGTGCCGAGTTTGATGTGCTGGTCGGTGCCTACCGTCAGGTGATCCTGCGGTTTGACTTCCACCTTGCGCTCGGCGGTGACGGTGAGGTGTTCCTCGGCCAGCAGTTCGGTGTAGCTGTTCTTTTCCACGGTGTCGTGGCGTTTGTTGCCGACGCGGATCTTCTGGTCGTGCTCGATGTTCTCGTCCCAGTCGCGCTGGGCGTGGAGGTAGATCTGCTCGGCGCCCTTGCGATCTTCGATGCGCAGTTCGTTGTAGCCACCACCGCCGGGGCTGCTCAGGGTTTTGAACACGCTGCGGGTCTTGTTCGCCGGCAGGTCGTAGGGCACCACGTGTTCGGCGTGGTAGAGGCAGCCGGTGACCAGCGGCTGGTCGGGGTCGCCTTCGAGGAAGGTGACCAGCACTTCCATGCCGATGCGCGGGATGGTGATGGCGCCGTAGCGATCACCGGCCCAGCTTGAGCTGACCCGTAGCCAGCAACTGGTCTTGTCGTCGGCCTGGCCTTCACGATCCCAGAAGAATTGCACCTTCACCCGGCCATATTGGTCGCAGTGGATTTCTTCGCCGGCAGGGCCGGTGACCACGGCGGTCTGGCTGCCGAGCACCTTGGGTTTGGGGTGTTTCAGCGGCGGGCGGAAGGGCACGTCCCAGGGGGTGGCGAGGAAGCGGTTGCGGTAGCCCTGGGTAAAGTCGGTGTCGCTCTTGTCCCCCTCTCCCCAAAGGGGCGAGGGAGCCGTTCGGCGCAGGGCTGAATCACTGGTGATGGACTCTTCCAGCACCTGCGGCTGTTTGCCTTGGTGCTGCACTTCGGTGAGCAGCCACAGGGCGTTCCATTCGCGTTGCGGGTGTTCGGAGATTTCCAGCAGGTGGCCGCTGACCAGGCGCGGTTGGTCGCTCTTGCCTTGCAGTTGCTGGTAGTCGCTGCGATGGCGTTCCAGGGCGCGCTTGGCCAGGTGCTTGCCGCGTGTGCGGTCGGTGTAGCGGCCAGGGTAGTCGTAGTCTTCCAGGGCGGGCAGGTGGTCAAGCTCGCCGGCCTTATCGCCCTGGTAGGTGGCCTCCAGCAACAGGCGCGGTTGCTCGAAGTCGTAGTCGCGGCGGGTGGTGCGCCGGGTGCGGGTTTCCAGGCGCAGGGCCAGGCGCTTGAGCACCGGGTCGTCGGCGGTCATGCCGCTGTCCTGGATGTAGGGCGTGGGCCTGCCGAGCTTGGCGAAGGCGCTCTGGTCGTCGCCGAACACCAGCACATGGCCGCTTTCGCTGTGGTGGAAGTGGTAGTGGATGCCTTCCTCTTCGCACAGGCGCTGGACGAAGTGCAGGTCGCTCTCGTCGTACTGCACGCAGTAGTCGCGTTCGGGGTAGACGGTGGGGCCGAGCTGGAATTCGTAGCGGCCCTGGACGATGCCATGTTCTTCGAGCACCTGGGCGACGATCTGCGGCACGCTCAGGTGCTGGAAGATGCGCTGGTTGATGCGGTACTCGAGCAGTTTGAGCTGCGGCACGAGGCTCAGGCGGTAGCGGGTCAGGCGTTTGCCGGATTCGCCCTGCTCGGCGCGGTGGATGATGCCGTGGATGCCATCGCCGTTGGGGCTGAAGGCGAGGTAGGCGTGCTGCTGCAGCAGGGCCTTGAGGTCGAGGTCGGGGCGCTCGCTGATCAGTTCCACGTCGAAGCGGTAGAGCTGGCTGACGGCCTCTCGCCCGCTGAATTCGAGCACCTGCAGGTCGTGCTCGATACCCTCGATGTTCAGGCTGAAATGGGTTTCGTTGGCCGGGTTGAACATGCCGTCATCCTTCCTCCGTGAAGTGAGTGCCATGCAGACTGCACGCAGCGAGGCGGCGATTCAATGCTGGCGGGGCGATAGCATGATGTGGGTCACGCTATGCGAGCGCTCACCAGGAGAGCTGCAAAGCGCTGTGGAACTCACGCTCCTGGCCGCTGAGCGGGTCGACGAAGCGCAGGCCACGGGCCAGCAGCTTGAGCGGCCTGGTGTAATCGTCGGGCTGCTCGCGGTGGCTGCTGAGCTGTGGATAGAAGTCGTCGCCCTGAATCGGCGCGCCGAGCCCGGCCAGGTGCACGCGCAACTGGTGCTTGCGCCCGGTCACTGGTGACAAGCCGTAGCGCCACCACTGGCCATGGCGCTCCAGTACTTCGATATGCGTCTCGCTGTTGGCCTGCCCCGCCACCTCCTGCATGCGGAAGAAGGGCTCGCCCTCCACCATGCGCGAACGGTGCACATGGGGAAACTCGAGCTGCGGCAAGGCCGGGGCGATGGCCTCGTAGCGCTTGTGCACCTCACGTTGGCGGAATAGCGCCTGGTAAGCACCGCGCGTGTTCGGCTGGCAGGAGAACAGCACCAGCCCGGCGGTGAGCCGGTCGATACGATGGATCGGCACCAGATCCGGGTTGCCGGTACGCCTGACCAGACGCGCCAGCAGCGTCTGCTCGACGTACTCACCGGCCGGCATCACCGGCAGGAAGTGCGGTTTATCCACCACCAGCAGATGCTCGTCTTGCCACAGTACCTGCTCCTCGAAGGGAATCGGCGTTTCCGCCGGCACCTCGCGGAAGTAACGCACCTTGAGCCCGGCACGGTAGGGATGCGCCGCATCGATGGGGGCGCCATCGGCATCCAGTACCCGTCCGCGTGACATGCGTTCGAGCCAGGTGGCACGGTCGATGGCCGGGAAGTGGTCGCACAGGCAGTCGAGCACCGTGACCCAGTCGCCCTGAGGCAGATGGAGGGTGCTGGGACGCATGGCGAAATTGGACATGGGGAACGAACCGAACGCAATCAACCGGCGCATTAGGCCGCAGCCGGCGCGCCGCGTCAAAGCGAACGACTTGAGCCGAGGCCACGCTGTGGCTATGGTGGCGGCTTCCTTCGGAGGCCCTCATGTCCATCACCCGTAGCCTGCTCGCCACCCTCACTCTGCTCCCTCTCGTGACCGCCTGCCAGGTCTATACTGGCAAGCCCGAAGGCCCGCCCCCGGCCACGCGCCTGCAAGGGGAGGTGCAAGTGCAGAACGGCGCCCTGCTGTTCACCCCCTGTCAGGAGCAACGTCACTTCAGCCTCAGCGGTAGCGGCATCGAGCGCGAGGCCATGAACCTGCTGGCCGGCAACCGCAGCAGCCTGTTCGCCGATCTGGCCGGAGAGCTGGGCGGCAGTCAGGGCCAGGGCAGCGATGGCCGCTTCGAGGTCAGCCGGGTGTATCGCCTGCAGGCCGAAGGCCATGGCTGCGACGACCTCAACTTCAAGCGCCTGGTGCTGCGCGCCAGCGGTAACGAGCCTGCCTGGCAGGTGGAAGTCGGCAGCAAGGGGCTGGTGCTCAACCGCCCGAATCAGCCGCCCCTGGCCCTGCCCTATCTGGAAGAACAACTGCCGGACGAGCGCATCAGCTTCAGCAGCGAGGCCAATGGTCAGCGCCTGGAGCTGTGGGTGGCGCCGCAGCGTTGCGTCGACAGCATGAGCGGCACGCTCAATCACCTCAGCGCCGAGCTGCGTCTCGACGGCCAGGTGCTGCGCGGCTGCGCCCACTTCGGTGGCATGCGCAACTGATCGGCGTAGCGAGCCACCCACTCGTCGCCAGGCGATCCCTTCCATCCGTTACCACCCGGCCGCTTGGCATGGAGTCGAACTCTCCACCTAAGCTCAAAGAGCCAATGATGGAAGGAGACCGCCATGCTACGCATAGCCCTGAACGGATACGGGCGCATCGGCCGCGCCCTGGTGCGCGCCCTGGTGCAACGCGATCTGCAACAACGCATCCGCCTGGTCGCGATCAACGATCTCGGCGATTACACCACCCTCACTCACCTGACCCGCTTCGACTCCACCTTCGGCCGCTTTCCCGGCCAGGTCGAGCTGCACGACGACCAATTGCACCTGGGTGGCCAAGCGATCCACCTGCTCGGCGAGCGTGAAGCCGTCAACCTGCCCTGGCGTGATCTGGGGGTGGATCTGGTGCTGGAATGCTCGGGCAAGTTCAAGCAGCGCGAGCAGGTCGAGCAGCACCTGACCGCCGGCGCGCAACGCGTGCTGCTTTCGCATCCGCTGGAAAGCGCCGATCTGACGGTGGTGTACGGCGTCAACCATGACCGGCTGAAGACCCAGCAGATCGTCTCCAACGCCTCCTGCACCACCAACTGCCTGGCACCGCTGGCCAAGGTGCTACACGAAGCGGTGGGCATCCGCCAGGGCCTGGTCAACACCGTGCACGCCTACACCAACGACCAGAACCTGCTGGACAAGGCCCACGACGACCTCTACCGCGCCCGCGCCGCCGCACTGTCGATGATCCCCACCAGCACCGGCGCGGCAAAGACCATCGGCCTGGTGCTGCCGGAGCTGGCCGGGCGCCTCGACGGCCTTTCGGTACGGGTGCCGACACCCAACGTGTCGCTGCTCGACCTGACCTTCAGCGCCGAGCGCCCGCTCAGCCGCGACGCCATCAACGCCGCCCTGCAGGCCGGTGCCCTGGGCCTGCTGCCGGGAGTGATGGAGTGCAACGAGCTGTCGCTGGTGTCCAGCGACTTCAACGCCCACCCGGTGTCCTGCGTGGTCGACCTCAACCACACCCGCGTGCAGGAGGATCTGGTCAAGGTGCTGGCCTGGTACGACAACGAGTGGGCCTTCGCCAACCGCATGCTCGATGTGTTGCTGTACTGGCATCACCTGACTCGCAAGTAGCCCGGATGCAATCCGGGGATTGAGAATGCGGGATTTCCCGGATTGCATCCGGGCTACGTCGAGGCTTCCTGCCAGCGCGACCGCAGGACGGCGATCCTGTACAATCGCCGCCCTTCTTGACCTTGCCGGATCACCACCGGCCCAACGGGATATTCGCCATGATTCGCCTGACCGAACTGAAACTGCCCCTCGACCATCCCGAGGAGGCCCTGCGCCCGGCCATCGTCCAGCGCCTGGGCATCGAGGATGGCGAGCTGCTCGCCTTCAGCGTGTTCAAGCGCAGCTACGATGCGCGCAAGAAGTATGGCGACATGCCCTTCATCTACACCCTCGATTGCGAGGTGCAAAACGAGGCCGCCCTGCTCACCCGCCTGGCCGATGACAAGCATGTCGGCCCGGCACCGGACATCACCTACAAGCCGGTCGGCCAGGCCACGGCGCCGTTGAACGAGCGCCCCATCGTCGTCGGTTTCGGCCCCTGTGGCATTTTCGCCGCGCTGATCCTGGCCCAGGCTGGCCTGCGCCCCATCGTGCTGGAGCGTGGCAAGGAAGTACGCCAACGCACCAAGGACACCTGGGGCCTGTGGCGCAAGAACGTGCTCGACCCCACCTCCAACGTGCAGTTCGGCGAAGGCGGTGCCGGCACCTTCTCCGACGGTAAGCTATACAGCCAGATCAAGGACCCCAACCATTACGGACGCAAGGTGCTGGAGGAATTCGTCAAGGCCGGCGCGCCGGACGAGATCCTCTACGTCAGCAAGCCGCATATCGGCACCTTCCGCCTGACTGGCGTGGTCGCCACCATGCGTGAAGAGATCAAGGCCCTCGGTGGCGAAGTGCGCTTCCAGCAACGGGTCAGCGACCTGCTGATGGAAGACGGCCAGCTCAGCGGCGTGATGCTGGAGAGCGGCGAGCAACTGTTCAGCAAGCATGTCGTGCTCGCTCTCGGCCACAGCTCGCGCGACACCTTCCGCATGCTGCATGCCCGTGGTGTTTATCTGGAAGCCAAGCCCTTCTCGGTGGGTTTCCGCATCGAGCACCCGCAATCGCTGATCGACCGTGCTCGTCTGGGCAAGTACGCCGGCCACCCAAAAATCGGCGCCGCCGACTACAAGCTGGTACACCACGCCAGCAACGGTCGCGCGGTGTATAGCTTCTGCATGTGCCCGGGCGGCACCGTGGTCGCTGCCACCTCTGAGCCGGAGCGTGTGGTCACCAACGGCATGAGCCAGTATTCGCGCAACGAGCGCAACGCCAACGCTGGCATCGTCGTCGGCATCACCCCCGAGCAGGACTACCCGGGCGGCCCGCTGGCCGGCGTCGAACTGCAAGAGCGCCTGGAGTCGCACGCCTACGTGCTTGGTGGGCGCAACTACGAGGCGCCGGGGCAACTGGTGGGCGACTTCATCAAGGGCACGCCGTCCACCGCCTTGGGTGAAGTGCAGCCGTCTTACAAGCCGGGCGTGCGCCTAGGTGACCTGGCGCCGTCGCTGCCGGCCTTCGCCATCGAGGCGATCCGCGAGGCCATCCCGGCCTTCGCCAAGCAGATCAAGGGCTTCGACCTGGCCGATGCGGTGCTCACCGGCATCGAAACGCGCACCTCCTCGCCGGTGCGCATCACCCGTGGCGATGACCTGCAGAGCCTCAATCTCAAGGGCCTGTATCCGGCCGGTGAAGGCGCGGGTTATGCCGGCGGCATTCTCTCGGCGGGCGTGGATGGTATCCGCGTAGCCGAGGCAGTGATCAAGGATATGCTCGGCTAACAGCCAAAGCCTGATCACAACTGCACACCCTGTAGGAGCGGCTTCAGCCGCGATGCTTGCGCACGCCGCGCCAGCCCTTTACCGGCTGAAACGGAACGCCGCCCAGCCGCCTCTATCGGCGCCTGCCAAAACGCAGCAGCAACAGCGTTGCAGACAATGCCAATACCAGCACACCCACACTGACCACCAGCAGGCTGCGCAGCGGCGTGCTGGCAAAGGCGTTGACCCAGTACAGCGTCCACAGCGCCAGGCAGATGCAACTGCCGATCAGGCCACTGCGACGACTGCGGCAACTCATCAGCCAGATCGCATTGGCCAGCGCCAAAGCGCCAAACACGTAGAGCGAATGATGCAGTTGCAGCCCATAGTTGAGATCGCGTCGAATGCTGCCAACCATCTGCCGATAAGCCTCGAAAGCCCCCTGGTAGAGCACCAGGGCCAGCAATGGCTGCAGGACGGCCAGCAAGGCGATGGTAGCCAGACGTTTGATCACTCCTCGGACTCAGCTCTCAAGCAGCACAAGGTCGAACGCCCCGAGCCATTGGGCCGGCGTTCGGAGTCGACATAGGTGCGCAACTCGACGAAGCCGGCCTTGCGCATCATCCCCGCCGAGGCAACATTTTCCTCATGGCGGTCGATATAGATGTCTCGCAGCTCCTGCGCCAATAGCCTGTCCACCACCTCTCGCAGCAGCCGCGAGCCCAGGCCTCGGCCGGCCTGCTGGCGATGCACCACTGCCTCGCAGATATAGGCGTGCGCCTGTGCGGCACGTGAAGGCGGCTGATGTTCGGCGAAGGCATCGGTCAGCCGGTAACTGACGAAACCCTGCAACTGGCCGCCCTCCTCTGCCAGCCAGGCGTGTGTCTGCCCAGTGGCGATGGCCGCCAGATGCGCGCGCACCTCAATTTCGGGCAAGTAGTTCCAGGGGTTGGGGCCGTGCTCCAGGAGCAGATCGCACATGGCCTCGATATCGGCCGTCCGGGCCGCGCGCAGCTGCAGCATGAGGGTCACCTCGTCCGAGTCAGGCGCTCAGTCTAGGAACCCGGCATGCGCGCCGACAGATACAGCCGCGCGGGAAAACTGTCACTGCTCCCAGGGGCGCCCACGCGTCCGCTCGTTCAGCGGCAGCTTCTGCTGCAAGGCGGCCTTGGCCAGCATGTGTGCACTGACCGGCGCGGTGATGAACAGGAACAGGGTGATCAACAGTTCGTGCAGGCTGATGCCATTGCCGCGCGTACCGAAATAGATCAGCGAGGCGATGACCATGCCACCCACCCCCATGGTGGTGGCCTTGGTCGGGCCATGCAGGCGCATGAAGAAATCCGGCAGGCGGTACAGGCCGATGGCACCCACCAGGGCGAACAGGCTGCCGAGTAGCAGGAACAGCGCGACCAAGCCTTCGATCCAAGTTTGCATACAGCAATCTCCGTAGAACGATTTTACGATCTCGCGAGCTAGCGCCATGCAAGGCAAAAACAGGTGAGGAACGGTCGGAGTCGCGAGCGACTGTACTTTTGTACATGAGCATTCCGAGCCAGTTTTTAACGCAGCAGGGCCGACGCGCAGCAGATCGTTCTTATTCGATGATGTCGCCGCGCAGCAGATACTTGGCCACGGCCACGGTGCCAATGAAGCCCATTACCGCGATCAGCAACGCTGCCTCGAAGTACAGATCCGAGCCCAGCCAGATGCCGAACAGCACCAGCAAGGCGATGGCATTGATGTACAGGGTATCCAGGGCCAGGATGCGGTCGGGCATGTCCGGCCCCTTGATCAGCCGGGCCAGGGTCAGCACCAGCGCCAGGCCCATGATGGCCAGGCAAATCGGGATCACGAACGCGAGCATGCGAACACCTCCAGCAGCGGGGCTTCGTAACGGGTCTGGACACTGCGTACCAGCTCGGCTTCGTCATCCACGTTGAGGCTGTGGATCAGCAGTGTGCGCTTGTCGTCGCTGAGATCGGCCGAGACGGTGCCCGGCGTCAGCGACACGATGCTGGCGAGCATGGTCAGCGCCAGCTCGTCGTCCAGTTGTAGCGGCACCTCGACGAAGGCCGGGCGCAGGCGGCTGGTGGGGCCGAGGATGAGCTTGGCCACCTCCAGGTTGGCCACCACGATGTCGCCCAGCACGCGCAGCAGGAACAGGCATAGCTTGAGCGGCTTGCGCACCTGCGGCGGGTTGATCCAGAACACCTGGCTGACCAGGGGGATCAGCCAGCCGAGGAATGCCCCCAGCAGCCAGTGACCAAAACTGAAATTGTTCACCAACAGCAGCCAGACGCCGAGAAGACACAGGCTCAGCAGCGGATGCGGCAACCAGCGACGCGCGTTCATGCGCCACCTCCGCTGTGCAGGATCATGTGGTAACTCCCCAGGTCATGCAGTTGCGCCACCGTGGCGGCGAGGTAGTCCAGCGCAGGCGCGGCGCAGGCCACCAGCAGCGGGCTCATCAGCAGCAGGCCGATGGCAGCGAGCAGACGGCCGGTGTCCAGCTCGGCACTGTCCAGTTGGCTCAGCCCGACGCGCCAGAACAGCGTGCTGCCAGCGCGGCTGAGACTGATCAGGGTCACCAGGCCACCAATCAGCACCACCGGCCACAGCAGCGCGGCCTCCCAGCCTGGCCCGACGGCCTTGAGCAGCAACACCTTGCCGAAGAAACCGGAGAGCGGTGGCAAGCCAGCCACGGCAATGGCCCCGGCGAAGAACAGCGCCCCGAGAATGTGCGGGTTCTGCAACGCCGGGCCCTGGATCAGTTGCCCCAGCTTGATGCCACGCTGGCGACTGATCAGATCGGCGATGAGGAACAACGCCCCCGCTACCCAGGTGCTGTGGATCAGGTAGAACAGCGCCGCCTGCAGCGCCTCGGGCGTACCCAGGGCCATGCCGGCGAGCAGCGTGCCTACCGACAGCACCACCAGATAGGCAAGCATGCCTTGCAGGGTGACCGAGGCGAAGGCACCGATGGCGCCCAGCGCCAGGGTCAACAGGGCCAGCGGCCATAGCCACTCCTGCACCATGTGCGAGAGGTTGCCGGCTTCGTCGCCGAATACCAGGGTGTAGACGCGCAGGATCGAATACAGGCCGACCTTGGTCATGATGGCGAACAGCGCCGCCACTGGCGCGGTGGCCGAGGCGTAGGCACGCGGTAGCCAGAAGTACAACGGCAGGAAGGCCGCCTTGAGGCCGAACACCACCAGCAGCAGCATGGCCGCCGCCGCGATCAGTGGCGCATGATCGGCACCGGCTGCAGCGACGCGTACCGACATGTCGGCCATGTTCAGCGTGCCGGTCACGCCATACAGCGTACCCACAGCGATCAGGAAGAAGGCCGAGCCGACCAGGTTGAGCACCACGTAGTGCAACCCAGCCCGCACCCGATCCTTGCCGCCGCCATGCAGCAGCAGCGAGTAGGAAGCGATCAGCAGGATCTCGAAGAAGACGAACAGGTTGAACAGGTCGCCGGTGAGGAACGCACCATTGATGCCCAGCAACTGGAACTGGAACAGCGCATGGAAGTTGCGCCCACGCTCGTCGTCGCCACGCATGGCATAGAGCACCGCGAACAGCGCCAGCACCGAGGTGACCAACAGCATCAGCGCGCTGAGGCGGTCGAGCACCAGCACGATGCCGAACGGCGGCTGCCAGTTACCCAGGGCATAGACCTGAATCACGCCCTGATCAGCCTGCAGCAGCAGCCACAGGCTCAGTGGCACCAGCAAGACGGTGGCAGCGACGGAAACCAGCCGCTTGAACGGCATGTCACGACGCGCAGCCACCAGCAACAGACTGCCTGCCAACATGGGCAGGAGCAGAGGAAGGATCAACGCATGGTTCATCGATGCTGCTCCCGGCCATCGACGTGGTCGGTACTCAGCTCACCCACGCTGCGCAGCGCCAGCACCACGACGAAAGCGGTCATGGCGAAACCGATGACGATGGCGGTCAACACCAGCGCCTGCGGCAGCGGGTCGACATACTGCGAACCAAGCCCGATCACGGTCGAGGCCCCGGTTTGCAGGCGCCCCATGGCGAACAGGAACAGGTTGACCGCGTAGGAAATCAGGGTCAGGCCCATCACCACCGGGAAGGTGCGGGCTCGCAATAACAGATACACGCCGCTCGAGGTCAGAATGCCAAGCGCGACGGCAAATAGCGCCTCCATGTCAGAGTACCTCCTGTCCGGGCTTTTCCTGGGTCAACTTGCCCAGGTTGGCGAGAATGAGCAGGGTCGACCCGACCACAGTCAGGTAAACGCCCAAGTCGAAGAGCATGGCCGTGGCCAGCTCGATCTCCCCCACCAGGGGGATATGGAAATGACCGAACGCCGAGGTCAGGAACGGGCGCTCGAACAGCCAACTGCCCAACCCCGTGGCGGTAGCGATCATTACGCCGCCGCCTGCCAGGCGGTGGTAATTGAGCGGCAGACGCGATTGCGTCCACTGCACACCGCTGGCGACGTATTGCAGGATCAGCGCCACGGCGGTGACCAGGCCGGCGATGAAGCCGCCACCCGGCAGATTGTGACCGCGCAGGAAGATGAACACCGAAATCAGCAGCGCCATCGGCAACAGCACGCGCGACAGGGTGGCGAGGATCAGCGGGTGACGATCACGCGCCCAGCTACGCCCTTCGGCGTCGGCATTGGGCTGGAACAGGCGCAGACCATCGAGCATGGCGTAGATGCCCACTCCGGCGATGGCCAGCACGCTGATCTCGCCCAGGGTATCGAAGCCGCGGAAGTCCACCAGAATCACGTTGACCACGTTGGTGCCGCCGCCGCCGGAAACGCTGTTGGCCAGGAAGTAGCCAGCGATACTGTCGTAAGGGCGCGTCAGCACGGCGAAGGCCAGCATGGCCACCATCACCCCGCTGCCGATGGCCAGGCTGAAATCGCGCAGTGCGCGCATGCTGCTGGACTCCACCCGCGTCTGCGCCGGCAGGAAGAACAGCGCCAGCATCAGCAGAACGATGGTCACCACCTCCACCGATAGCTGGGTCAGGGCCAGATCCGGCGCGGAGAAGCGGGCGAAGGCCAGGGCCACCATCAGGCCGACCACGCTGAGCATCAGCAGCGCCACCAGGCGCTGCCGGTGGAAGATCACCGTGACCAGCGCCGCCAGGGCCAGGATGCCCAGGCCCAGAGCGGTGATGCCGTCGATCGGGCTCAGCGCGACGGGGCCGATCAGCTCCGGCAACGGCCCCAGAGCCAGCACCACCACGATGATCCCGGCGCCCAGCAAATAGGCGATGTAACGCTGCAACGAGCCATTCTCCAAGCCACGGGTGAAAGCCGAGGCCAAGGCGAACAGGCTCATCACCACACGCTCGAACACCAGCTTGGCATCGACCCTGGGCATCCCGGCGTACCAGCGGAACAGCGGCTTGCGCAGCGCATACACCAGTACACCGCCCACCAGTGCGACCACGCTCATGATCAGCGGCAGGTTGACGCCATGCCAGATCGCCAGGCTGTACTCCGGCAGTTCCCCACCCAGGGTGGCTGAAGCCGCCGCAGCCAGCAGCGGCGCCACGGTGTAGGCCGGCACGATGCCCACCAGCAAGCACAGGAACACCAGCACCTCCACCGGCACCTTCATGTAGCGCGGCGGCTCGTGCGGCGGATACTTGGGCAGGTCGATGGGCTCGCCATTGAAGAACACGTCATGGATGAAGCGCAGCGAATAGGCCACCGAGAACACCCCGGCCAGGGTCGCCACGGCCGGAATCACCCAGTTGAAGCTGCCCAGCAGGTGCTGGTGCAGGGTTTCGGTGAAGAACATTTCCTTGCTCAAGAAGCCGTTGAGCAGCGGCACCCCAGCCATCGCCGAGGCCGCCACCATGGCCAGCATCGCCGTGTGCGGCATGTACTTCCACATGCCATTGATGCGCCGCATGTCGCGGCTGCCGGTCTCATGGTCGATGATGCCGGCGGCCATGAACAGCGAGGCCTTGAAGGTGGCGTGGTTGATGATGTGGAACACCGCTGCCACCGCCGCCAGGCGCGTATCGAGGCCGAACAGCAGGGTGATCAGGCCCAGGTGACTGATGGTCGAGTACGCCAGCAACCCCTTGAGGTCATGCTGGAACAGCGCCAGGGTCGCGCCGATCAACAGCGTGGTCAGGCCGGTCAGGCTGACCAGATAGAACCACCACTCGGAACCGGCCAGCGCCGGGTACAGACGCGCCAGCAGGAATACGCCGGCCTTGACCATGGTCGCCGAGTGCAGATAGGCCGAAACCGGCGTCGGCGCGGCCATCGCATGGGGCAGCCAGAAATGGAAGGGAAACTGCGCCGACTTGGTGAACACCCCCAGCAGCACCAGCACCAGCGCCAGCGGGTACAGCTCGTGGGCACGGATCGCATAGCCGGCGGCGAGTACCTGCGACAGCTCGAAGCTGCCGGCGATATGCCCGATCAGCAGGATGCCGGCCAACAGCGCCAGACCGCCACCGCCGGTGATCGCCAGGGCCATGCGCGCACCCTTGCGCGCATCGGAGCGTGAACCCCAGAAGCCGATCAGCAGGAACGACGACAGGCTGGTCAGCTCCCAGAACACCAGCATCAGCAGCAAGTTTTCCGACAGCACCACGCCAAGCATGGCGCCCATGAACAGCAGCAGGAAGGCGAAGAAGCGCCCCATCGGCTCGCTCTTGGACAGGTAGTAGCGGGCGTAGAGGATCACCAGCAGACCGATGCCGAGAATCAGCAGGGCGAAGAGAAAACCCAGGCCGTCGAGGCGCAGGCTGAGGTTGAAACCCAGTTGTGGCAACCATTCGAGCTTGACCCGCAGCACCTCACCGGCGAACACGCCTGGCTGCAGGCTGAACAACAGCACCAACGCGATCAACGGTGGCAGTGCAGCCGCGACGGCACAGGCCGAACGTCCCAGGCGCTCGGTGAGCACCGGAAGGAACAGCCCCAGAAATGGCAAGGCGACGATCAACGCAAGCGCCATCAGCAAAACCCCTTATGCAGGCACGCCGGCCAACCACGACCGACGACGAGAACTGGAGTCGCAACTCCCTGACGGTGACGAACCCCACACCACAACGAATCAGCTAAGTCGTTGTCGTGCCAAGAATAACCACCGATTATCCATACCTATCGGCGGATCGTCATGCATTGAATTATTACTAAACGCACCGGCCGCTGAATAAGCGAATCTATCTATCGAGCGATAGATGAGCATGCATAAAAAAACCGGAGCAGCCTACGACTGCACCGGTTTCTGCGATCAAGCGCCTTAATGCGTAACGCGACTGGTGCCATTGACCGTCATGATGCGCACGCGCTCACCGACGCGGAACACCTGGTTGGGCTCGACTTCCTGCACATAGGAGCGCAGGGTGCCATCGTCCTCACGCACGGTAATCTCCACACCCTGGGTACGGGTCAGCCCCTCTTCGGCAGCGGCGCCCAGCAGGCCACCGGCCACCGCGCCGATCACCGCCATCACCGCGCTGCCGCGACCGCCACCCAGGCCACTGCCGCCGACGCCACCGATGACCGCACCTGCGCCGGCACCGATCGGGGTCTTGGTGCCTTCGATCTTCACCGGGCGCAGGGACTCGATGGTACCCATGCGCACCGTCTGCACCTGACGCGCCTCGTCACGGCTGTAGGTGTCGCCGGTCAGGCTAGACGCACAACCGCCCAGGGTCAGAGTCGCGGCAACGAACACAGTCAATACTGCAGGCTTACGCATGGTGGACTTCCTCCGTTGATCAGTTGAACCATTAGACAGCCGTGGCGGCAAAGTGTCACCCGACGCGGCGTAAAGACACAGCCCCGTACAGCCGCCCGACAGCTAGAATGAGCTGTGAATCGAGGTATCAGAGTACTGCATGGACTATTTCATCATCCTGGTCACCACCCTCGCCGGCCTGGTCTTCCATAGCTGGCTATACCTGCGCATACGGCGCTGGGTGGATCGCGACCTGGCACTCTCGCTGGCCGGTACCGATGCAGACAAGCGTAGCTTCATGCTCGAGCGCCTGAAGGTTGCCCGTCGGCAAAAATTGCCGCGCAAGCAGTTGTCGGCATTTCTCGAACAGGCTGCCCAGGATTATGAAGGCGGCTCAGCCACGCCCGGCCAGACGCCATAGCCGCGCGATATCCACCGCCCGCGCCTCCAGCTCGGCAGCCGCACCTGCCATCGCCTGCTCCAGGCTCAGCGGCCCAGGTGCCAGGCTGAAGGCCGCCTCGATGCCGGCTTCGTAAAGCGCCTGATAATCCTCGCCGAGACTACCGGCCAGAGCGATAACCGGCACGCCCGCCACCCGCGCCACCTTGGCCACGCCCATCGGCGCCTTGCCGTGCAGGGTCTGCGCATCCATCCGCCCTTCCCCGGTGATCACCAGATCGGCCCCCGCCACGGCTTCGGCCAGGCCGGACAGCTCGGCCACCAGCGCGATTCCCGGGCGAAAGGTCGCCTTGAGGAAGGCCCGGGCGGCAAAGCCCAGCCCCCCGGCCGCGCCGACGCCAGGAAACTGCGCATGATCCTCCCCGAGGGTGGCGGCAACGATGCGCGCGAAGCGTGCGAGGGCAGCATCCAGTTGCTCGACCTGCGCGGGCGTCGCCCCTTTCTGCGGGCCGAACACCGCCGAGGCGCCGCGCGGGCCGCACAGCGGGTTGTCGACGTCTGCCGCCACTTCTACCTGCACCGACAGCAAGCGTGCATCCAGACCGTTGAGATCGAGTTGATCCAACTTGGCCAGCGCAGCGCCGCCTGGTGGCAGCTCACGCCCCTGCTGATCGAGTAGACGCAGGCCCAGAGCCTGCAGCAAACCGGCACCGCCATCGTTGGTGGCACTGCCGCCGAGGCCGAGAATGATGCGCTTCGCCCCGGCGTCCAGCGCCTGGCGGATCAGCTCCCCGGTGCCGTAGCTGCTGGCCAGGCAGGCGTCACGCTGCTCGCGCGGCACCCAGTGCAGCCCACTGGCGGCGGCCATCTCTATCACTGCCGTCGCGTCGTCCAGCCAGCCCCAGTGCGCCTGCACGGGCGTGCCCATGGGGCCGCGCACCTGGCATTCGCGGCGCTCACCACCCACGGCCGCGAGCAGCGCATCCACCGTACCTTCGCCGCCATCGGCCATCGGCCGCAGCAGGCACTCGGCCTCGGGGAACACCTGCTGCCAGCCACGGGCGATGGCAGCCGCCACGTCGGGCGCACTGAGACTCTCCTTGAAGGAGTCGGGGGCGATGACGATTTTCATGTTGCGAACCTCGGCAGGGGCGAGTGACCGAACGGCCACCCGCCGATGGAGCGGATTACAGCAGCACCAGGCTGAGCAGCCAGACGGTGAGCATGCCAGCGATGCCCTGAACCAGGGTGGCCAGGGTCTGAGCACGATAGGCGGTGGCCACTTTCATGCGGCTGAACTGGGTCACCACCCAGAAGAAGCTGTCGTTGGCGTGGGACACGGTCATGGCGCCAGCACCAATGGCCATCACGGTCAGCACGCGGCCCATCTCGCTGTCCAGGCCCAGGTTACCCAGCAGCGGCGCGACCATGGCCGAGGTGGTGACCAGCGCCACGGTGGAGGAACCCTGCGCGCTCTTCAGCGCCGCCGCCACCAAGAAGGGCATGAACAGGCCGATACCCAGCGCCGACAGGTTATCGCCCAGGTAACCAGCCAAGGCCGTGGCCTTGAGCACGGCACCGAAGGCGCCGCCAGCACCGGTGATCAACAGGATCGGCGCGGCCTCCTTGAGGCCATGGGCGACATGGTCATGAAACTGCTGACGCTTGCCCTCGCCCGCCACCAGGGTGCAGGCCAGAGCCAGGCCCACCAGCAGCGCAGCGACCGGCTGGCCGAGGAAGCTCAGCACCGCGAACAGGCCTTCGCTGCCGAACGGCTTGCTCGGGAAGGCGGCGATGGAGCCCAGGCAGATCAGGGCGATGGGCACGAAGATCGGGGCAAAGGCCTGCCAGGCATTCGGCAGCTTGCCGTAACGGGCGCGCAGGGCATCGAAATCGACGTTTTCGGCAAGCAGTTCGCTGGGGGCTTCCTCCAGCAACTGGCTGTCATCCTGCTTGAGGTAACGGTTGGCCCAGAGCATGCCGGCGATGGCAGTCACCGCGGCCACCAGCAGGCCCACCAGAATCACCAGACCCAGCGAGGCGTCGAGGCCCAGATTACCGGCAGCGGCAATCGGCCCCGGCGTCGGTGGCACGAAGGTGTGGGTGGCGTAGAGGCCGGTGGCCAGGGCCACGCTCATGGCCACCACGGAGACTTTCATGCGTGCGGCCAGGGCATTCTTCAACGAGTTGAGGATGACGTAGCCGGAGTCGCAGAACACCGGGATCGACACCAGATAACCGATGATCGACATGGTCAGCGTGGGAAAACGCTGGCCCAGCACACGGATCACCGTCTCGGCCATGGTGATGGCGGCGCCGCTGCGCTCGAGGATCACCCCGATGATGGTGCCGAGCACGATGACGATGCCGATGTAACCGAGAATCCCGCCGAAGCCGGCAGTGATGGTCTTGATGATTTCGCCGCTGGGCAGTTGATAGGCGAAGCCGGCGATCAACGCGGCGCCGAGCAAGGCAAGAAAGGGGTGCAGTTTCAAACGGGTGGTGGACAGCACGATGAACGCGATCAGTGCCACCAGAATCAGGACCAGGCCCATGACCAGTCTCCTCATTGTTGTTATGAGCGGATGCCACATCCGCTTGGGAATGCCGAACAGGCACTCCATTGTGGCTCAGCTCATGCCCACACCGCTCTGTGCGCAGGCACCAACAGCCCCGGCATGATGGCGTATCGCCCTGTGCACTCGCACAAAGCCGTCTTCTTGTGGAGCGGCTTCAGCCGCGATCTTCTGGGGTGCACGGCCAATCCCATCGCGGATAAATCCGCTCCTACAACAGCGCGCCATGCCGCTATCTGCAGACCTTCAATCCTGGGCACTCGGCTCCAGCAGCCCGAGCCCCAGAGACAACTGCAGGCGCTGCTCGAAGCGACCGAGATCCAGGCCGCTGAGCTCACTGATGCGCTCCAGACGATAACGCAGGGTATTGCGATGAATGCCCAGCGCCTGGGCACAGGCCTGTGCCTGGCCGTCATGGGCGCACCAGGCCTCCAGGGTTTCACGCAGACTGCCCTGGGTGTCCTGCGCCAGCACCCGACGTAGCGGCGCCAGCCAGCCTTGCAACAGCCAGTTATGGCGTTGGGTATAGAGCAAGGTGGGCAATCTCAGCTCATCCAGGCGCAACAGGCGCCGCTCGGGAAAGCGTGCCCGGCCATAGGCCTGCAGATCACGCAGTACCAGGCTGGCCTGGCGCAACTCGGCCAGGTCGGCCAAGGGATCGCTGAGCGCCAGGCACTGCACGCCCCACTCGCGCTCGTCGGCCTGAGCCAGCCAGGCCTGATCGTCCCGCGTGGCGCTGTAGGGCCGACACCAGAGCAGCTCGAAACGCCCCAGCGGCGCCAGCAGATGCTCGCTCTTGCCGCCCAGCGCTGCCAACAGGCGGGCCTGACGCGGCAAGGGGTCGCCCTCCTCGCTCAAGCGCAGCAGACACATCTGCCGAGGCCAGCCTAGGTGCAAGCCCAGGCGCTCGGCCTCGGACGCCAGCCCGGCCAGGCCCTGCTGAGGGTCGAGCAGATGACGCAGCCAGGCTTCCTGCTGGTGCCGCTGCCAGTGCCGCTCGGCCTGCAGCACACGGTGCTCGACGAGCATCTCGGCGGCCATGCGCACCAGCTCGGCGTAGGGCCGCACGGTTTCCGGGTCGCCGGTGATGCCGAGCACGCCGATCAACTGGTCGGCGTGCAGCAGTGGCAGGTTCACCCCAGGCTTCACCCCACGCAGGCAGGCTGCCGCCTGTTCGTCGATCTCCACCACGCGACGATTGGCCAGCACCAGTTGCGCACCCTCGTGACGGGTGTGCAGACGGCTGGGATCGCCACTGCCGATGATCATGCCCTGCGCATCCATCACATTGATGTTATGCGGCAGGATGGCCATGGCACGGTCGACGATATGCTGCGCCAGAGTGGAATCGAGTTCGAGCATGGAGAACGGCCTCGCGGATGAGGCCGCCATTGTAGGCCGATCAGCAGCGCTTCACGATGGAAGCGCCGTGCGGCTTCACTCAGCGCTTGCTGGCGCTGCGGCCTCGACGGCCTTGTCCTCTGCCGGGGCTTTCTCCTTGGCCTGCTTGCGCCGGGCTTCGGCACGCTGGCGCCTGGCCTGCTGCTTGGCATGCAGCGCCTGCGGCGCCGTCACCACGCCAACGGGCTGGCCTTGCAGATCCAGACGCGGCGCATTCTCGGTCATGGCAGCCCAGTAACGCCCGCCGCGGCACCAGGCAGCGATGCCCAGCTTGAGCTGCTCAGTGGTGATGCCGAGCAGTTCCAGATGCTGCTCGGCATCCTTGAGAATGCCCTCTTTCAGCGGCACCTTGGGCGCGGGGTTGACCGGAAAGGCCAGGGGGAAATGCTTCTGCAACCGCCAGATCGCCTCCAGCGCCGGATCCTGCTCACGCGCCTTGGCCTTCGGCGGCGCCTTGCGCTTGTGCGGCTTGGCCCCTTCGCTCTTTACCTGCTTGTCCTGCTGCACCTGCTTGCCCTGCTGTTTCTCGGCGCGCAGGCGGTCACGTAGCTCGGCTAATTGTTCAAAACCCATCGTTCGGTTCACAGCGTCCTGGTTGGTTCGTGGCGCAAGGGTAGCCTATGTGCTCGATTCATTCAGCCTTCTTAGCGGTTGGTGCGCTCGGTGGTCGCAGGTGGGAGGATGGTGGTGGCTTCTGTGGGGGGCTTTCGGCCAAAGGCAGCCACTTATCCAGCCCGGAATTCCCCGTCAGCATCAATATCGTGGTCTGTCCCTGATTGTTCCAAATCCCGTAAAGCCCGGACTGTCGTGGCGAGTAGTCGCGTAGGGTGGACTCAGGAGCGAAGCGAACAGTCCACCAGACAGAACAAAAGGCGTACTGCTTCGCGAGTACGCCCTACAACTGTCCCCTGATTGTTCTGGTAATTGGGCACGACGGCTCATCCTTGAACGGTGGTGTTACCCGAACCTTGGTGGACAAGCTTCGCGTTGTCCACCCTACGCGGCGGGTGTTTCGGCGTAGGGTGGATGGCGCTTTTTTCATCCACCATTTGCGGCGGTTGTCCGGGCTGCGTGCTCACCTGACAGCAGTTGGGTGTAGGCGAAGTGTAGGGTGACTCAGGAGCGCAAGCGAACAGTCCACGGCGTACTGCTTCGCGAGTACGCCCTATTACGCTCTTCGCAGTGACTGGCGCTCAAGGCGCCAGCCGCTCACGTATCCAGGCCTCGCCTTTGAGGCGGTAGTTGAGGCGGTCGTGCAGGCGGCTGGGGCGGCCTTGCCAGAATTCGATGCGCTCGGGCAGCAGGCGATAGCCGCCCCAGTGCGGTGGGCAGTGCGGGGTCTGGTTGAGGAAGCGTTTTTCGGTTTCTGCCAGCAGGTTTTCCAGCTCCGCGCGGTCGCGGATCACGCGGCTCTGCGGCGAGGCCCAGGCGCCGATACGGCTGCCCAGCGGGCGTACCTGGAAGTAGCCGTCGGATTCGGCCGGGGTGACCTGCTCCACACGCCCTTCGATACGCACCTGACGTTCCAGGCTCGGCCAGAAGAAGGTCATGGCGGCGAATGGACGCACGGCGAGCTGGCGGCCCTTGGCGCTGTCGTAGTTGCTGAAGAAGGTGAAGCCCTGCTCGTCGAGGCCTTTGAGCAGCAGCACGCGGCAGTGCGGGCGGCCGTCGTCGTCGACGGTGGCCAGGGTCATGGCGTTCGGTTCGACCGGCGGTTGCTCGGTCTTCACCGCATCCTCGAACCACTGGCGGAACAGGGAGAGGGGCTCCAGCGGGGCCTGAGTCTCGCTCAGGCCATCGCGGGTGTAGTCACGGCGCATGTCGGCCAAAGTTTGGGTCATGACAATTCCTCAGGGCACCTCTAAAAACTACCTGCGTTGCCATCGCTGCGTTAAAAACAGCCTCGTGCGCGAGTCCGATCAAAATGCTCATTTACTACTCGTAAACTCCGCTTTTTCGCCCGTTTTTGCCTTGCGCTGACTGCCTCGCCTACGTTTTTAGAGTTGCCTATTAGGTTGGAAATGCCCCCAAGCTTACTCCGACTTGCTTTGTTTTCCTTGATCTACGGCAGCTACCTTGGGCGCGTCTTTCAGTTCGGCCTTGGCCGGATGGCTGTACTTGGCGATCAGGCCCTGCATGGTGTCACGCGAGGTCAGGAGGATTTCCACGCGGCGGTTGAGGGCACGGCCAGCGGCGCTGTCGTTGGCCGCACGCGGGGCGTCGGAGCCCAGGCCCATGACCTGCAGGCGGTTCTGCTTGAGGCCGCTGAGACGGAAGATGGAGGTCACGGCGCGGGCGCGCTGCTGGCTCAGGTCGCGGTTGGCGGCGGCGTCGCCGCTGCTGTCGGCATGGCCGAGCACCACCACGGCGATGTCGTTGTCGGTTTCGAGCAGCTTGGCCACGCGGGCGATGGGGCCGAGGCTGGACGGCAGCAGCATCTGCGGGCGATCCGGGTTGAACGAGCCCTGCACCGGCGCGGTGACCACCAGCAGGTTGTCGCGGCGCTCGAACTCGAAGTTGCTGCCCTTGACGGCTTCACGCACCTTGGGTTCGTACTCGTCGAGCCAGGCGCGGGTGACCTGCGGCGGTGGCATGACGGCCACGGCCACTTCTTCTTTCTTGTCGGTGTTGGAGCAGCCAGCGAAGAGCAGGCAGCAGCTCAAGGCGATGATGGTGTTACGCATGAAGCCCCCAGGGTCTCAGTCGATTCGTGTTATTGAAAGTACGACTGCCCGGCAGTATGGCCAGGCAGTTACAAGCATTGGGCCAGCATGCGCGCTATTTTTTGCGCACGCGGATCCATCAGTACATAGGGCCCCAGATTATTGATGACGAAGCCGAATGCGACATCCCGCTCGGGGTCGGCAAAGCCGCTGGAGCCGCCCGCCCCTGGATGGCCGAAGGCATTGCCGCCCAGGCCGTAGGTGGCGTTGGCCACCTCGGCCTGGTCGAGCATGCAGCCGAGGCCGAAACGGGTGCGGGTCAGCAGGGTCTTGTCCTCGCCGACGCCGTGTTCGCGGGTCATCTCGGCGAGCAGTTCGCTTTCCAGCAGGCGACCGTCGAGCAGGCCGGCATAGAAGCCGGCCAGGCTGCGGGCATTGCCGTGGCCATTCGCCGCCGGTTGCTGCATGCGCCGCCATTCGGGCTTGTTGGTGCTGGTCATGATCGACGGCGGGTTGGTGAACGAGCGTGTGCTCATGGCGCTGGCGTCGCTCATCATCGTCTTGAGCAGGCGCTGCGCGGCGGCATCGCCGAGTTTGCCCTTGCCACGGCCAATATGCGCCACGCGGTCGAATTCGCTGTCCGGCAGGCCGACGTGGAAGTCCAGCCCCAGGGGTTTGGCGACACGCGCGGCGATGCTCTCGCCGGGGCCACGCCCCTCGACGCGGCGAATCAGTTCGCCGACCAGCCAGCCATAGGTGATCGGCGCATAACCTTGGCCTTCGCCGAGCGGCCACCAGGGGGCTTCGGCGGCCAGGGCAGCGGTCATGGTCGACCAGTCATAAAGGGCTTCAGCCGGCAGCAACTCGCGCAGCGCAGGCAGCCCAGCCTGGTGGCAGAGCAGATGGCGCAGGGTGATGTGCTCTTTGCCGGCGGCGGCGAACTCGGGCCAGTAGCGAGCCACCGGGGCATCGAGTTCGAGCTTGCCCTCGCCCACCAGTTGCAGGGCGACCACGGCGGCAAAGGGTTTGGTGCAGGAGAACAGGTTGGCGATGGTGTCGCTGTGCCAGGCCTGCTGGCCGTCCTTGTCCATCACCCCGGCCCAGATATCCACCACGGTTTCCCCGCCGACCTGGATGCACAGCGCAGCGCCACGCTCCTGGGGATCGTCGAACAGGCTGGCGAAGGCTTCCTTCACCGCCTCGAAGCGCAAGTCGAAATAGCCCTGAACCTGCACGTTTGACTCCTTTGACCAAATTGCGCGCATTGTTTCAGCCAATGCGCGGGTTGGGAACCGCTGCCAATCGACAAAACGCCCGTGTCACGGGCGCTTCAGTGGATTTCCCGACGAAAGGGCGGCAGCGCGTTGAGAATCGCCTTGCCGTAGCGCTGGGTGACCACGCGCCGATCCAGCAGGGTGATGCTGCCGCGGTCGGCCTCGGTGCGCAGCAGGCGGCCACAGGCCTGCACCAGGCGCAGCGAGGCATCGGGCACGGCGATTTCCATGAAGGGGTTGCCGCCACGCGCCTCGATCCACTCGGCCAGGGCCGCTTCCACCGGGTCATCCGGTACGGCGAAGGGGATCTTGGCGATCACCACGTGCTCGCAGTAGGCGCCGGGCAGGTCGACGCCTTCGGCGAAGCTGGCCAGGCCGAACAGCACGCTCTCCTCGCCGGAATCGACGCGTGCCTTGTGCTTGTTCAGGGTCTCCTGCTTGGACAGGTTGCCCTGGATGAACACGCGCTTGCGCCAGTCGCGCTCGAGGCCGTCGAACACGTCCTGCATCTGCCGGCGCGAGGAGAACAGCACCAGCGTGCCCCGGCTGCCGGCGACCAGTGCCGGCAGTTCGCGGATGATCGCAGCGGTGTGCGCGGTGGCATCACGCGGGTCGGCCTTGAGATCGGGCACCCGCAGCACCCCGGCATCGGCGTGATGGAAGGGGCTCGGCACGATGGCGGTGACGGCCACCTTGGGCAGCCCGGCGCGCATGCGGTAGCGGTCGAAGGTGCCCAGGGCGGTGAGCGTGGCGGAGGTCACCAGGCAGCCGTGGGCAACGTTCCACAGGTTGCGGCGCAGGGTCTCGGCGGCGAGGATGGGGCTGGCGTTGACCTCGATGTCGAACAAGGCACCACTCTCGGCCAGGGTCAGCCAACGCGCCATGGGCGGGCTTTCTTCCGGGTCTTCGGCGGTGAAGGCCAGCCACAGTTCCCAGTTGCCCTTGGCCCGTGCCATCAGGCTGCCGAACAGTGGATACCATTCCTCGGCCTGGTGGCTGGCGATGCCCACCGCGCCCTCGCCGTCCATCGCCTCCTTGAGCAGCTCGGTGACGCCGGTGAACAGATCGTTGAGCTTGGAGAAACCCTTTTTCAACTCCAGCCCGAGCTCGCGCAGGTGCTCCGGCACCACGCCACCAACGAAGCGATGGCGTGGGCGCTCGCGCCCCTCCATGTCCTCGCCAGCCTTGAAGTCGGCCACCTCTTCGCAGGCCGTGAACATGAACTGCTGCTGGGTCTTGAGCTCGCGCGCCAGCTCCGGCACCTGTTCGATCAGGCGGCCGACATCACCTGGCAGCGGGTTCTGCGCCAGCAGCTTGGTCAGGTTCTTGTCGATCTGAGTCAGCCACTCGGAGGTGCTGCGCAAGCGGGTGAAGTGGGCGAAGTGGCCGATGGCCTTGTCCGGCAGGTGGTGGCCCTCGTCGAACACGTAGATGGTTTCGCGCGGATCCGGCAGCACCGCGCCGCCGCCGAGGGCGAGGTCGGCCAACACCATGTCGTGGTTGGTGACGATCACGTCCACCTTGCTCATGCCTTCGCGTGCCTTGTAGAAGGCGCACTGCTGGAAGTTCGGGCAGTGGCGGTTGGTGCACTGGCTGTGGTCGGTGGTCAGTTGCGACCAGCGGCTGTCTTCCAGCTCTTCGGGCCAACTGTCGCGGTCGCCGTCCCACTTGTTGCCGGCGAGTTTTTCGATCATCGCGGTGAACAGCTTCTGCCCCTGTTCGTCGACGTCGAGCTTGAAGCCTTCGTCCTCGAACATCTGCGCCGTGGCGCTCTGCGCGGCGCCGTCCTGCAGTAGGTTGTCGAGCTTGGACAGGCACAGGTAGCGACCACGGCCCTTGGCCAGGGCGAAACTGAAGTTCAGGCCGCTGTTGCGTAAAAGATCGGGCAGATCCTTGTGCACGATCTGCTCCTGCAGGGCCACGGTGGCGGTGGCGATCACCAGGCGCTTGCCGGCGGCCTTGGCCGTGGGGATGGTGGCCAGGCTGTAGGCGACTGTCTTGCCGGTACCGGTGCCGGCCTCCACGGCCACTACGGCGGGGTCGCCCAGGCGCTTGCCCTCGTCATCGCTCTTGATGGTGCCGAGCACCTTGGCGATCTCGGCGATCATCAACCGCTGACCGTAGCGAGGCTTGAGTGACTTGGCCTCGAGGAAGCGGGAATAGGCGCCCTGGATCTGGGACTTGAGTTCGCTGCTGAGCATGGATTCCGTAACGAAAAAGGCTGGATAAATTTTCAGTATTCGCGGAGCGGCCGCTATCATAACGCGCCAATCGATCCGGCGCAGAACCCTGTGCCGAACGATTGCGCCAAGAACCGACAGGAGAGGCCCGATGACCTTCTACGCACCGCTCTACACCCTGCACCTGCTGGCCGCCCTGATCTGGGTCGGCGGCATGTTCTTCGCCTGGATGATTCTGCGCCCCGCCGCCGTCGAGGTGCTTGAGGCCCCTGCCCGTCTGCGCCTGTGGCTGAACGTGTTCAAGCGTTTCTTCGTCTGGGTCTGGATTGCGGTGCTGGTGTTGCCGGTGACCGGCATGGGCATGCTGCACGCCGGCTACTCGGGTTTCGACGGGGCGCCGCGCTACGTGCATATCATGATGGGGCTGTATCTGGTGATGCTGGCGCTGTTTCTGCGCATTCAGGCGCTGCAACTGCCGGAACTGCGCCGCGCCGTGGAAGCGGAGAACTGGCCAGCCGGCGGCGAAGTGCTGGGGCGCATTCGCCGCGTGGTGGGCAGCAACCTGCTGATTGGCCTGGTGCTGATCGCACTGGTGGCCATGCGCCCGTCATTCTGAATCGGGCTGGTGGCGCCGGGCTCACACCCGGCGCACAGGCTCAGAAACGCAGCACCTGCATTGCACCCTCGGGCCCGGCACTGCCTTCCCTCCCCGGCTCGCCTGGGCGACCATCCGGCGCACCCTTGACGCCATACAGCCAGCAATCCTTGGCTGGGCCACCGCGCCCACCCTTGCCAGCCGAACCAGCCGGGCCGCCATCGCCGCCATCGAGCAGTACCTGCACACGCTCGACCTCGACATGGTAGGGCACCTCCAGCGTAACCTTGCCACCCGGCGCCCCGGGATGCCCGTCGCTGCCGTCCTGGCCATCGTAGCCCGCACTGGCACTGCCCCAGGTACAGCCGCCGGGCTGCCCATGGGCGCCATCAAGGCCGTCATAGCCTGGCCTGCCGCGGCCACCGCGCACGTCCAGGGTCAGCGACTCGAGCGTCAGGTCATGCATCTTGATGCTGATTTCTCGCCCCGGGGTAGCCGGATGCTCATGAGTGCCAGGCGCGCCCTTGGCGCTGATCCAGGCGCCAGGCCCGACATCGGCGTTCTTTACCACCAGGCGCAGCGGCTGCTCGCTGGGAGCAACCCCGATGCGCGCGTCGCGGCCCATCGTCAGCTCACCGATGCGCAGCTCGGTCACCCCCGGGGGAACCAGCAAGGTGGCGTGATCGGCCACCTCGACCCGCTGCAACTGCAGCGAGGCATGACCTGCCGGCAAGCGCATCAGGCTATTGGACGGCACCTCGATCTGCGAGGCAGCCAGCACCGGAGTGACACACAGGCATAACGTCAAGGCCAGGCTACGCATGGACAGCCTCCTGCTCGGCGCCAGCGCTCGGGCTGGCGGGCTCGTTCTGCGCCGGCTTCAGCGAATAGAGGTGGAAGATGCCGAACAGCAACACCTGCAGGCGCGCCCCCCAGCCATTGCCAGTCGCTGCCAGCAGGTTCGAGAACAGCCATAGCTGCAGGCCGTGCAACAGCGCCATCGAGGCCGCCAACAGCAGAATCAGTTGCTCGAACGGGCTGTCCAACCGCCCCGCCAGCGCCCCCAGCACCAGCAACCAGAACGCCAAGGACAACGCCTTGCCGCCAATCATCAAACCCTTCATCCCCGCCCTCGGTAAGCATTGTTCTAATGCTGCGCAAGTTAACGGGTCAGGCGCGCAACCACCAGAGCAGGCGGGCAGTTTTCCGGGATTTTCTGCATCCCCAGAAATGACGAGGCCCCGTCTGACCGGAATCAGACGGGGCCTGACCAGCGTCCACTGCTATCAGGGACGCGCTTCGACACCTGCTTCGACGCGACGGTTGATGGCGCGACCTTCGGCCGTGGCGTTATCGGCCACCGGACGGGTTTCACCATAGCCCACCGCATCCACGCGGTTGCCTTCTACGCCGTACTGCTTGACCAGCACGTCACGCACCGCATTGGCGCGGCGCTCGGACAGCTTCTGGTTGTAGGCATCGCTGCCGACGGAGTCGGTGTGCCCTTCGACCACGGTGGTGGTGGACGGGTACTGCTTCATGAAGTCAGCCAGCGCTTTGATATCGCCATAGCTTTCCGGCTTGACCTGCGCCTTGTCGAAGTCGAACTTCACGTCCAGTTCGACGCGCACGACTTCCATCGGCTCCGGCGCGACCGGCTCTTCGACGATCACTTCTTCCTCGACCACTGCCACCTGCTGCTGGTCGGCGCCATGCACCCAGCAATAAGCAGCACCCATACCGGCACCCACCAGGGCGCCACCACCCGCCCAGGAAGAACTTTCGATTGCCCCCAGCGCAGCGCCACCGACACCGCCAACGGCAGCACAGGTGGGCCAGTCAGTTTTCTGCAAGCCAGCGCAACCGGTCAACAGGGTACTGGCCAGAACCAGGGGTACAGCGTTCCTTGTGATACTCATAGTTTTTAGGTCTCCAATGTTCATCGGCCCATAACCGATAACAATTCAGTAAAGACGGCTCTCACTCTCTCCGCCAGTTATCCATCTACTCACCGCTGATGTACGCAACCACGAACGCGTTCACGACGCCCTCATCGTCACGAACCTGTCGGCCATACCCTAGGCCATTGTCTGGCTCTGGGGTAGCCTTTATCTCCCCACACGAGGACGCCCGATGACCAGCCGCCCATCTTCCCGTACACCGCAGCAGGCCCTGGCGGCGCTGCTCGACCGCTATGCACCGCAAACGCTGCTGCTGGTTGGCGCCAGCAGCCTGCCCGCCGTCAGTGCCTTTCAAGCGGCACACCCACAGTGCCGAATAGACCTCGCCCCAGCAGCCCCGCTCGCGACCGAGCTGAGTGGCAAGCGTTTCGACCTCGCCCTGCTGGTCGATTGCCTCGAGCACCTGCCCAAGCGCCAGGGCCTGGAGTTGCTCGCTGGCATACGCAATCTCAATGCCAGCCGTGTCGCCGCGCTGGTGGATCTGGCGGCCTGCGACTGGCAGGAAACCGATTTCTTCGCCCTGGCCATGCAGGCCAGCGAGCAGTTTCAGCGTGAAGGCCAAATGCTACACCTGTTCACCTATGATCTACTCGACTACAAGCAAGTTCCCGACTGGTTGAACGCAAAGTTCTGGGCTAACCCGGAAAATTTCGGCAAATACTGGTGGTAAACCGATGAGCACGCCATTTCCCAACTGCCCCTGCGGCAGCGGCAACCCGCTCGAGCAGTGCTGCGGTCGTTATCATCAGGGCACTCCAGTGCCCTGCGCCGAGCAACTGATGCGCTCGCGCTACAGCGCCTACGTGCTGGGGCTGGTGGACTATCTGGTGACCACCACGCTACCCGCCCAGCAGTCCAGGCTGGATCGTGATGCCATGGTGGCCTGGAGCGCGCAAAGTACCTGGCTCGGTCTGGAGGTGCACGGCAGCGAGGTATTCGGTGGCCAGCCCGAACACGCCCAGGTCAGCTTCACCGCACGTTGGCATGACACCAAGGGCGAGCACAGCCATCGCGAGTGCTCCTCTTTCGTGCAGCACGCCGGGCACTGGTATTTTCTCGACCCGACCGTGCCACTCAAGAGCGGGCGTAACGACCCGTGCCCATGCGGCAGCGGGCAGAAATTCAAGAAATGCTGCAGTGCCTATCTGAGTTGATCCCTGACAAGTCTCAGCGCTTCTGCTTGAGTTGAACGAGCCGGGTGTGCCAACCACCCGCCCAACAAGGAGAAGCACATGCACAAGCAAAGCGCCCTCAGCCTCATCCTGGCCAGCCTGCTGGCCGGTTGCGCCAGTGGCCCCGGAGAACACGCCGGGCAATACGTCGATCTCGGCGACAGCCAACGCGTCACACGGCTGTTCGCCTACCCCAACAATTGCAACGTCATCTGCTACCGCGACTGGACACTGGAACAGACCGTCGAGCACTACCTCGAACAGAGCCTCGAACGCGACGGCTATGCGCAGGCCAGTGTCGAGGTGAAGCACGAAGGCGAACGCATCCATGCCTATTTCAGTGGCGTACCGGCCGACTACGGCAAGCCACTCACGCAACTGCTCGATTCCGGTGACCTGGCTTACCAGGGCGCCAGCCAACTGAACCGCGACGGCAAGTGGCAGTACAACTGGTATTTCTTCCTGCCGCTGGGCATGGCCCTGGAGAATCGCAAGAGCGTCGAGCTGCTGCACTTCCCGCCGGACTACTCCCTGACGCAGGCGCAGGACTACCTGCGCTCCAGCACCACCGACCGCTGGGCGGGTCTGCTTACCTACAACGGCATCGCAGCGACGCAGACACCGGCCTACCAGACCATCGTTGACATCGCCCCCATCGCCGCGCCGGCCAGCGCGGGCAGCACCCTGGAAGGCGTCTACGACTACTTCAACAGTTACCAGCAGCGCATGGTCAGCGAACTCAGTGCGGGCAAGGGTGGCACCAGTCTGCCCATGGTCGCCTTCGGCAGCCCGGTGCGCACTTGGATCCAGCAGCAATACGGCGTACCCCTGCCAGTGCTCGGCCTGGGCCAGATCACCGCTGCGCCCGGCCAGACGGTCGCAGTGCTGGGCGCCAACCACCCAAGCTATATCTGGTATGCAGCCGACCCGGCCAATAATGGAGGTAGCCAGGCCAAGGCCGACGCCACCGGCATCAAGGTCATGGGGCAGGATCTCAGCGCCGCCTGCTGGCAGGCCGGCATGGGCCAGAACCCATCGGGCAATGCCCAGCAAACCCTCAGCGCGTGCACGCAGAAATGGCAGGTGACGGACAAGTTGCAGACCTGTGAGCTGTTCTACGTCACGGTTCGCAAGCTGAAACCGCAAGACGCCGAGGCCAAGTGCAAAAGCCAGGCGGGCTAGCAGGCCGCGACCGGGTAAAGGGTCGCGGTACTGCGTAGCCCGGATGCAATCCGGGAGCTTTTCTCGACCTGGCCCCGGATTGCTTCCGGGCCGGGTCGGAGCGCGTCACTCCTGCAGCTTGAGGTGCGAGGTATCAGGTGGTGGAGCCGCTGCTTCGGCCTTGGCCTGGCCCATGTCGCTGCCCACCGGCGCCAGGCTGAACTGCGACAGATCCACGGCAGGCGCCACCGGCTCGGCCTTGGCCTCCTGCAGATCGCTGCCCACCGGGGCGATGCCGAAGTCGGGTGCATCCACCTCGCTGAAGGCAGCCATGTATTCATCGCGCGGCGCCACCTGCAAGCGTCCGGACGTCGCCGTTGCGCCGGGCGCGACCTCGGCAGGCGGCGGCGCCAGCTCCACCTCCTCGATGGGCCCGTCCATGTCGAGCACCTCGACCAAGGCTCCGGCACGTTCCAGTGTCGACCGGTACTTCTCGGCAGCGGTGGCATCGAGGTTGTTCTTGATCACGATACGGCGCCCGGAAAACAACTGGGCGATGCGCTGGGCATCGGCCTGGAACAACCGGGCCAGATTGGCCTTCACCGTCTCTGGATCGGCGCCCGGCACCAGTTGCCCGGAAAAGGCGATCTCGTAGCGACTCATGGTCACACTCCTGTCCTATTCGCCGCTCAGTATGGCGCAGCTTTTTACCGCCTCACAGCGACGCCATCTCAGCTTGCCCATGTCGAGTCTCTCGCTGCGCCAGGAAGCCCTCTAGACAGCCAGTTGAAGGCCCTGACACAGTGATCGACACAGGCGAAAAATAATTGACGCCTACCCAGGTTGCAGCCAAGCAGTTGCTTGTTACACTGGAGCGCATCGGGGGTATGAAATGTTTTATCAGGCGCAAACGATAAGAATTATCAGCCTAATGATGTTTGTAGGCCTCAGCAGTGGCCTCGCTGGATGCTCCACCTGGATGACAGGTGGCTTCAAGGACCCGGACGTCCAACTCATCAAGGTGGATGTCATCAAGGCCAGGCTGCTCGAACAGGAGTTCCGACTGCGCTTTCGCATCGACAACCCCAATGGCGTCAGCCTGCCGGTACGTGGGCTGGAGTACGACATCACGCTCAATGACATCCCGCTGGCCGAGGGTGCTTCCAACGAATGGTTCACCGTGCCTGCTCATGGTCACCACAGCTTCGAGGTGCCCGTGCGCACCAACCTGTGGCGGCACGTGCGCCAGGTGGTGAAGATGCTGGAAAAACCCGACCAGGCCATCCGCTACAGCCTTGAGGGCGAAGTGAAGACCGGCATGTTGTTCGGTCGCAGCGTGCACATGAGGCGCAATGGCGAGATAATCCCCGGCGATTTCATCCCGGAGTGACCTCATGAGCAACACACCCCACGTTCACGGCCCTGACTGCAACCACGACCATGATCACCATGATCACGGCCATGTGCATGGCCCGCATTGCAACCACGGCCATCAGGAGCCGGTGCGCAACGCCCTGAAGGATGTCGGTCGCAACGACCCCTGCCCCTGCGGCAGCCAGAAGAAATTCAAGAAGTGCCACGGTGCCTGACTCGGGCATGAGTACGCTCGGCCTGACGCTACTGGTTCTGGGCCTGCTGCTGATCGCGGGCCTGGCCACTTACGCCTGGTACCTCTGGCGGCGCGTCTGGGCACGGCAGAACGCCCAGGTTCAGGCTCAGCGGGAACGTCTGCAGCGGCTCGGCGGCGATCTGCACATCCTCGCCAGCAGCCTGCTGGATGAACAGCTCCCGCTGATCGAAGGCGCCATCCGCATCAAGGTACTGTTGGACAACTACGACAGCGACCTGAGCAACGACAGCCGCTGCCTGGTCTTCCATCAGCTCTTCGAGGCCACCGCCGACGTGCCCACCCATGCGGCCTGGAAAGCCCTGGACAAGGCCGAACGGCGGCGCTTCGAGCAGCGCTTCAACGTCCTGGAACTGCAGCACAAGGCTGCCGCTCGCACTGCCGCACGCTGGTTGCTGGACGAAGGGCTCAAAGGGCCTCAGGCAAACGCCTGAGCCCTCTTGCCAGGCAACCCCGGCCTCTTTACCTTGGCGCCTTTGTGACCGGTCAATGCCTGACCGGCCTCACCCTCCGCACACCAAGGAAATCCGCCATGCGCACGCTGGCCCGCCTGACGCTCGCAGCCTCCCTGATCAGCCTCACCGGCTGCCAATCCCTGCTCAATAGCCGCTACGCCGACAGCGTGCCACCCACCCGAGGCGTGGAACGGCTCAAGGGCGTGGCCGAAAGTGCATCGGTGCGGCGCAACACCCTCGGCATGCCGCTGATCGAATCGAGCACCTTCCACGACGCCCTGTTCACCCTGGGCTACGTGCACGCCGGGGATCGCCTCAGCCAGATGGTCGGCATGCGTCTGCTGGCCCAGGGTCGCCTGGCGGAAATGGCCGGCCCCGGCGTGCTGGAGATGGATCGCTTCATGCGCGCGGTGAACCTGAAGAAGAGCGCCGAGATCCTCTACGCCGACGCCTCGCCACGCCTCAAGCGCTTCTTCGAGGTCTATGCACGCGGCGTCAATGCCTATCTGTTCCGCTACCGCGATCGCCTGCCGATGGAACTGGCCGAGTCCGGCTACCGCCCGGAATACTGGAAGCCAGAGGATTCGGTGTTGCTGTTCTGTCTGCTGAACTTCGGCCTGGCGGTGAACCTGCAGGAAGAAATCGCTGCGTTGACCATGGCCCAGCAGGTGGGCGTCGACAAGTTGCCCTGGCTGCTGCCGATCTACCCGGACGAGCCCCTGCCCTTCGCCGAAGCGGAAAAACTCGCTGGCCTCGACCTCAAGGGCCAGTTGCCGGGCCTGCAGGCGATTGCCCGCACGGCGGCACAGATCGCCGACCAGCACATGCTCGGCGTTGCCGCCTCGAACAACTGGGCCATCGCCCCCGAGCGCAGCCGTGGCGGCAAGAGCCTGCTGGCCAACGACACCCACCTGCCGCTGAGCATGCCCTCGCTGTGGAATTTCGTGCAAATCCGCTCGCCCAAATATCAGGCCGCCGGCATCTCCCTGGCCGGCGTACCGGCCGTGATCGCCGGCTACAACGGCAAGCTGGCCTGGGGCATGACCATGGTCATGGGCGACAACCAGGACATCTTCCTCGAGCGCATCAAGCGCGAAGGCAACCGCCTGCTGTATCTGGCCGACGGCAAGTGGCTGCCGCTGCAGGAGCGCCAGGAAACCTTCTTCATCAAGGGCCAGCGCCCGATCCGCGAGACCCTCTACGAGACCCGCAATGGCCCACTGCTCAATACGGTACTGGGCGAGCGCAAGCACATGCTGCAACCACTGCCCCTGCAGAGCAGCTATGGCCTGGCGCTGAAAACCACCCAGTTCGAGCGTGACAAGAGCCTCGACGCCTTCTTCGAGCTGTCCCGCGCGCAGTCGGTGGACGAAGCCTTCGAGGCTGCGCGGGAAATTCGCGCCATGCCGTTGAACATCCTCTTCGCCGACGCCCAGCACATCGGCTGGCAAGTCACCGGGCGCTATCCCAACCGCCGCGAAGGCCGTGGCCTGCTGCCCTCGCCCGGCTGGGACGAGCGCTACGCCTGGGACGGTTTCGCCGACCCCATGCTGCACCCTTATGACCAGGATCCGCCGCAAGGCTGGCTGGGCACCGCCAACCAGCGCAGCGTGCCGCCGGGTTACGGCATGCAGCTTTCCAGTTCCTGGTACTACCCGGAGCGCGCCGAGCGCATCGCCGAGCTGGCCGGCAATGGCCGTCATGACCAGCGCAGCATGATCGCCATGCAGTACGACCAGACCTCCACCTTCGTCGCCAAGCTGCAGGCCATGTTCAATGAGCCGGGCATGCACGAACCGCTGCGCCGGGCCATCGCCGCCCTGCCCGCCGGCCAGCGCGAACGCGCCGAGGAAGCGCTGAAGCGTCTGCAGGCGTTCGACGGCAAGCTGGCTGCCAGCTCGGCCGATGCCGCCGTCTACGGCGCCTTCCTGCAGGAAAGCGCGCGGCAGATCTTCCTCGACGAACTCGGCCCGGAAACCAGCCCGGCCTGGAAAGCCCTGGTGGAAACCGCCAATACCTCCTACTCGGCGCAGGCCGATCACCTGCTCGGCCGCCCTGACAGCCCGTTCTGGGACGACATTCGCACCCCGCAGAAAGAAGACAAACCCGCCATCCTGGCGCGCAGTCTGGCCGCCAGCATCGACCTGCTGGAAAGCCGCCTGGGCAGCGAGCGACGCAACTGGCAGTGGGGCAAGCTGCACACCTACGAATGGGTCACCGACACCACCCGCCTGGCGCCCTACATGAGCGCCAGCCAGCGCACCAGCATCAACGCGCTGAAAGGCTACCTGGATCGCGGCCCCTACCCGGCCGGTGGCGATTACAGCACGCTGAACGTCTCGGGCTATCCCTGGGGCGAGAACTTCGACACCTTCCTGATCCCGGCCATGCGCATCGTCGTCGACTTCGCTGCAGACGAGCCGCTGATCGGCGTGAACAGCTCGGGCCAATCCGGCAACCCGGCCAGCCCGCACTATGCCGACGGTATCGAAGCCTGGCTCAAGGGCGGCTACATGAGCTTCCCGCTCAAGGCGGAGAATCTCGACAAGGTCTACGGCGACCAGCGTTTGCTGTTGATGCCAGGCAAATGATGACCGTTCGTCGGGTGGCGCTGAACCTTTAGCTCAGCGTCCCACTCTGAATAATCGACTTACTCCATAGATCATCTTTAAGGCGCCTCTGGCGCCTTTTCTTTTGCCTGCATGCAGTGCCTTTCTTGATCTGGCAATCTGGCCCCGTGAGGTTCTTCTTCAGAGTCACAGCACGACTAACGCGTCCCTTGCCAGCGCGGCATCCATGCCGCTCGCCCCTCTACGCAACGACTCCACTCACCCTCCTGAAGAGGCCATTCGTGCGCCTGAACGAACCGGCATTTCAGGATATGCACGGTGTGTTCTGGTGGCTCTGAAGTAGCGATGTGGCCGTCGAGTTAAACCAATAGTTTCATTCGGGCGTACCGGGATGCCGGCCGCTCGGAAGCAGTACGCCGTTGGTAGGAGTACGGGGCTTGAGCCGTGTTGCCGAACTCGGCATGGCCCGGCGGACTGTTCGCTTAGGCTCCTGAGTCCGCCCTACGGCTGCCCTCTCAAACACTCAGCGCTAATTCTGGGTTACCGCAGGTTCAGACGCGTGCAGAGCCCCCCAGGAGGGCGAACGGAGTCGTCGTGGAAGAGGTTGAGCGACATGGATGTCGCGAGAGCCGCGATGGGCCAGGGATGGCCCACCGCGGCGGGCCTCTGGAACGACGATGGAGTGAGCGAACCCTCGCGCAGCGAGGGCCGGATGACCGGGCGGAGGGTTTTGGTTACTTTTGCCCACAAAAGTGACTCGCCCGGCAGGGCGAAACCAAAAACATCAACAAAAACGCGGCAGTGCGGAACTGACACAAAGACAACCAACAACGTATTGCCAGTCCGGTGTCACGGCTTTTATTCACACATAAAAAAGCCCCGCCAGTGGCGGGGCTCAACAGGAGCTACTACTCGCGAAGCAGCTTAGAACACGTATTGCAGGCGCAGGGCTACGGCGTCACCGTCGTCGTCCTTGGCAGCGTTGGTCACGTTATCAGTCTTGCCCTTGATGTAGTTGGCGGAAACCTTGACGGCCTCGTTGGCGTACCAGTTCACACCCATGGTGTGGCTCTTGCCCTTGGTGTCGTCGAAATCGCTTTCTTCAACCTTGATGTTGTCGTAGCGGTAGAAGACTTCCCAAGCGCCCGTTTGCTTGTCGTTGGGCTTGATGCTGTCGAACTTGCCGCCGTCAAGCTTGTAGCCACGCGCTTCGCCGGTCAGGGTGTATGCCAGTTGCACGTTGTAACCAGTCGCCTCGCGATCGTTACGAACGGAATCCGACTTGGCATCGATATCGCGCTTCAGGTATTCGCTCTGGATCGAGAACGGACCTGCTGCGAAGGCGGCTTCCAGACCCCAGGCACTGTCACCGTCGAACTGCCCGGTAAAACCAGGAGCGAAAGTCGGACGGTTGCCGTTTGTGGCGTCTTCGGTGGTGCCACGCACACCCAGACGGGAAACCACGGCACCGTTGAAGTCTTCCACTTTACGGTTGGCATAGTTGACACCGAAGTGCAGGACGTTACCGGCTTCGGCCATCGGTGCGATTACGGCACGCAGGTTGTAAGTACCCTGGTTCTTGCCATTCTCGTCTTCGTATTCAGCGCCATCTTCCTTGTTGAAGTAGCCGGCCGAGCCGTAGAACATGTTGCCCGCTACACCACTGACCTGCACGCCCATGCCTTTCTGTTTGTCGTTGACCCAGGGGGCGATGTCATAAATCGAGGAGCGCTCGATAGCGGTGATCCACTTGGAGCTGGTGGCCTTTTCCAGACCGAAGTCAGGATCGAAACGACCGACCTTGACGGTCACAGGAGCAAAACCGGTGTAGGCGATGGACGCTTCGTCCCAATCATCCTTGCCGTTGCCATTGCCGAAGTCGTAGTTGAATACGTACTTCCAGTCCTTGTAGGCGGTACCGGAGATTTCCAGGATGGCGCGGCGGAAGAACGCCTCGTTGGCCGTCTTACCGTTCTTGGTGTAGATACCGTCGAACTGGTTGTAATCGGCCTGCAGACGACCACCGATCTTGAAACCGAATTCCTTGTCAGTGGTAGCGACTTCCAGACCACCTTTGGTCTTGACTACGATGTCGGCGCCGTCAGTGGTAACGGTACCGGCGAAAGCCTGGGCGGAGACGGCCAGAGCCAGAGCGCTGGCTGCGAAACCGGCGAAGTGCTTACGGATCATCGAGGATTCCCCTGTTGGACTTTAAGTGTTGAAAACACCCGAGCAATGGCTCGTTCGTGTTGGGGGGAATCTTGGCGAGGGGTTATTTCAGCGCAGTTGCCGATATATAAAGATTTGGTTACAGCGGAACTTTTTAATCCGCTTGCTTATAAGGCATATAGCCAGACTCACGATGCCTGCAGTCGTGGCCCGAACAGGATGATGCCGGCACCGACCAGGCATAGCGCAGCGCCCAGCCAGTCACTGGCCAGCGGCCGGCTCTTCTCCACCCAGGCCAGCCAGCCCAGCGAGGCGACGATATAGACGCCGCCGTAAGCCGCGTAGGCGCGCCCGGCAAAGGCAGCCTCCACCCGCGTCAGCAGCAGCGCAAACAGGGTCAGGCTGAGCAAGCCAGGCAGCATCCACCAGGCAGTGCGGTCGAGACGTAGCCACATCCAGAAGGCGTAACAGCCAGCAATCTCGAACAGGGCGGCGAGCAGGAACAGCAGGTAGTTGAGCATCACTTCTTAGCCGCGCAGACTGCCTTCACGCTCCCAGGCACAGCGCACGCGCAAGGCGCCTTCCTGGGGGCTGTGAAAGCCGCTGTCGGACTCCCAGCGGAAGGTGTGCATGCCGTTGAGTTCGGTCTCCAGATGCACCACGGCGCTGGCCCAGTACAGGCGCTTGAGCAATGTCTCGAAGGTCTCGATCCACAGGTTCCATTCGTATTCGACGCTGCCATAGCTGGCGCCGAAGTGGATCACCTGGGTCTGGTACAGCCCGGCTCCGGGCAGCTCGCAGAAAGAGAACATTTCCCGTCCGAGGAAGGGCCACAACTCCCCGGCCGGCAGCTCGGCCAGGACGCTGCGGTTGCTTTCGCGGCGCAGGCGGCGCTGCTCGGGATCATCCGACGGCCAATCGCGGATGCAGCCATAGACGATGGATTCGGACTCCACACCGGCACTCCAGAAAAAACAGACAGCCTTCTAACACAGGCCGCCAGGGCACGAAAGGAACTGCCGCCGATAATCAGCGACGTGCAGGCTGCCTGCGCCCCAGGCGCCAGGCCAGGCCCACCATGACCAGCGCCATTGTACTCAGTACCGCGAACGGCAAGCGGTAACTACCGGAGAGATCACGCGCCAGCCCGGTCAGGATAGGCGTCAGGCTGCCCAGGCTGTAGCCCGTGAACAGCATCATCGCCGTCCAGCGACTGACCGCCAGTGGCGAGCCAGCTTCATAGAGGGGTAGCACCAGCGACAGCGAGAAAGAGCCGCCCAGCGAGAAGCCCATGGCGAATGCCCAGACCTCCGGCATCAGGCTCGGCATGAAGGTGATCATGCTCAGGCACAGGCAGGTGGTCAGGCCGCACGCCATCAACAGGCCGTAGCGCGCATCGAGGCGCTGGGCCAGCCAGGGCAGCAGGAAGGAACTAGGCATGCCCATGAGCATGATGATGCTGAGCAGCGAGTTGCTGTGCAGCATGCTCAGGCCCGCCTCGTGATAACGCGCGACTATCCAGGTGGCGATGGCATAGAACAGCCCGGCCTGCAAGGTGAAGAAAGCGCTCACCAGCCAGGCCCTGGGCACACGCCAGGGCAAGCCGGCGGCTTCGCCGTCCGCTGCGCTGCTCATTCGATTAGGCAGGCTTATCCACAAGGCTGTCGCGATCAGCGCCGGCACCGCCCAACTCGCCAACCCCAGATCCCAGGCATCGCCGAATAGCTGGGTCAGTGGCGCGGTGAGCACCGCACCAGCGCCGCCACCGATAGCCATGCCCAGCGAGTACCAACCCACCACACGGCCGACCTGGTCGGCGAAATGGCGCTTGATGAAGCCCGACAGCAGTGGCCCGGCCACCGCAATGGCCGCGCCGAGCAAGATCGCGCTGCCGATCAGCAGGCTGCTCTGCCGGGCGGCCAGGCGCAGCGCCAGCGCCAGGCTGATCAACGCCAGGCACAGCATGATGGCGCGCTCCAACCCCCAGCGCTGGGCCAGACGCGGCGCTAGCGGCGCGAGCAGCCCCATGCACAGCACCGGCAGGGCCGTGGTCAGGCTGATGAAGCCACGGCTCAGGGAAAGCTCGGTGGCGATGCGCTCGATGAGCGGCGCGAGAGACGTGATACCGGGACGCAGGTTGATCGCCGCCAGTATCAGGGCCAGCAACATCAGGCCCCGAGGAAAAACGGTCACGAGGGTTCCACACTCAGTCGGCCGGCAGGGGGCGCAACCCTACCCCCGACGCCTCGGCGAGGCAAGCCCGCCGGCCCACCAAATTGACCAAATGGTCAACTCATCGAACGCGCCTTGCTGCGCATCTTCTCGGCCATGCTGGCCATTTCGTCATACAGCGCCTGTGGGTTCTTCTGCTTCAGCGCCCAGGCCATGCGCCCCATCTCGTGCGGCAGGATGAGGAAGCTGCCCTTGGCCATTTCAGCATGAATGTAGTCGGCGATATCGGCAGCGCTGATCGGCGAGCTTTCCAGCAGCTTGCCCACCTGCGCCTTCATGGCCGGGGTCGGGCCACGGAAAGAGTCGAGCAGATTGGTCTGGAAGAACGATGGGCACACCACATGCACGCCGACCCCCTGCTCGCGCAGTTCCACCAGCAGGCTTTCCGACAAGGCCACCACGCCAGCCTTGGCCACGTTGTAGTTGCTCATCGCCGGCCCCTGCATCAGCGCCGCCATGGAGGCGATGTTGACGATTCGCCCCTGACTCTTCTCCAGCAGCGGCAGGAAGGCCTTGCAGCCCTTGACCACGCCCATCAGGTTGATGGAGATCTGCCAGTCCCAGTCCTCCAGCGACAGCTCACTGAAGAAGCCACCGGAGGCCACCCCGGCGTTATTGACGATCACGTCGACGCCGCCGAACTTTTCCTCGCAGGCCTGCGCCAGGGCGGTCAATTGGCTGTAATCGCGCACGTCGCAGCGCTGCACGAAGCCATCGCCCCCCGCTTGCCGCACCAGCGCGAGGGTTTCCGCCAGGCCGGCCTCGTTGACATCGGCCAGCGCCAGGTTCCAGCCATCACGCGCCCAGCGCAGGGCGATTTCACGCCCCAGCCCGGAACCTGCGCCAGTGATCATCATGCGGTTTTGCATAGCGGTCTGCCTTTGACTGTTCGGTTGCGATGGCTGGCAGTGTAGCCAAGGCGCGCACCTCTCCGCGCCTCCATCAACCTCATGAATGAGCTGGGCAAATCAGTGCGCAGAACGCTTGCGACGGCGCCAGACCAGGCCCGTATAGACAACCCCATTGACCGCGACCACCAGCGCCGCGAGCCCTAGCTGAATCTGCGGGGTCAGCCCACTGGGGTAGATCACCGGCAACAGGTAATGCTCGACGAAACTGCCGGAATACCCGGCATCACCAGCTGCATAGCGGAGTTGGTTTTCCCAGGGTGTCAGCGGGCAGGTCAGATGCAGGGCCTCGACCACTATGCCCCAGGCCACGGCCGGCAGGTGCAACCAGCATAGCCGTGGCCAGCGCCAGACCAGCAGCCCGCCAAGCATCACGAACAGGATGAACGTCAGGTGCAGCAGCACCAGCGCATCGGCCGCCAGGCGCAGAAGCATTCCCATTTCCTCGATGAAGGGTACCCAGATTCCAACAAAGATAACCCCGGCACCAAGACTCCATGAAAAATAGACTTAAACTTTCGATTAAACGTTATCGATTCAACATGCCT
This sequence comes from Pseudomonas sp. NCHU5216, assembly GCF_052156495.1. Taxonomy (NCBI): domain Bacteria; kingdom Pseudomonadati; phylum Pseudomonadota; class Gammaproteobacteria; order Pseudomonadales; family Pseudomonadaceae; genus Pseudomonas; species Pseudomonas sp. NCHU5216. The sequence continues at coordinate 134,125 of NZ_JBQLIX010000001.1, read as the reverse complement.
ATCGACACCATGCAAAGGCCGAATTTCATTTCGCGCCTGCAGAGCACTAGCCTGGCAACATCGGTAAATGATTCTCATCGAGGTGTGCCATGCTCAAGACCCTGACCTTCACCATCATGCATTTCTGCATCGCTTTCGCCGTCGCCTACCTGCTCACAGGCAGTATCGCGGTCAGTGGCCTGGTGGCTGCGGTCGAGCCGCTGTGCAACTCGGTCGGTTTCTATTTCCACGAGAAGATCTGGCAGCGCTTCGAGAAGCGTCGCCAGATCCCGCAGGAACGGCCCAAGCATGCCTGGCTGCATCACCACGCCTGACTTGCCAGCCCCCACCTCCCGCGCGGCATACTCGGCACCAGGATCGAAGCCGTCGCCATGCCGCCCCTCGTTCGTGATCGCTGGTTCATACTGGCTCATCGGCCGGCAAAGCGAACGCCATGGCACTTTGCCCGACTTGTCGTTGTCATAAACCCGCTGCTTAATCCAACGATCTCTTCGCAAAGGGACTTATCCTTCATGTCCAGCCTTGCACGACTGACCACCTGGTTGGGTGGCCTGCTGTTCTGCGTATCCGCCGTCGCCGCCGATATCGACGTGCAGAGCTACGGCTACCCGCTGGCCAATCCTTTCGAGGCCACCATCACCACCACGCCCCCGGCACTGCGCCCCACCCTGCCGGATGATGCCGATATCGACCAGAGCGACTATTCGATACGCCTGCGCCCTGAACGCGAATTCGAGTTGTCGGAGAATTTCTGGCCGGTCACACGCATGCATTACCGCCTCGCCAGGCAGAAAGGTCGCGCACCGCTGATCTTCATCATCGCCGGTACCGGCGCCAGCTACGCCAGCAACACCACCGAATACCTGAAGAAGCTGTTCTACGGTGCGGGCTTCCACGTCGTGCAGCTCTCCTCCCCCACCAGCTATGACTTCATGGCCTCGACCTCGCGTTTCGCCACACCGGGTTACAGCCCGGATGATGCAGAGGATCTGTACCGCGCCATGCAGGCGGTACGCGCCCAACATCCCAATCTCGAAGTCAGCGACTTTCTTCTTACCGGCTACAGCCTGGGTGCTCTGCATGCGGCCTTCGTCAGCCATCTCGACGAAACCCGCCGAGCCTTCAACTTCAAGCGCGTGCTGATGCTCAACCCGCCGGTGAACCTCTACACCTCTATCACCAACCTCGACAAGCTGGTGCAGACCCGCGTGCAGGGCATCAACAACAGCACCAACTTCTATGAGCTGGTACTGGGCAAGCTGACCCGCTACTTCAACGACAAGGGCGGCTACGATATCAACGAAGCCATGCTCTACGACTTCCAGAAATCCAGGGAGCACCTCACCAACGAGCAGATGGCCATGCTCATCGGTACCTCGTTTCGCTTCTCCGCCGCCGACATTGTTTTCACCTCCGACTTGCTCAACCGCCGCGGCCTGATCACCCCACGTGGTTACCGCATCACCGAAAGCACCAGTCTCACCCCTTTCTTCCAAATGTCCCTGCGCTGTGATTTCGATTGCTACATGACCGAACAACTGCTGCCCATGTGGCGCGCCCGTTACGACGGTGGCAGCCTCAACCAACTGGTGCAGCAAACCAGCCTCTACGCCCTGGAGGACTACCTCAAGAGCAGCGACAAGATCGCCGTGATGCACAACGCCGATGACCTGATCCTCGGCCCGGGTGACATCGGCTTCCTGCGTCGCACCTTTGGCGACCGCCTGACCCTCTACCCTCGTGGCGGGCACTGCGGCAATCTCAACTACCGCGTCAACGCCGACGCCATGCTGGAGTTCTTCCGTGGCTAAGCACAGCATTCTGATCGTCGCCCTGCTGCTGGCCAGCGGGCAAGTCATGGCCGAACGCCGAGTCGATGCCGACGGCTTCACCAACCCGCTGCAGTACCTCAAGTTCAACCCTGGGCTGGATCAACAGGAGTTCGAGCGCGCCTCCAGCGACGCCCTGCAGGTGCCCGATCCCTGGGAGCCCTGGAATCGGCGCGTCTACCACTTCAACTATCGCTTCGATCAGTGGGTCTTCCTGCCGGTGGTCGAGGGCTACCAGTACGTCACGCCGGATCTGCTGCAAACGGGCGTGCACAACTTCTTCAGCAACCTCGGTGAAATACCCAGCCTGGCCAACAGCCTGCTGCAGTTCAAGGGCAAACGCGCGATGAACAGCACCGCGCGCCTGCTGTTCAACACCATCATCGGCATCGGCGGCATCTGGGATCCGGCCACCGCCATGGGCCTGCCCAAGTACCGCGAGGACTTCGGCCAGACGCTCGGCCATTACGGCGTACCAGCAGGCCCCTACCTGATGCTGCCGCTGCTGGGGCCTTCCAACCTGCGAGACACCAGTGGCCTGGTGGTGGATTACGGCCTGGAGAACGCGGTGAACTACCTGAACTACGCCGACGCCAGCAGCGAAAACCCCGGTCTAAGCGTCTTGCGCGGCATCGATCAGCGCGCCAACACCAGCTTCCGTTATGGCCAGTTCAACTCGCCGTTCGAGTATGAAAAGCTGCGCTACCTGTACACCGAATCGCGCAAACTGCAGATCGCCGATTGACGGCCACCGGCTCATGTATCGAACCACTCGATACATGAGCCGAAGTTTTTTCACCCAAATATCGACTCAATCGGCCTAGCATGACGTCATGCCACCTTTTCAGGAGCCCGTCATGACCACGCAACGCCGCGTTCTCAGCATCCAGCCCGGCCAACCCGCCTCCGATGGCGCCGGTGTGCGCCTCAACCGCGTGATCGGCGGCCCCGGTCTGGAACGCTTCGATCCCTTCCTGATGCTCGACGAGTTTGCCACCGACAACCCCGACGATTACATCGCCGGCTTCCCGCCGCACCCGCATCGCGGCTTCGAGACGGTGACCTACATGCTCGAAGGGCGCATGCGCCATGAAGACCATCTGGGCAATGTCGGCCTGCTCGGCAGCGGCGGCGTGCAATGGATGACCGCCGCGCGCGGCATCATCCACAGCGAGATGCCCGAGCAGGAGTCCGGTGCCATGCGTGGCTTCCAGCTCTGGCTCAATCTGCCGGCCAAGGACAAGCTGGGCGAAGCCGGTTACCGCGATATTCCCGCTACCGACATTCCCCGCCTGACCACGGCACAGGGCGTGGAAGCAGTGGTGATCGCCGGCGAATTCGACGATGGCGAGATACGCCAGGCCGGAGCCGTGCAACGCCCGCATACCGAGCCACAATTGTTCGACCTGCGCCTGCCAGCCGGCGGCGCCATCGCGCCCAAACTGCCGGACGGACATCGAATGATGCTCTACGTCTACCAGGGTGAGCTGGATCTGCCGGACGCCAGCCCGGAGCCGATCGTGGCGGGTCGCCTGGTACGCCTGTCCGATGCCGGCGAACTGCACCTGGCCAGCAGCCAGGGCGCCGGCGTGCTGCTGATCGCCGGCAAGCCCTTGAACGAGCCCATCGTGCAATACGGCCCCTTCGTGATGAACAGCCGTGAGGAGATCGAACAGGCCCTGCGCGATTTTCGCGATGGCGTGCTGGCCTGACTATCAGGCCATCTGCACCGCTTCGGCCAGGCCGAGAAAAGCGCAGAGCTCCGCCTTGCGTGCCATGGTGTCCTGGTAACCCAGCTCGATCAGTTCGTTGCAGTAGCCCGGCTCGAACAGCAGGTAGCTGAGCACGCCGGCGCCACCGGCCTTGGTCGCCCCCGGGCCGCGCAGGAACAGGCGCAAGGCCCTGGGCAACTCGCGTCGATGGCGGGCGGCGATCTGATCCAGCGGCCGGCTCGGCGCCACCACCAGTACCTCCACGGGCTTCAAGCCCAGATTGCGAGGGCGTGACTCGCCAGGCAGCATCGCGCTCAACTGGTTGATGCGGTTGAGCAACTCGATATCGCTTTCCAGGCTGTCGATGAAGGTGCTGTTGAGCATGTGCCCGCCGATCTGCGCCAGGGTCGGTGGTCGCAGACCGGCACTCTTGCTCGTCGGCTCGACGGCATGGCCATTGCCACTGACCCCGATCACCAGCACCCGACTGGCGCCTAGGTGCAGGGCCGGGCTGATCGGCGCCGATTGGCGCACCGCGCCATCGCCGAAATACTCGCGGCCGATTCTCATGGGTGGAAATATCAATGGAATCGAGGCACTGGCCAGCAGGTGGTCGAGCCCCAGACGTGTGGGGATACCCAGGCGACGATGACGGAACCAGGGATCGATGGTCGCCCGCCCCTGATAGAAGGTCACCGCCTGGCCACTGTCGTAGCCGAAGGCCGTCACAGCCACGGCGCGCAGTTTGCGCTGGCGCACTGCGGCGGCGATACCGGAAAAGTCCAGCTCCTGCTGCAACAGATCACGCAGCGGCGAGCTGTCGAGCAATGCCACCGGCGTATCGCGCCCCAGACCGAGCAAGCTGTGGGCGATGAAGCGTGAGGCCTGGCGCAATACGCCGGGCCAGTCGCTGCGATACACCTGGTGGGTATGAAAGCGCTGCCACACCATGGTCAGGCGACGCACCGCCTCGCCAAACTGCAAGGCGCCACAGGCCAGGCTGACGGCGTTGATCGCCCCGGCCGAGGTGCCGACGATCACCGGGAAGGGATTGTGCGACGCGTCTGGCAGCAGATCGGCGATGGCGGCCAACACCCCGACCTGATAAGCCGCACGGGCACCGCCACCGGACAGGATCAAACCCGTGACGGGCTCATGCGAACGGGCTATGACGGTCATGGGCGATCCTGAGTTTTTGTTTGAGTATAGAAAGGCTGACGGACACTGGCATTCGACGGGCACGATACCCTGGCCCAGGCCCAGCTTCGCGCTATCTGCGTTTCCCGTACAGCTTGGGTTCACCCTCGGGGCGCGTCTTGAAACGACGGTGTGCCCACAGGTATTGCTCGGGGCAGGCGCTGACCACCTGCTCGACCCACTGATTGATGCGCAGGCAGTCGGCCTCTTCGCTCTCACCCGGAAAATTCGCCAGCGGCGGATGGATCACCAGACGATAACCACTGCCATCGTCCAGACGGCGCTGGGTAAAGGGCACCACGCGCGCCTTGCCCAGGCGGGCGAACTTGCTGGTGGCGGTGACGGTGGCGGCCTGGATACCGAACAGCGGGACGAAGATGCTCTGCTTGCGTCCGTAATCCTGATCCGGCGCGTACCAGATGGCGCGGCCGGCGCGCAGCACCTTGAGCATGGCGCGGATGTCCTCGCGCTCGATAGCGCTGGCATCGAGATTGTGTCGCTCACGGCCACGGCGCTGGATGTAATCGAACAGCGGGTTCTTGTGCTCTCGGTACATGCCATCGATGGTGTGCAACTGCCCGAGCAGCGCGGCGCCGATCTCCAGGGTGGTGAAGTGCACAGCCATGAGGATCACCCCCTGCCCCTCGGCCTGCGCCTGTTGCAGATGCTCGAGACCTTCGACGTGCGCCAGCCGGGCCAAACGCGCCTTGGGCCACCACCAGCTCATGGCCATCTCGAAGAAGGCGATGCCGGTGGAGGCGAAGTTCTCGCGCAGCAAGCGCTCGCGCTCGGCAGCGCTCATGTCTGGAAAACACAGTTCCAGGTTGCGGGTGGCGATACGCCGACGCGACCCCGCCGTGCGATACATCAAGGCGCCCAGTGCACGTCCCAACTTCAGTTGCAGGCCATAGGGCAACTGCACCACCAGCCACAGCAGCGCGAAACCCAGCCACAGCGGCCAGAAGCGCGGATGAAGGAAGTAGGAACGAAAGCGGGGGCGATCCATGAAGGGGTTCCAGTTACGAGCAAGGCCGCGCATTCTAACGCAGTTTTCCCACCGGCTCGGACATCCGGCCTGGTGCATGGCCCCCGCACTGGCGGGGAAAACGCCCGAATCGCTCGTCATCCAATGATCTCCATTGGCCAGCAGGCGCCGTGCTGGTTGCGGCCTGCAGCTCGAATCGCTATAAGTCCGGCATCTTTCGCATCGCCAGAAGGCCCATCGCCTCACCATGAGCCAAACCGACCTCCTCGCCCAAGACCCCGTATTCCAGCTCAAGGGCAGTATGCTCGCCATCACCGTGATGGAACTGGCGCACAACGACCTCGAACGCCTCGACGCGCAACTGACGGAAAAGGTCGCCCAGGCCCCGGCCTTCTTCAGCAACACGCCACTGGTGTTGGCGCTGGACAAGCTACCCGAAGGCGAAGGTGAACTTGACCTGGCCGAACTGATGGCCGTCTGCCGTCGCCACGGCCTGCGCACCCTGGCCATCCGCGCCGCGCGCGAGGGCGACATCGCCGCCGCCCAAGCCTTGGATCTGCCGGTATTGCCGCCCTCCGGCGCGCGCGAACGGCCCATCGACCCGGCACCGCCCAAAGCCCCGGAGAAACCGGCCGAGCCCGAGCATCGGCCCAGCCGCATCATCACCACGCCGGTACGCGGAGGCCAACAGGTCTATGCCCAGGGCAGCGACCTGATCGTGCTGGCGCCGGTCAGCGCCGGGGCGGAACTTCTCGCCGATGGCAACATCCATGTTTACGCCCCCATGCGCGGCCGCGCCCTGGCGGGTGTCAAAGGCAACGCCCAGGCACGCATCTTCTGCCAGCAGATGGGCGCCGAGATGCTCTCGATCGCCGGCCACTACAAGGTCGCCGAAGACCTGCGCCGCGACCCGCTGTGGGGCGATAGAGTGCAGGTCAGCCTGTCAGGGGACGTGTTGAACATCACCCGTCTTTAACGGATACTTCCGCCACTTTTTACGGACATAAAAGGAGCCTCTAAAAACGTCGGCGACGACTGCATGGATGCAGGAGGTAGAGCGAAGCAGGAGGCCCGAGCCGAGGCAGTCAGCGCAAGGCGAGAGCAGGTGAGAAAGCGCAGTTTACGAGTGCTAAATGAGCATTTCGAACCTGCTTTCAACGCCGCGATGACAACGCAGCCAGTTTTTAGAGGCTCCGTTAAAAGGGCATCCGGAGGCCTTGATTGGCCTCGGACTCCCGCGTTTTATTCATTTTTTGGGGTGAATCACCTTGGCCAAGATCCTCGTAGTCACTTCCGGCAAGGGTGGCGTCGGTAAAACCACCACCAGCGCTGCCATCGGTACCGGCCTCGCCCTGCGCGGGCACAAGACCGTCATCGTCGACTTCGACGTCGGCCTGCGTAACCTCGACCTGATCATGGGCTGCGAACGCCGCGTGGTGTATGACTTCGTCAACGTGGTCAACGGCGAAGCCACCCTGACCCAGGCCCTGATCAAGGACAAACGCCTGGAGAACCTCTATGTGCTGGCCGCCAGCCAGACCCGCGACAAGGACGCCCTGACCCAGGAAGGCGTAGAGAAGGTCATCGCCGAACTGTCGCAGAACTTCGAGTACGTGGTCTGCGACTCGCCGGCCGGTATCGAGAAAGGCGCGCACCTGGCCATGTACTTCGCCGACGAGGCCATCGTCGTGACCAACCCGGAAGTGTCCTCGGTACGTGACTCCGACCGCATGCTCGGCCTGCTGGCCAGCAAGTCGCGCCGCGCCGAACAGGGCGGCGAGCCGATCAAGGAACACCTGCTGCTGACTCGCTACAACCCCGAGCGCGTCACCAAGGGCGAGATGCTCGGCGTCGAAGACGTCGAGGAAATCCTCGCCATCCGCCTGCTTGGTGTGATCCCCGAATCCCAGGCTGTGCTCAAAGCCTCCAACCAGGGCATTCCGGTCATCCTCGACGACCAGAGCGACGCCGGCCAGGCCTACAGCGATGCAGTCGACCGCCTGCTCGGCAAGGACATGCCGCACCGCTTCCTGGATGTGAAGAAACAGGGCTTCCTGCAACGCCTGTTTGGAGGTCGAGAATGAATATTTTCGACTTCTTGCGTTCGCGCAAGAAGGAAACTACCGCGTCCATCGCCAAGGAACGTCTGCAGATCATCGTCGCCCATGAGCGCGGCCAACGCACCCAGCCGGATTACCTGCCAGCCTTGCAGAAGGAACTGGTCGAGGTAATCCGCAAGTACGTCAATATCGATCAGAAGGACGTGCAGGTGGCGCTGGAAGACCAGGGCAGTTGCTCGATCCTGGAGCTCAACATCACCCTGCCGGATCGTTGATCGATCCTGGCCACGCGCACGGCGGCTTCGGCCGCCGTGTTCGTTTGTAGTCATCGATAGCCTGTAGGAGCGAGCTCTGCTCGCGAATATCGGTAACCTGCATTTTTCGCGAGCAGAGCTCGCTCCTACCAGACCGTTGCGAACGCCCCATGCCGCTAAGCCAGATCGAAATACTCCACCAGGACACCGCCCTGCTGGTGATCAACAAGCCCACCCTGCTGTTGTCGGTGCCCGGCCGCGCCGATGACAACAAGGATTGCCTGGTCACCCGCCTGCAGGAAAACGGCTACCCCGAAGCGCGCATCGTCCACCGGCTGGACTGGGAGACCTCCGGCATCATCGTTCTCGCCCGCGACGCCGACAGCCATCGCGAGCTGTCCCGGCAGTTCCACGACCGCGAAACCGAGAAGGCCTACACCGCGCTATGCTGGGGTCAGCCACAGGCCGATAGCGGCAGCATCGACCTGCCGCTGCGCTACGACCCGCCGACCAAGCCACGCCACGTGGTCGATCACGAACTGGGCAAACACGCCCTGACCCACTGGCGCATCATCGAACGCTGCGGCGACTGGTGCCGGGTCGAACTCACCCCCATCACCGGCCGTTCCCACCAGTTGCGCGTGCACATGCTGTCCATCGGTCACCCGCTGCTGGGTGATCGCCTCTACGCCCATGACCAGGCCCTGGCCGCCCATGAGCGCCTGTGCCTGCACGCCAGCATGCTCGCCCTGACCCACCCGCAAACCGGCGAACGCCTGCGCTTCGAGTGCCCGGCGCCGTTCTGACCCTCCCGATTCGCCCAGAGCATTGCCCACCCACCTCATCAGGATTGTGTGGGCGTCGGTAACACCTACCCCGCAAACCAGAAGAAAGTTGGCTACCCAGGTCAGGCAGCACTGCCAATCCTGAAAGTTGGCACGGCTGGTCACTCCACACCTGACCAACCTTTGGCAGGCTGCCGCATAGGCGCTGCAGGGCTGACGAGACGATGCCAGCCGGTACATCGACGTGGACGCAGGTAGTGCATAGGGATGTTCGAGAACAACGATGAAGCGCGGCTCATCCAGTTGCAGCACATCGGCAGGTGCTATCGGCTGGCCGACAGGACGCTACCCGTCCTGCAAGACATCAACCTGATCATCGAACGGGGAGAAAGCTGCGCCCTCGTCGGTCGCTCCGGTTCGGGAAAGAGCACCCTGCTCAACGTTCTGGGCTTGCTCGACCGTCCCGATACAGGGAGTTACCACATCAATGGCACGGACATCGCGCAGGCCAGCACGGACGACCTGGCTGCGCTGCGCAACCGCCTGATCGGTTTCGTGTTCCAGAGCTTCAATCTGCTGCCTAGGCTCAGTGCACTGGATAACGTCGCCCTGCCCCTCACCTATCGCGGTATCCCGCCAAGGCAGGCACGGGTGCAGGCCCACGCCATGCTCGAACAGGTCGGCCTGGCAGAACGCGGCGACCACCGCCCTGCCAGCCTGTCGGGCGGCCAACGGCAACGCGTTGCCATCGCCCGTGCGCTGATAGGCAATCCCGCGCTGATACTCGCCGACGAGCCGACCGGCAACCTCGATGCCGCCACAGCCCAAGAGATCATGAAGCTGCTGATTGACCTCAACAGCCGCCAGGGAGTCACGCTGATCGTAGTCACCCATGACCCGGATATCGCCAGCCGCCTGGCACGTCAGATCGAAGTGCGCCAAGGGCAGCTATACGAGTCGACCCAGCGATGATTGCCGTGATAGCGGAGACGGGCGGCCCGACTGTCAGGCAGATCCTGGTCGAAGCCATTGGCAGCCTGCGCACACTGGGCAAGCGTGCCTTGCTGGCCCTGCTGGGTATCGTCATGGGCAGTTGTTCGGTGGTCGCCCTGCTCAATATCGGCGGCAATGCCGCAACACAATCACTGGCGATCTTTCGTAACCTGGGCAGCAACACCATCATCTTGCAGTTACCCCCACAGGCGCAGGGGCATGACGGCCTGCCACTGCGCCTGGATGCTGACACGCTGCGCCAGGAAACACCTGCCATCGCCAGCCTGGCACCGCTGATGAGCTACGGCGCCCCCGCGATATTCAACGGCCAGCAAAGCAATGCCAACATCATCGCCACCACCCCCGAGTTGTTCGAGGCGGCACGCCTGCCCATCGAGGCAGGCCGCGCACTGTCGAGCTTCGATCGCCGAGAAACCTATGCCGTGATCGGTGCATCACTGGCCCAGGCGCTGAGCCAGCCCAACGCTCCACTCGGCGTTGGCGACCGCTTGCGCCTGCATGCCTATCAGTTTCAGATCGTCGGCATACTCAAGCAGGAAGCCCCTGGCCTGTTGCTGCCGTTCAATGCCAACGAAACCCTGTTCATTCCACTCGAAGGCATGCCACGCCTAGATCCCCACGCGCACTTGAGCCATGTGGTGGCCCGCGCCAAGAGTGCCGAACAGGTGCCGCTGGCCGGGAAGCAGCTAAGTGCAGCGGTCACTCGCCGCCTTGCGGGTAACAGCCAACCCACTCTGACCTACGCGCAGCAGATTCTCGAGGGCATGCAGCAGCAAAGCAGAACCTTCACCTACCTGCTCGCCGCCCTTGGCCTGGTTTCCCTGCTGGGTGGTGGAGTGGGGGTGATGAACGTGATGCTCATGAACGTCAACGAGCGCCGCCGGGAGATCGGCATACGCCTGGCATTGGGTGCACGCCAACGCGACATCCGCAACCTGTTCCTGGTCGAAGCGCTGGCTCTGACCAGCATCGGCGCACTGTTCGGTGCCGCGCTGGGGGTGGCGGGGGCCTGGGGCTACGCCCAGGTCTCAGGCTGGGCATTCTCGCTGGAACCGGGAGCGCTACCACTGGGGCTCGGCAGCACACTGCTGGTCGGCCTGTTCTTCGGCCTGCATCCGGCCATGACCGCCTCACGCCTGCAACCGGTGGAGGCCTTGCGTGATGAATGAACGGCTGGTCGCCGCCCTGCTCCTGGCCATGGTATGCGCCCCGGCACAGGCAGCGCGAGAACAACCGCTGAGCCCTTCGGCCCCCAGCATGCCGGCCCCGGCACGCCCGGCTCTGCTCAGCGAGCAAATGGCCGACTTGTCCTTGCTCGATGCCGTTTTTCTCGGGCTGCGCAACAATCGCTCGATCAAGAGCGCCTATCTGTGGCGGATCGCCGACAAGTTCGACCTGCGGGTAGCCGAAGACGCCTTCAGCCCCAAGCTATATCTGTCCAGCAGCTACCGTGCTGCTCGCGGCCATGATGATCGTGAGCGCCGCAGCCAGCTCGGCGCGACAACCACGCTACTGGGCGAGTACGGCACGCGCATCAGTCTTGGCTGGAACAAGTACCACAGCGAAGCCGACATGGCTGGCTGGCGGCGCAACGACGGCGTCGACTTCAGCATCATCCAGCCACTGTTACGCGGCGGTGGACGAGAGGTCACCACGGCCCCGCTGCGGCTCGCCCGCCTCACCGAGCAGGCCAATCGCCTCAACCTCAAGGCCAGCATTGCGCAGACCGTCTCAGCGATCATCTATGCCTATCGCGACCTGCTGCGCGCTCAGGAGCAACTGCGCATCGCCAAGGCTGCCTTGCAGCGCTCGCGTGAGCTGCTGGAGGTCAACCGCGCCATGATCCAGGCCGGGCGCATGGCCGAGTTCGATGCCGTACAGACCGAAGCCAGCCTGGCCAGCCAGGAACTCGGCGTGGAAGAGGCGGCTAACCTGGTGGACACCAGCCGCCTCGCACTGTTGCGCCTGCTCGCGCTGGACCTGTCCTCCCCCGTGCGAGCGACCGACACCCTGCAGGCTGAGGCGATAGAGATCGACCCCGAGCAGGCCATACGCCTGGCCGAGCATCAGCAACCCGACTATTTACGCCAACTGATCCAGCGCCAGCAGGCGGACATCAACCTGCTGCTCGCCAAGGATCAGAGCAAGTGGGATCTCTCCGTCGAAATCGGCGCCAGCCAGGCTAGCGACCGCTATGGTTCTCCCTATGGCAACGGCGACCAGAGAAGCTGGGACAGCTATGCCGGGCTACGCCTGGACATTCCCATCGGCGACCTGAGCCGACGCCAGGGCGAAGTCAGTGCGCGGGTCAACGTCGAGGATCAGCAACTGCAACTCGAGGAGGCCCGGCAAGCACTGATCCGCAACGTCAAGGATGTGGTGCGCGACCTCGGCACGCGCTGGCGGCAATACGAGATCGCCCAGCGCGGCGTGGAGCTGTCCCAGCGCAAACTGGCGATCGAACGGGACAAGCTGGCCGCCGGGCGTTCCAGCAACTTTCAGGTGCTCAGTTTCGAGAACGACCTGCAGAGCGCCGAGAACGCCCGCATCAACGCCCTGATTGCCTACCTCAACGCACAAACGCAATTGGATCTGACCCTGGGCATGACGCTGGAAAGCTGGGAGATCATCATCAATGACCATTGAACTGACGCGCCGACGCAGGCTGCGCCTGGCGTTGCTCGCCCTCGCCCTGCTGCTCGGCGCGGCCGCTACCTTTTTCTTCCAACCTCGCTCAGGCGCCAGCGTCGAACCCAGCTCCGGCCACTGGCTGGCGGTGCAACCCAGCCTTCTGGAGCATCGTATCGGTCTGGTCGGACGCATCGAGCCAGAGCGAACCCTCACCATCAGCGCCCCCTTCAACGGCAACGTCGCGAAGCTCTTCGCCGAGCCGGGGCAACGCGTGGCCAAAGGCGAACGCTTGCTGGAAATGGATGCCAGCGAGCTGGAGATGCAGGTGCGCGACGCCCTGTCCACCTTGCTCAAGGCTCGCCGCAACGTGCGTGAGCTGCAGGACTGGGAAAACGGCCAGGAAGTCAGTCGCGCCCGCCGCACGCTGCGCAGCGTGCAGATGAGCCTGGACGGCAATGAGCAGAAGCTCAAGGAAACCCGTGCCCTGCACGAGAAGGGCATCGTGCCACGCAACGAGCTGGAAGACCTGCAGCGTCAGACCCAGCTCCAGCGCCTCGACCTGCGCGCTGCGCAAGCCGAGCTGGAAAGCGCGCTTCAGCGCGGCCAAGGCGAGTACCGACAGATCGCCGAAATGGAACTGACCAATGCCGAGGTCAAGTATCAGGCCCTCAAGCAACAACTGGCAGCACGTGAAATAAGGGCACCCTTCTCCGGCATCGTCGTGCAAGCTCCGGGCATCAGCACCGAAGAAGCAGCCAGAGGCCCATTGCAGGTTGGCAGCCGCGTCAGCCAGGGGCAACCACTGTTCGGTCTAGCCAGTATCGAGGGACTGAGCGTCATCGCGCGCGTCGCCGAACTCGACGTCAATCAGCTCCAGGAAGGCCAGGCGGTGGAGGTCACCGGCGACGGCTTCGAGGGCCAGCAGTTGCACGGTAGCGTCAAGGTGGTGGGCGGGCAGGCGCTCGGCAGCGCCTCCAGTGGCAGTTCGCAATTCGAGGTGGTGGTAGCCATTCCCGCCTTGAATGAAGCGCAGATGCGTCGAGTCAGACTCGGGATGAGCGCCAAGCTGAGCATCCTCACCTACCGTAACGCCAAGGCGCTGGTGGTGCCAGCCGCTGCGTTGCAGCAAGACGGGCAACACTGGCGCATCGATTACCGGAGCACGCCGCAGCAGCCCGCGAGTCAGGTTCAAGTCGAAATTGGCCGCTCGATGCCCGAAGGTGTGGAGGTATTCGGGCTGGAACCTGGCTATGTCCGAGTGCCGGACTGACGGCACAAAGCCCCGCCCCCGTCCATTGGTATGGCGAGGAAACAGTGAATGAGTACGTTCTTCCCAAATTCCCATATTTGACCGAACGATCAGAGTTCCTCCCATCCTTGGCTGGGGTTTCCTTTCGCCAGAGAGGATTACCTTAGATAGCAGATATCGAAACAGCTCATCCGCAGGTATTCGACCTGCATTCTTTGAACTGTCTCGACTCAACTGCCACATCATGGAGCTTGAATCAGATGGACTTGCTCACCGACAAACTTTTCATCCTTTCCCATTTCCTGTCGAGCCGATATTTCTTCGCGCTGCGCACAGGTCATTCGTTTTATTTCTTCGGCCGCTCGCCTCTCAAGAAATAAAAACACGCCATTCGATATAGGGATTAGGCAGCTCATCGGCTGCCTGCAAGACAGTTCATTGCCTGCTTAACGGTATATCCCTGTTAACAGGGTGCCATCCGCATTCAATGAACTGTACGCCCCATGACCGACTTGAACCACGAGTGCAATCATCGGGGTAATACAGGGCTGTATAGAGAAAGTCGAATTTTTGTTGTGCATCTCGTAACAGCCAGACATACAACAACTCTCTGTTAGTGAGGAAACAATGAAAAACCATAAACTGCTTAGCGCTATGGGTGCCCTGGTAATCGGCCTGGGCGTGTCGAGCGCGGCCTCGGCTGCCACCATCACCGGCTCCAGCTTCACCGCGACAGGCACCATTGCCGTTTCCGGGCCGTCGTCTTTCGGCGCCACGGTGAACTGCAACGTCGTCTTCAATGGCAGCGTGGATGCAGGCGGCGCCACCGCCAGCATCAATAGCGTCAGCGTCAGCGGCAGCTCGCTGTGCGCACAGGCGAACATCACTGGCCTCCCCTGGACGCTGACTCCAACAACCAGTTCAGATGGTGGCAACACCTGGGCCGGTACCGTTTCCGGCGTGGGCTTCACCATTGCCGGGATTCCTCCCATTGTCCCCGCCTCCAACTGCGCAGGTCCGACCACCATCAACGCGCAATGGATCAACTCCAGCACGACCCTGCGCATCACCTCCGCCCAGGCCTTGGCCGGCGGCTGCACCGTACGCTCGCTGAATGTCACGGCGCCGGGCATTTCGGTCAACTGATCGAGTAGCCGAAAAGAAGTAATAACCCGCGCACTTATTGGAATATTCGACGAGCGCGCGGGTTATCGAACAATAAGTTCTCCTTATTAGAGATCAGCCATGCGAAACAACAATAAAGCACTTCCTGCCATAACCCATCGAGCCCTCTGCCTGGCGACACTGGCCGGCTCGCTACTTATTACCTCACAAGCCCATGCTGGCGCATTCGGCGTACCCACTTATGGCACCCCTGGCTGGGGCCGTGCATTCGCGGGTGGCTCCATGTGGAAGAACGATCCCAGCGCTGCCTTCAACAACCCAGCCGCCATGGCCTTTATTGATCAGAATATTGCCCAGGTATCCGTGCACCATGCGCGTGTCAGCCTGAACTTCAAAGGTAATGTTTATGACTATCAGGGGAACCCACGCGGGGATCGGGAATTCGAGCGTGATGCGGCTGGCAATCCGACAGGAGGCATTATCGATAATGGCCCTATCACCAATGATGGTGGCCAAGGCGGTTTCGCTGCGGTGCTGCCCACCAGTTTCCTGGTCATGCCGATCAATGATCGACTGAGCTTCGGTTTAAGCCAAGTCGTGCCCATGGGCGCCAGAACGACCTGGGATCGAGACTGGAAAGGCCAGGACTTCGCCGTCGATACCAAGGTCGAAACGGTTGGCCTGACCGGCTCGCTGTCGTTCAAGGTCAACGATACCTTTGCGGTCGGTGGTGGCGTCATCGTTCAGAACACCAAAGGCTTCATCAGCCAGAACCTCGACGTGATGGCTGCGGCAGGTACCCCCTCATCAGAACTGTTTCTACCCTACCCTTCAGGTATCAGCGAAGCCCTGATACGTATCAAGGTGGACAACACCTCCGTAGGCTGGTTTACCGGGGTCGCCTGGAAGCCCACCGATCGCGATACGCTAGGCCTCAACTACCACGCCCGGATTCGCAACAAGCTCGAGGGCAGGTACAACATCTATGCGGATGAATTCTCCCGTTTCCTTATGGAAGACCCATTCTTTGGTAGCGACAAAACAGCCGTCGAGCAAGCGTTCCCTGGCCTGAAGCTATTTCCGGACGGAGCAAAGGCCAAATCTCGCCTGGACGTACCTGCCAGTGCTACGTTGGACTGGGTGCATGAGTTCAATGACCGCCTCTCACTGGGTGCGAGCATCACCTGGACCGAGTGGTCATCGTTCAAGGATCTCAAGTTGAAATCCAACGGCAACACCCTGGTGGCCATCCCCTATAACTACAGGGATACCTGGATGTACGCGATTGGCGGCGACTATCGCGCTACCGATCAGCTCACCCTGCGCGCAGGCGTGGCCCTGGATCAGACGCCGACACGCAACTCCACCCGCGATGCGCGCATTCCCGATGGCGACCGCACCTTCGTCTCCTTCGGTGGCAGCTATCGTTTCGCTTCCGAGCCCAATCTGAGCATCGATGCGGCCTATTCTCGCCAGTTCGTCGACAAGGCACGCCTGCGCACTGTCAACCAGGATCGTTTGGCCGGGACACGAATGGATGGCGAAGTGAAAGCCAGGGGAGATGTATTCAGCCTCTCCGCTACCTATAAGTTCTGATTGGCCATTTTGGCCACTGCGGATGCCGGCAGATTGAAGGGCTGTCGGTATCCGTTTTTTCTCCCTCTTTCGTCACCTCAGCCAGTCTGATCGCCACAGGCTATCCGCTCGATGCATGCAGCGCTCTGCCAATAAAAGGCAAAAGAGTTACACTCGCGCCATCGTTGTCCGGAGTCCCTATGCGCGAAGAACTGATCCAAGGCCTGCTCGATTTTCTCAACGCCTCGCCGACCCCCTTCCATGCCACCACCAGCCTGGCCATGCGCCTGGAAGCCGCGGGTTACCGCCATCTGGACGAACGCGCGTCCTGGCACCTCGAGGCCGGCGGCCGCTACTACGTGACCCGCAACGACTCCTCGCTCATTGCCTTCAAACTGGGCAAGCGCCCGGCCGTCGAGGGCGGCATTCGCCTGGTCGGCGCACATACCGACAGCCCCTGCCTGCGCGTCAAGCCAAGCCCCGAACTGCAACGCCAGGGCTTCTTCCAGCTCGGCGTGGAGGTGTATGGCGGCGCCCTGCTCGCGCCCTGGTTCGACCGCGACCTGTCGCTGGCTGGCCGCGTCACCTATCGCCGCGACGGCAAGGTGGAGAGCCAACTGATCGACTTCTACCAGCCCATCGCCGTGATCCCCAGCCTGGCGATCCACCTCAACCGTGAGGCCAACCAGGGCTGGGCGATCAATCCGCAGAACGAGCTGCCGCCGATTCTCGCCCAGCTCGCCAGCAGCGAAACCGCCGATTTCCGCGCCCTGCTCGCCGAGCAACTGGCCATGGAGCATGACTTCAACCCGGACGCGGTGCTGGATTACGAGCTGAGCTTCTACGACACCCAGAGCGCGGCCATCGTCGGCCTCAACCAGGACTTCATCGCCAGTGCACGCCTGGACAACCTGCTGTCCTGCTACGCCGGCCTGCAGGCGCTGCTCGACTCGGACGACGAAGAGACCTGCGTGCTGGTCTGCACCGACCATGAAGAAGTGGGTTCCTGCTCCGCCTGCGGCGCCGACGGCCCCTTCCTGGAACAGGTGCTGCGCCGCGTGCTGCCCGAGGGAGACGACTTCGTGCGCAGCATCCAGCGTTCGCTGCTGGTGTCGGCCGACAATGCCCACGGCGTGCATCCCAACTACGCCGACAAGCACGACGGCAACCACGGGCCCAAGCTCAACGCCGGCCCGGTGATCAAGATCAACAGCAACCAGCGCTACGCCACCAACAGCGAGACCGCCGGCTTCTTCCGCCACCTGTGTTTGGAGAACGAAGTGCCGGTACAGAGCTTCGTGGTGCGCAGCGACATGGGCTGCGGCTCGACCATCGGCCCGATCACCGCCAGCCAGCTCGGTGTGCGCACGGTCGATATCGGCCTGCCCACCTTCGCCATGCACTCGATCCGCGAACTGGCCGGCAGCCATGACGTGGAACACCTGGTGAAGGTGCTGACCGCCTTCTATTCCAGCCCCGAACTCCCTTGAGGTTCTGACGCGATGATCGAAAATATCCGCAACAGCCTGCAGGAAGCCCAGCGTGCGCTGGAGGCCTTCCTCGCCAATGAACAGACTCTGGGCAATATCCAGAAGGCCGCCGAGCTGCTGGTCGAGAGCTTCGAGCACAAGGGCAAGGCCTTTTCCTGCGGCAACGGGGGTTCGATGTGCGACGCCATGCACTTCGCCGAAGAGCTGACCGGGCGCTACCGCAAGAACCGCCCCGGCATCGCCGCCGTGTCGATCAGCGACCCCAGCCATATCAGTTGCGTGGCCAATGACTTCGGCTACGACTTCATCTTCTCGCGCTATATCGAGTCCCACGGCCGTGAAGGTGACGTGCTGATCGCCCTCAGCACCAGCGGCAAGAGCCCCAACGTGGTCAAGGCCGCCGAAGCCGCCAAGGCCCTGGGGGTAAAGGTGATCGCCCTGACCGGCAAGCCGGGCTCGCTGCTGGAAAGCCTGGCCGACGTGTGCATCTGCGCCCCCGGCGGCGACTTCGCCGACCGCGTGCAGGAGCTGCACATCAAGACCCTGCATATCCTCATCGAGCTGATCGAACGCAAGCTGAGCCCGCAGAACTACGCCTGAACACATGGCCCGGATTGCATCCGGGCGACTTCAATACGGTGCGCACAGCGCACCCTACCCTACTGTGCTCGCGAACGGCATCGGCAAGGGCTTCGCGAGCAGAGCTCGCTCCTACTCAGGCGCTGCGCAGGCGTTTCGGGGTAAGCCCAAGGTAGCGGCGCATGGCCGTGGTCAGAGCGCTCTGGCTGGAAAAACCGCATTCCTCGGCGATCCGCACCAGCGGCAGATTGCTCTCGCGCAGCATGCGCGCGGCGCGGTCGAGACGGGTCTTGAGCAGGTATTGATGGGGCGTGAGCCCTACGCTGTCCTTGAACTGGGCATGGAAATGACTGGGGCTCAGGCACATCACCTGGGCCAGTTCGGCCACGCTGATGCGCCGCGCCAGGTGCTCGCCGATATAGCCATCCAGACGCTGCAGATCCAAGGCTCCCTGCGGCGCCCGTTGCTGCTCACCGAACAGGCGCAGGTGCAAGGCTCGCAGCAACACGCCACCAATGGAGCGCGCCAGGATCGAGTCGCTGCCATAGCGCTCCAGCTCAGCGCCGGCGTAGCTCAGCAGGTTCTGGAAATCCGCATCCAGGGCCGGGTAACAGGGTTTCTCGAACAGCCGCTGCAGCAGCTCCAGGTCTTCGCCGGGGGTGTCCTGTTCATCCAGATCGAGAATCAGCATGCGATTGTCGCCCATGCCGGCGAACTGGTGAGCGGCATCGCCCGGCACCAGGCAAGCGCGCATCCGGCACACCTCACCGCCACGCCCACCGACCTCGAACTCGGCGCGGCCGACCAGAGACATCACCAACTGGTGATGATCATGAGCATGTTCATGGGCCTGTTCGTCCAGGCGAATCACACGGGCTTGCAGCATGGCTAAGACTTGCGACGCGGAGCGAAGGTTGCAACTTTACTCCCTTTCGACAAAAAACGCCGCAACCCTGAAAGAACAAAAGTTGCACCTATAGCAACCCAGGCGCGGCAAGATCTCGATTTTCCCTGCAACCGGAGAATTGCAGCATCCAGCCCAGCCCGATGTATTAGACTGCCGGCACGCGGCCTTGCATGCCATGACGCGCCGTCCTACTCAGCCCACCCCAAGAAGCGGGCCTTATGCTCAATGAACCCCTGACCATGCTTGCACTGGTGCTGGCACTGCTAACCCTTGCGTTCGTGCTGGGCAGACACCCTTCCCCGCGACGCGAGCAGATGCGCTGGCAACTGGACAACCAGCTCATCCACCATTGCCTGGATCTGCTCCAGGCCATGCAGAAACATCGGGGCCTGGGTGCTCTGCATGATGCCGCCGGTATCACCCAGCGCAATGCGGTAGCCGACGAGCTCGATCAGCTCTGGCAGGACTGGCCAGGCGCCGAACTGCAATTACCGGCACTGTCCGAGCAATGGCCGGTGCTACGGCGCAATCCGCACGACTTCGACGGCCACTGTCGCCAGATAGAAGCCCTGCTGGAAGTACTCGAACAGCTCGAGGATCGCCTCTACCAAAGACAACACCTGGACATTCGCGGCCTGGGCAAAGCCTGTCGAGACCAGGAAAATCTCGCCCGCCTGCGTGGCCTGGCAGTGCGCGCCGCCTACCATGGGCGCTGCCCATCCGGCCTCAGGGTACAACTGGAATTTCTCTGCTCACATCTGCATATCGAAGACGATGAGCCCGAGTTACCTGCCCTGCTCGATCGCCTGCGCGAGGACTTGATCGATGCCCCCCAGGTTCGCATCACCCCGAGCGAGAGCTTCGCCCTGCTCACACCACTTTTGGAACGACGCCTGCAGCGCATCCGTCAGAAGTGGTCATGAAGCAGCATGGCAGCCGTTGAAAAGCCCGGAGCCTCTCCCCATGTAGCATCCAACGCATACGCAAAGGTGCTCCATGAACGATCAGGACAACACCCCAGACAGCATTGAGGTTCACGCCCAGGCCAGCAGTACCGGCCTGGTACTGCCCGCACAGCAGTTGCCGGACAAGCTCTACATCATCCCCATCCACAACCGCCCGTTCTTCCCGGCGCAGGTGTTGCCGGTGATCGTCAACCAGCAGCCCTGGGGTCGCACCCTGACGCGGGTCGGCAACACCGAGCACAAGTGCATGGCGGTGTTCTTCGTCGACACCCCACCGGACGAACACGGCGAATTCGATCTCGACAGCCTGCCCGAGCACGGCACTCTGGTGCGCGTGCACCATGTCAGCGAAGAAGGTGGCAAGCTGCAGTTCGTCGCCCAGGGCCTGACCCGCGTGCGCATCCGTGGCTGGCTCAGCCGCCGTGGCCCGTATCTGGCCGAGGTGGAATATCCACAGCCGCCAGCCGACCCACGCGACGAGGTCAAGGCCTACGGCATGGCCCTGATCAACGCGATCAAGGAACTGCTGCCGCTCAACCCGCTGTACAGCGAAGAGCTGAAGAACTACCTCAACCGCTTCAGCCCCAACGATCCGTCACCGCTCACCGACTTCGCCGCCGCGCTGACCACCGCCCCGGGCCGCGAGCTGCAGGAAGTGCTGGACACCGTGCCCATGCTCAAACGCATGGAGAAGGTGCTGCCGCTGCTGCGCAAGGAGGTGGAGGTCGGCCGCCTGCAGAAAGAGCTGTCCGCCGAGGTGAACAAGCAGATTGGCGAGCGCCAGCGCGAATTCTTCCTCAAGGAACAGCTCAAGCTGATCCAGCAGGAGCTGGGCATCAGCAAGGACGACAAGAGCGCCGACCGCGAGGAATTTCTCGCCCGCCTCGAAGGCAAGACCCTGCCCGCCCCCGCACAGAAGCGCATCGACGAGGAGCTGAACAAGCTGTCGATCCTGGAAACCGGCTCGCCGGAATATGCCGTCACGCGCAACTACCTGGACTGGGCCACCGCCCTGCCCTGGGGGGTGAATGGCGAAGACAAGCTCGACCTCGGCCGCGCGCGCAAGGTGCTGGACAAGCATCACGCCGGCATGGACGACATCAAGCAGCGCATCACCGAGTTCCTCGCCGTCGGCGCCTTCAAGGGCGAGATCGCCGGTTCCATCGTGCTGCTGGTCGGCCCGCCTGGCGTGGGCAAGACCAGCATCGGCAAGTCCATCGCCGAATCCCTCGGCCGGCCGTTCTATCGCTTCTCGGTCGGCGGCATGCGTGACGAGGCGGAGATCAAGGGCCACCGCCGCACCTACATCGGCGCCATGCCCGGCAAGCTGGTGCAGGCGCTGAAGGAAGCCGAGGTGATGAACCCGGTGATCATGCTCGACGAGATCGACAAGATGGGCACCAGCTACCAGGGCGACCCGGCCTCGGCGCTGCTGGAAACCCTCGATCCGGAGCAGAACGTCGAGTTCCTCGACCACTACCTGGATCTGCGCCTGGATCTGTCCAAGGTGCTGTTCGTCTGCACCGCCAACACCCTCGACTCCATCCCCGGGCCGCTGCTCGACCGTATGGAAGTGATCCGCCTGTCCGGCTACATCACCGAGGAAAAACTGGCCATCGCCAAGCGCCATCTGTGGCCCAAGCAATTGGAGAAGGCCGGAGTGCCCAAGGCGCGCCTGTCCATCAGCGATGCGGCACTGCGCGCGGTGATCGAAGGCTATGCCCGTGAAGCCGGCGTGCGCCAGTTGGAGAAGCAACTGGGCAAGCTGGTGCGCAAATCGGTGGTCAAGCTGCTGGAGGATCCCGAAGCGAAGATCCGCATCGGCGCCAAGGATCTGGAGGACGCCCTCGGTATGCCGGTATTCCGCAACGAGCGGGTGTTGGCGGGCACCGGGGTGATCACCGGCCTGGCCTGGACCAGCATGGGCGGCGCCACCCTGCCGATCGAAGCGACGCGCATTCATACGCTCAATCGCGGCTTCAAGCTCACCGGCCAGCTCGGCGAGGTGATGAAGGAGTCGGCAGAGATCGCCTACAGCTACGTCAGCTCGCACCTCAAGCAGTTCGGCGGTGACCCGACCTTCTTCGACCAGGCCTTCGTCCACCTGCATGTGCCGGAAGGCGCAACCCCCAAGGACGGCCCCAGCGCCGGCATCACCATGGCCAGCGCCCTGCTTTCGCTCGCGCGCAACCAGGCACCGAAAAAGGGCGTGGCCATGACCGGCGAGCTGACCCTCACCGGCCAGGTGCTGCCCATCGGCGGCGTGCGCGAGAAGGTGATCGCCGCACGGCGGCAGAAGATCCATGAGCTGATCCTGCCGGAGGCCAACCGTGGCAGTTACGAGGAATTGCCGGACTACCTCAAGGAAGGCCTGACCGTGCACTTCGCCAAGCGCTACAGCGATGTGGCCAAGGTACTTTTTGAATAGCCGCAAGCGGCAAGCTTCAAGCCACAAGAAATAGCGGTGGGCGCCTCGACTTGCCGCTTGCAACTTGTGGCTTGTGGCTTGTGGCTTGCTGGTAAGGCTATGCTGGGCCAGGTTCTATTCGACTGGAGTTCATCATGCACGCCACCTTGCGCCTGCTCACACTGCCCGCCCTGGCCCTGCTCAGCGCTTGTGCCCACCAGTCCGGCACGCTGGAGCTGAGCAAGCAGCGGCAATGCCCGCTGACCCTGGACAAGGGCCAACTGTTGATCCTCAGCCTGCCCAGCAACCCCACCACCGGCTTTCGCTGGGAGGTGCGCGATGGCGCCGAAAAAGTCCTGCAAAGCCTTGGCCCGGAGGTCTACAGCAACCCGGAAGATCCCGGCCTGGTCGGTGCTGGGGGCATCTCCACCTGGCGTTTCAGCGCCCAGGAACGTGGCGAAGGCCGCCTGCTGCTGACCTACCAGCAGCCCTGGGAGCCGAACGTGCCACCAGCGGAAAGCTTCGAGTGTGAAGTGCGGGTGAAGTGATCAGAACTGCTTCTGTGGGAGGGGCTTTATCCGCGACGACTCGAAATCAGTCGCCGCTAACAGGCCGTTGAAAAACGTAGGCGAGGCAGCCAGTGCAAGGCAAAAACAGGCGAAAAAGCGCAGTTTACGAGTTGTAAATGAGCATTTTGAGCCTGTTTTTAACGCAGCAATGGCAACGCAGGTAGTTTTTCAACAGCCTGCTAAAGCGCCTCCCACAAATCCCTGCCAGGTTCAGCTCTTGAGCCGATAACCGGTCTTGAAGATCCAGCCCACCAGCGCGATGCACAGCGCCAGAAAGCCCAGCACCATGGCCAGGCTGACGCCGACGTTGACGTCGGACACGCCGTAGAAGCTCCAGCGGAAGGCACTGATCAGGTACACCACCGGGTTGAACAGGGTCACCGTCTGCCAGGCTGGCGGCAGCATGCTGATGGAATAGAAGGCCCCGCCGAGGAAGGTCAACGGCGTGACGATCAGCGCCGGGACGATCTGCAGCTTCTCCCAGCCATCGGCCCAGACGCCGATGATGAAGCCGAACAGGCTGAAGGTCAGCGCCGTCAGCACCAGGAACGCCGCCATCCAGATGGGGTGCTGGATCTCGAAATCGACGAACAGCCGCGCAGTGAGCAGGATGACGATGCCGAGAATCACCGACTTGGTCGCTGCCGCACCGACATAACCAATCAGAATCTCCAGATAGGACACCGGCGCCGAGAGAATCTCGTAGATGCTCCCCGAGTACTTGGGCATGTAGATGCCGAACGAGGCGTTGGAAATGCTCTCGGTCAGCAGCGCCAGCATGATCAGCCCGGGAATGATGAAGGCGCCGTAGCTCACGCCCTGCACCTGGGTCATGCTCGAACCGATGGCCGAGCCGAACACCACGAAATACAGCGAGGTGCTGATCACCGGGGTGGCGATGCTCTGCAGCAGGGTGCGCCAGGTGCGCGCCAGCTCGAACAGGTAGATGGCCTTGATGGCGTACAGGTTCATGCGCGCGACTCCTCCAGCAGGGACACGAAAATCTCTTCCAGCGAACTTTGGCTCGACTGCAGATCCTTGAAGTCGATGCCGTGCTGGGCCAGGTCGCGCAGCAGTTCGGCAATGCCGGTGTTCTCGTGCTGGGCATCGAAGGTGAACACCAGGGCATGGCCCTGATCGGCCAACTCCAGGCCATAGCGCGCCAGCTCGGCCGGCACGCAGGACAGCGGTTGCTGCAACTGCAGGGTCAGTTGCTTCTTGCCCAGCTTGTGCATCAGCACCTGCTTGTCCTCCACCAGGATGATGCGGCCCTTGCTGATCACCCCGATGCGGTCGGCCATTTCCTCGGCCTCTTCGATGTAGTGGGTGGTGAGGATGATGGTCACGCCGCGCTCGCGCAGGCGCCGCACCATGTTCCACATGTCGCGGCGCAGCTCCACGTCGACACCGGCGGTGGGTTCGTCGAGAAAGAGGATCTGCGGCTCGTGCGAAAGCGCCTTGGCGATCATCACCCGGCGCTTCATGCCGCCGGACAGTTCCATGATCTTGGCATTGCGCTTGTCCCACAGCGACAGATCCTTGAGCAGTTGCTCGAGGTAGGCCGGATCGGGCTTCTTGCCGAACAGGCCGCGGCTGAACTTGACCGTCGCCCAGACCGTCTCGAATACGTCACTGACCAGCTCCTGCGGCACCAGGCCGATCTGCGAGCGGGCCGCGCGGTAGTCGCGGACGATGTCCTTGCCGCCGACCAGCACCCTGCCCTCGCCCGGATTGACGATGCCGCAGATGATGCTGATCAGGGTGGTCTTGCCGGCGCCGTTGGGGCCGAGCAAGGCGAAGATCTCGCCCTGGCGAATCTCCAGGTCGATGCCTTGCAGCGCCGGGTGTCCGGACGCATAGATCTTGTTCAATTGCTCGATGGAAATGACCGACTGCACGGTGGTTGGCCCCTTGCCTGCGGAAAACGCCACAGTCTACAGCGCCCGAGCAACCGCTTCATCGCGCCAGATGAAAAACGGCGCACTTGTGGTGCGCCGAGGATGCTGCAGGTGAGGTAAACAACGATCACAGCACTTGTGATGCTGTGACGACAGGCCAGGCGGCAAGCGTCGCCCGGCGTATTCAGCGGCGGCTCAGAGCGGCGTCAGCAGCTCGCCGGTGGCGATGAAGGCGCGCAGGTTGTCCAGCACCAGATCGGCCATCTGCTGGCGCGTCTCGACGCTGGCGCTGCCGACGTGCGGCAGCAGCACCACGTTGTCCAGCTCGCGCAGTGCCGCCGGCACCTGGGGTTCGCGCTCGAAGACGTCCAGCCCGGCACCGCCGATCACCTTGTGCTGCAGCGCCGTGATCAATGCAGCCTCATCGACCACCGAGCCGCGCGCCACGTTGATCAGAAAACCATCAGGCCCCAGCGCTTCGAGCACCTCGGCATCGATCAGATGATGGGTGGCCTTGCCGCCCGGGCAGGTCAGCACGAGGAAATCCGCCCAGCGCGCCAGCGCCAGCAGATCCGGCTCATGCTGGTAAGGGCTGCCCTCGACCGGCCGGCGATTGTGGTAACGCACCGGCATGGAGAAACCCGAGGCGCGCAGGGCCACCGCCTCGCCGATGCGGCCGAGACCGACGATGCCCAGGCGCTTGCCGCTGACCCGCCGCGCCAGCGGGAAACCCGTGGTGCTGTTCCAGGCCCCGCTGCGCACGAAACGGTCGGCCTCGGACAGGCGCCGCGCACAGTCGATCATCAGGCCCATGGCCAGGTCGGCGACGCAGTCATTGAGCACATCCGGCGTGGTGCTGAGGGCGATACCTCGTTCGCGCAGCAGCTCCAGCGGATAGGGGTCGTAGCCGACACCGAAACTGCAGATGGCACGCAGATTGGGCAACAGGTCGAGTTGCTCGGCCGTGCAGCCGAAACGCGCCGAGGACACCATGTAGAGAAACTGCTCGCCCTGCTCGCGCAGGAACGCTAGCGGCTCGGCCTGCTGCCACAGCGCGCTGACCTCGTATTGCTCGGCCAGCTCGCGATTGAAACGCTCGCTCAGCGGGCCGATCTGTAACACCTTGGTCTTGGCCATGAGAACCTCCTGTCAGGTCACCGGCGCCGGGTTGAACAGCACCAGATCGTTATGCAGACGCAGCCGTTCGGCGCAGGTCTGCTGGCGACCGCTAGCCACGTCCAGATAGAGCTGGAAGATATGCCAGCCCATTTCCTCCAGGCTCATGCGCCCGGAGAGGATCTGACCGGCGTCGACGTCGATCAGATCCGGCCAGCGCTCGGCCAGTTGACTGCGCGTGGCCACCTTGATCACCGGCACCATGGCCAGGCCATAGGGCGTGCCGCGACCGGTGGTGAAGATGTGCAGGTTCATGCCGGCGGCCAGTTGCAGGGTGCCGCAGATGAAGTCGCTGGCCGGGGTGGCGCAAAACCACAGGCCCTTGCCACGGATGCGCTCGCCCGGCGCGACCACGCCAGCGATGGCGCCGTTGCCGGACTTGGCGATGGAGCCCATGGCCTTCTCGACAATGTTGTTCAGCCCGCCCTTCTTGTTGCCCGGCGTGGTGTTGGCGCTGCGATCGGCCATGCCGCGCGCCAGGTAGCGGTCGTACCAGTCCATCTCGCGAATCAGCGCATCGGCCACCTCGACGCTGGCGGCGCGCGGGGTGAGCAGGTGGATGCCGTCACGCACCTCGGTGTTCTCGCTGAACATCACGGTGGCGCCGGCGCGCACCAGCAGGTCGGCAGCCACGCCCAACGCCGGGTTGGCGGTGATACCGGAGAAGGCATCGCTGCCGCCGCACTGCATGCCAACCACCAGCTCGGAGGCCGGTACGGTCTCGCGGCGACGCTGGTCGAGCACCTTCAGGCGCTCCTCGATCATGGCCATGATCTGCTCGACCATGCCGGTGAAGCCGCTGCCGGAATCCTGCAGGCGGAACAGCCAGTCTTCCTCGTCCATGCCGTTGGTGAGCGCATCGCCATCCATCAACTGGTTGGCCTGCAGCTTCTCGCAGCCAAGGCTGATCACCAGCGCCTGGCCACCGAGATTGGGGTTGCGGCTGATGTTGTAGAGGGTGCGGATCGGCACCACCGCGTCCGGCGCGTTGATCGCCACGCCGCAGCCATAGCTGTGCGACAGCGCCACCACGTCGTCGACGTTGGGGTACTTGGGCAGGATTTCCTTACGCACGCGCTCGACCACATGATCGAGCACACCGACCACGCACTGCACTGTGGTGGTCACGCCGAGGATGTTGCGCGTGCCTACGCTGCCGTCCGGGTTGCGGAAGCCCTCGAAGGTGTAGCCTTCCAGCGGCTCGCCGGGTGCGGTCTTGAGGGTCGCCTTGGGCAGGTTGTCCAGCGCTGGCGGCTCGGGCATGCGCAGCACCTGCTCGGTGACCCAGCTACCGGCGACGATGGGTTTCAGCGCATAGCCGATGACCTCGCCATAACGCACCACCTCGCCACCTTCGGCGATATTCACCAGCGCCACCTTGTGGCTCTGCGGGATGCCTTCGATAGCCGTCAAGCCATCGTCGAACTGGCCGCCCGCGGCGACGCCCTGGTCATTGACCACCACGCCGACGTTGTCGCTCGGGTGCAGGCGGATATAACGGGGCGAATTCTGATGGGGAATCAACTGCATGCTGCGTGCTCCTGTTGTGCGTTCAGGCTGTCGAGCCGGACGCGGCGTCCAGCTCGACCCTGTGAATACGGCCGACGATCAGGCCGAAGCTGACGACCGCCAGCAGGGCATTGAGGCCGACATAGACCAATGCCCCATCGAAAGAACCGCTGTGGCTGACCAGGTAGCCGATGATGATCGGCGTGGTGATCGCCGCCAGGTTGCCGAATGTATTGAACAGCCCACCGGACAGGCCAAGGATCTGCCGGGGCGAGGTGTCGGCCACCAGCGTCCAGCCCAGCGAGCCGAGGCCCTTGCCGAAGAAGGCCAGGGCCATCAGCGCCACCACGGCCGCGTCGCTCTCGACGAAAATGCACAGCACCACGGCGCTCGAAAGCAGCAGTCCGAGCACCATCGGCAGCTTGCGCGCCAGGGTCAGTGAATGACCGCGGCGCAACATGCCATCGGACAGCAGCCCGCCGAGCACACCACCGACGCAACCACTGATGGCCGGCAAGGCAGCGGCGAAACCGGCTCCAAGAATGCTCATGCCGCGCGCCTGCACCAGGTAGACCGGAAACCAGGTGAGAAAGAAGTAGGTAATGGCGTTATTGCAGTACTGGCCAAGGTAGATACCGATCATCGTGCGCTGGCGCAGCAGCAGGCCCAGGTAGCGCCACTGCGAACCGCCACTGCCGCCATGCTGCCCTTCCAGATCGATCAGCGCCCCACCCTGTTCCAGATGGGCCAGCTCGGCCGCTTCGATACGCGGGTGCTGACGTGGGCCATGCAATTGTTTGAGCCAGACGAACGACAACGCCAGGCCCAGGCAGCCGAGCACGATAAATACCGACTGCCAGCCCATGGTTTGCACCACCCAGCCCATCAAGGGTGCGAACAACGCCGTGGCGGCGTACTGCGCCGAACTGGCAATCGCCGTGGCGGTGGCGCGCTCGGCGGTGGGAAACCAGCAGGCGATGATGCGCGCATTGCCAGGAAAGCACGGCGCGCTGGCAAAGCCCACCAGCAGCCGCAACAGAAACATCGAGGTCACCGCCCAGGTGCTCGGTAGCCAACCGACGAAGCCCTGCAGCAGGGTCAGCACCGACCAGACGAACAATGCCAGGGTATAGACGGGTTTGCTGCCGAAGCGATCGAACAGCCAACCGCCGGGAATCTGCCCGATCACATAGGCCCAGCCGAACGCCGAGAAAATATAGCCAAGCGTCACCGCGTCGATGCCCAAACCGGCCTGCATCGCCGAACCGGCGACCGACAGACTGGAGCGATCGGCAAAGGTGATGGTGGTGACCAGAAACAGCATCAGCAGGATGCTGTAGCGCACACGACCGGGTTTGGCGGCTGGCATCAGGGGGACTCGCACGGGGAACGAAAGGCCCGGCGCACAGCGCCGGGCGACCTGGCTCAGCGTACCAGGCAGGGCTTCTTGTTATCGAAGGTCCAGCCGGGGATCAGGTACTGCATGGCCACTGCGTCGTCACGCGCGCCCAGGCCCTTGGCCTGGTACAGCTCGTGCGCCTTGGCCAGCGCATCCCAGTCCAGCTCGACGCCCAAGCCTGGGGTTTTCGGCACCTGCACCAGGCCACCTTCGATGCGCAGCGGGTTGCGCGTCAGGTACTGACCGTCCTGCCAGATCCAGTGAGTGTCGATGGCGGTGACGCGCCCCGGCGCCGCAGCGGCGACGTGGGTGAACATGGCCAGAGAAATGTCGAAGTGGTTGTTCGAGTGCGAACCCCAGGTCAGCCCCCAGTCGTTGCACATCTGCGCCACGCGCACGGAACCGGCCATGGTCCAGAAGTGCGGGTCGGCCAGCGGGATGTCCACCGACTGCAGGGAGATGGTGTGGCCCATCTGCCGCCAATCGGTGGCGATCATGTTGGTCGCGGTCGGCAGGCCGGTGGCGCGGCGGAACTCGGCCATCACCTCGCGGCCGGAGTAGCCGTTCTCGGCACCGCAGGGGTCTTCGGCATAGGCGAGCACACCATGCAGGTCACGGCACAGGGCAATGGCCTGATCCAGCGACCAGCCACCATTGGGGTCGAGGGTCACGCGGGCATCCGGGAAGCGCGCGGCCAGGGCACGGATCGCCTCGACTTCGGCCTCGCCATGCAGCACGCCGCCCTTGAGTTTGAAGTCGTTGAAGCCGTAACGCGCATGCGCGGCCTCGGCCTGACGGACGATGGCCTCGGGGGTCAGCGCGGTCTGGTTGCGCACGCGCTGCCAGGCATCGTCGGCATCGCGTTCGTCGCGGTAGCCGAGATCGGTCTTGTCCTTGTCGGCGATGAAGAACAGATAGCCGAGCATTTCCACCGCATCGCGCTGCTGGCCTTCGCCCAGCAGGGCAGCCACCGGCACACCAAGGTGCTGGCCGAGCAGGTCGAGCAGCGCCGACTCCAGCGCGGTGACGGCATGGATGGTGATACGCAGGTCGAAGGTCTGCAGGCCACGACCGCCGGAATCACGGTCGGCAAAGGCGCGGCGCACCTGGTTGAGCAGCGCGTTGTAATTGCCGACCGGCTGGCCGACGAGCATGGAGCGGGCGTCTTCGAGGGTCTTGCGAATGCCCTCGCCGCCGGGGACTTCGCCGACACCGACATGGCCGGTGCTGTCCTTGAGAATGAGGATGTTGCGGGTGAAGTAAGGGCCGTGGGCACCGCTCAGATTGAGCAGCATGCTGTCCTGGCCGGCGACCGGTACGACTTGCAGCTCGGTGATCAGCGGAGTGCCGACAGCGGCAGGGGTCTGTGAATTCATGAGCGTTACCCTGTTGTTCTTATGGGGGTCAATGGTCGATCAAAAGCGTCGCGGCCGGCTTGCCGGAGCACGACCGGGCCGCCAGCCGGGGCGGGCGGCCCGCGGCGGCATCACTGCGCGCCTTGCGCTTCGACCAGCTTGGCCAGGGCTTCGTAT
This sequence comes from Pseudomonas sp. NCHU5216, assembly GCF_052156495.1. Classification (NCBI taxonomy): domain Bacteria; kingdom Pseudomonadati; phylum Pseudomonadota; class Gammaproteobacteria; order Pseudomonadales; family Pseudomonadaceae; genus Pseudomonas; species Pseudomonas sp. NCHU5216. The sequence goes on along the minus strand of NZ_JBQLIX010000001.1, from coordinate 103,278 downwards.
TCGTCCGGCAGCAGGTCGGTCAGCGGCGCGCGTACCGGGCCGGCATCGTAACCGACGATCCGGGCGCCAGCCTTGACGATGCTCACGGCATAGCCTGCCTTGCGGTTACGGATATCCAGGTAGGGCAGGAAGAAATCGTCGATCAGCTTGCCAACGGTGGCCTGATCGTCGGCGGCGATGGCCTTGTAGAAGGCCATGGCGGTTTTCGGGATGAAGTTGAACACGGCCGAGGAATATACCGGTACACCCAGGGCCTTGTAGGCCGCGGCGTAAACTTCGGCAGTCGGTAGGCCACCGAGGTAGGTCAGGCGCTCACCCAAGCGACGACGAATCGACACCATCAGTTCGATGTCACCCAGGCCGTCCTTGTAGCCGATCAGGTTCGGGCAACGCTCGGCCACCTGCTCCAGCAGGCTGGCGTTGAGGCGGCAGACGTTGCGGTTGTACACCACCACGCCGATCTTCACCGACTTGCACACCTGCTCGACATGGGCGGCAACGCCGTCCTGCGAGGCTTCGGTCAGGTAATGCGGCAGCAACAGCAGGCCCTTGGCGCCCAGGCGCTCGGCTTCCTGCGCCATCTGGATGGCCACGCGGGTCGGGCCGCCAACGCCAGCCAGAATGGGCACGGACTTCTCGCAGGTGTCCACGGCGGTCTTGATCACGGCGCTGTATTCGTCCGGCGCCAGGGAGAAGAACTCGCCCGTACCGCCGGCAGCGAACAGCGCGGAGGCGCCATAAGGCGCCAGCCACTCGAGGCGGCGCACATAGCCAGCCGGGTTGAAATCGCCAGCAGCATCGAAGTCGGTCACCGGGAAAGACAGCAGACCGGAAGAGAGGATGGACTTGAGTTCTTGTGGATTCATTGTGCGAACACCCTGTAAAGCGAGTTGTGAGGAAGGAGGTCAGCCTCGGCTGTAGAGATACGTTATCGTACAACAAACAAAAAAACACCAGTTTTTCCATTCGCCGTTCGTCGTAGCGCTTTCCCCCATCCCTCAACGTTCAACGCACGGGCCCGTGTTCTCAGGGAAATCCAGATACAGAGGACGCTCTCAACACGCCTGTCGAGCAGCGCCAGGGTTATCGTCGGCAAGCACAACAGCGTTGACAGGCCAGGATCGGGCTGGTACTAATTTCGCCAAGTCATACGACAACCTATGACAAACCAATAAAAACAAGCGAGGCCCAGGTCATGTCACAGACCTTCATTGCCGCCCTGCCCTGCCATCGTGCTGGTCACTGCACTGCCGCCAGCAGCCGCCCGAACAGCGCAAGCCGCACAGGCTTCGTTGCCGTCCATGCCCATGCGCTCACTTGCTACCGCGAGGCTCGCCTGCCGACCCCGGTGCACGACTGAACCGTACCTTCGCCATTGCGGCCAAGGGCCGCGCCAGTTCCGGAGCCCCAGCCAAGATGTACGAAGCCTCCCGCCACAGCACGCCACAGATCGTCGACATGCAGGTCATCCCGGTCGCCGGCCATGACAGCATGCTGCTCAATCTGTGTGGCGCCCATGCCCCCTACTTCACCCGCAATCTGGTGCTGCTCAAGGACAGCGCCGGCAATACCGGTTGCGGCGAAGTGCCAGGCGGCGAAGGCATTCGTCAGGCGCTGGAGCGCTGCCGCGAACGGGTGATCGGCCAACAGATCGGCCGCTACAACCGCATTATCAATAGCCTGCGCCAGGCCATCGCCGGGCCAGCCAAGGGGCCACAGACCACCCAGCACGAGGTCACCTCGGAAGCCGAAGCACGCGTGCTCAAGCAACCGCACGAGATCAACCTGCGCCTGGACAATGTGATCACCGCCGTCGAGGCGGCCCTGCTCGACCTGCTCGGCCAACATCTGGGCGTGCCGGTCTGCGAGCTGCTCGGCAGCGGCCAGCAGCGCGACAGCGTGCCGATGCTCGCCTACCTCTTCTATATCGGTGATCGTCAGCGTACCGACCTGCCCTACCTCGCCGGCACAGGCTCGGCGGACGATTGGTACCACCTGCGCCACCAGGCTGCGCTGACACCCGAGGCCATCGCCCGCCTGGCCGAGTCGGCGCATGCCCGCTACGGCTTCAACGACTTCAAGCTCAAGGGTGGAGTGATGCGCGGCGCCGAGGAGATGGACGCGATCCGCGCGATCAAGGCGCGCTTCCCCAACGCCCGTGTCACCCTCGACCCCAACGGCGCCTGGTCACTGGATGAAGCCATCGCCCTGTGCCAGGGGCAAGGCCAGGTGCTGGCCTATGCCGAGGATCCCTGCGGCCCGGAAAACGGCTACTCGGGCCGCGAGGTGATGGCCGAGTTCAAGCGCGCCACCGGCATCCCCACCGCCACCAACATGGTCGCCACCGACTGGCGACAGATGGGCCACTCACTGCGCCTGGAGGCCGTCGACATCCCCCTGGCCGACCCGCACTTCTGGACCATGCAGGGCGCCGTGCGCCTTGGCCAGGTGTGCGAAGAATTCGGCCTGACCTGGGGTTCGCATTCCAACAATCACTTCGACATTTCCCTGGCCATGTTCACCCATGCCGCCGCGGCCGTGCCGGGTCGCGTCACCGCCATCGACACCCACTGGATCTGGCAGGAAGGCACCGAGCGTCTGACCCGCGAGCCACTGCAGATCATCGACGGCCAGGTGCGGGTAAACGACAAGCCTGGCCTCGGCATCGAGCCGGACATGGAGCAGATCATGGCCGCTCACGAGCTTTACAAGAAGGTGGCCAACGGCGCGCGTGATGACGCCATGGCCATGCAATACCTGGTTCCGGGTTGGCAATACCACCCGAAACGTCCCAGCCTCGGTCGCGACTGACTCACGCGACTTCGATTCACCCTCCGGAGCATTCCAATGAAAAAAACATTCCGCGCCTCCCTCCTTTCTGCCATCGTCGGCATCGGTGCCCTGGTCAGCCATGCGGCCACCTTCGCCGATGAGGTCAAATGGCCAACTCGGCCGATCCAGGTCGTGGTTATCGCCAACCCTGGCGGCGACACCGACTTCAACGCCCGCACGATGGCCAAGTACTTCAACCAGATCACCGGCAAGACCATGGTGGTGACCAACGTCGCCGGCGGCGGTGGCACTCTGGCGGCCGAACAGGTCAAGGGCGCAGCGCCGGATGGCAACACCATCCTCTTTACCCATCCGGGCCAAATGATCGTCAACGAGGTCGCCGGGCTGACCGAAGACAGCTATGAGACCTTCGACGTGTCCTGCATCGCCGGCGTCGACAAGAGCACCGTGTTCGTCGCCTCCAAGCAATCCGGCGTGACCAGCATGCAAGACCTGATCGACAAGTCCAAGGCCAATCCGGGCAGCATCACCTATGGCACCGAGATGGGCAGCTTCTCCCACCTGCAGGGCCTGATGCTGGAAAAACTCGCCGGCATCAAGCTGAAGATGGTCGACGGCGGCACCGTGTCCGACCGCGTGGTCGGCATGCTTGGCGGTCGCCTGGACATGGGCGCCATCACCTATGGCTCGGTGCAGGATTATGTGCAGGGCGGGCAGATGGTCGCACTGGGCCAGCCCAACGCCGAACGCAACCCCATGATTGGCAACGTCCCGACCCTCAAGGAACAGGGCCTCGACATCACCATGGACAAGCCTTATATCGTGGCCTTCCCCAAGGGCACCGATCCGGCCATCGTCAAGAAGATGTCCGACCTGATGAAGCAGATCAGCGAAGTGCCCGAGTACGCCGAGGATCTGAAGAAGTTCAAGCAGCCGGTCGCCTTCTACCCCACCGAAGAAGCCAAGGCCATCCTGGCCAAGACCCGCGACGACTTCATGCAGTTCAAGGACGAGCTGCGCAAGGCCAAGTAAGCCCTAAGGCGATGTGGGTCTGATTGATACAGGCCCGCATCGCACCTCAGAACATCGAGGCATGCGATGAGCACCCTGAACAAGAAAGAACTGATCATCGGCGTCGCCATGCTGGTCGCCAGCATCGGCTACATGGCGATGAGTTACCAACTGCCCGGGCACGCCGGCGTCGACGCCGCCACCCTTCCCGTGCTGCTCTCCGGCCTGCTTCTGCTATTGGGCGTGATGCAAGTGCTCGGCGCCTTTGCCAGCAAGACGGCAGTGACCAACGAAGCCCCCAGCCAGGATGACAGCAGCGAAACCGCTGCTCCCGCGATCGTCGAACCCAGGACGGTGTTCAAGACGCTGGGCCTGATCCTCGCTTACATGGCCCTGCTCGGCCCGGTGGGCTTCCCGATCATGACCGCGCTGTACCTGTACCTGCAGTTCATCGTGCTGACGCCGGTGAACCAGAAAGTCCGTCACCTGACCTATGCCCTGATCGCCGTGATCAGCTCGGCCGTCATCTTCCTGCTGTTCCGCGAGGCCTTCGACCTGTTGCTGCCCGCTGGCCTGCTGAACGACTTCCTCTGAGGATCGACCATGCTCGAATTACTGCAGCAAGGCTTCGGTGCCGTCTTCTCCCTTCATATCCTGATGCTGATGGCCGTCGGCGTGGCCATGGGCATCGTCTTCGGCGCCGTACCCGGCCTGTCCGCCACCATGGCGGTGGCGCTGTGCCTGCCGCTGACCTTCACCATGGGCCCGCAAGCCGGTCTGTCGCTGCTGGTGGCGCTGTTCATCGGTGCCACCTCGGGCGGCCTGATTTCCGCCATCCTGCTGAAGATTCCCGGTACGCCCTCCTCCATCGCCACGGTGTTCGACGGTGGCCCGCTGATGGAGCAGGGGCATGGCGTCAAGGCACTCGGCGTCGGCATCGTGTTTTCCTTCCTCGGCACCATCTTCAGCATCGTCGCATTGATGTTCATTGCCCCGCAGCTAGCCAAGGTGGCGCTGAGCTTCGGCCCGCATGAATACTTCGCCATTGCCGTGTTCTCCCTGACGCTGATCGCCACGCTGTCGGCCGGCTCCATGATCAAGGGGCTGTTCGCCGGCGCGCTGGGTATCGCCGTGTCCACCGTCGGCATCGCTCCGGTCGAGGCCATCCGCCGCTTCACCTTCGACATCAGCGAGCTGAACGGCGGCTTCTCCATGCTCACCGTGATGATCGGCATGTTCGCCGTGGCCGAGGTCATCAAGCTGGCGGAAACCGGTCGCCATGCCGTGCAGGGCAAGGCCAGGTCGGTGAGCATGAAGAACATCAAGGGCTTCGGCTTCTCGCTCAAGGAGTTCCGCGAGCAACTGCCCAACGCCGGCCGCTCCGGCCTGATCGGCCTGGGCATCGGCATCCTCCCGGGCATCGGTGCCGGCACCTCCAACCTGGTGTCCTACATCATCGCCAAGAAGCGTGCGAAGGACGGCCACACCTACGGCAAGGGCAATATCGGTGGCGTGGTCGCCAGCGAGACCGCCAACAACGCTGGCATCGGCGGCGCCATGATGCCGCTGATGACCCTGGGCATCCCCGGCGACACCGTCACCGCGATCATGCTCGGCGGATTTTTGATCCACGGCATCCAGCCCGGCCCGCTGCTGTTCATCAGCCAGGGCCCGCTGGTGTACACCATCTTCGCCGCGCTGATCGTCGCCACCTGCATGATGCTGTTCATGGAGTTCTACGGCCTGCGCCTGTTCATCAAGCTGCTCGACGTGCCCAAGCACATCCTCCTGCCGATCATCCTGGTGCTGTGCGTGGTCGGTGCCTTCGGCCTGTCCAGCCGCCTGTTCGACGTCTGGTCGATCCTGCTGTTCGGTCTGCTCGGCTATGGCTTCGTCAAGGCGGGCATGCCGGCAGCACCGTTCATAATCGGCTTCATCCTCGGGCCGATGGCGGAAACCAACCTGCGCCGTGGCCTGATGCTGTCGGATGGCAGCTTCGCCGACTTCTTCACCAACCCCATCGCCGGCACCTTCCTGGGTCTGGCCCTGGCGTTCGTGCTCTGGCAGGTGTTCAGCGCGCTACGCCCCAAACCCAGCGCGATCAACGAGATTCTGCGTACCTGAGCCGGATGGCAAACAAAAGGCCCCGCCAGCTAATCGGTTGGCGGGGCCTTTTGCTTGATTACTTGCAAACGCGGTTGGAGACCCAGCGACGGTACCTCTCAGCATCCCTTGGCTGTATGGCTCGCAAACACGGCAGAAAACGGCCAGAAGCGGCCGGTGGGAACTGACAAAAATATCTTCAACCATCGCGCTGCCTGAAGAGCCGCAGCCTGATATATTTGTGCGAGGCTACGTCAGCACTTCGCGAAGGTAAAAATGGACGCTAATTTTTCGCTACTCGAAAACTGGAAGGTACTCACGGGCATTGGGATCTTCTTCGTGGTTTGTTTCTTTTTCACTGTGAACTTTGTTCGGAACAGCGTGAAAAAGACGAAGCGCATTGAGGTTACGGCCCATGACGGATCGGCAGCCTCTGGTGGTGACATGAACGGAACGATCAACATCAACAACACCACAAACACTAAGAACTAATTCTCATTGACGAACGGACGCGCAGATGAAAGAGAAAGCGGCGCCAGACGCTGAGGTCACTCATGTGCATGCTGAGGGCGGAAGCGTAGCGGTCGGAGGGGGGTTGTATGGCACCGTCAACATTAATACCCCTGACGCAATAGAAGCTGCCCTTCTCTCCGCGCTACAAAAGCACCAAGCCCAGGGCGTTAGCGCGGCCCAGATCGATATAGCGAGGGAGTGGCAAAACGAACTCGACAAGCTGATTGATAGTTTTAAAGAAAAAGTCGAGTCTGGGCAAGCAAACACTGCATTAGGCTTACTTAAAGACCTTCTAGATCGCCAAGCGTCTAAGCTTTCATCGCTACAGGTCTTCCGTATAAAAGCAAATATTGCTGTTTGCCTATATCAGCTTGGAAGGTCAAGCGAAGCGGCCGTCACGTTGCACGAGGCTTGCAGCTTTGCACCAGACGAGCCTAAAGCCAAGGCTAACAAAGTCTTAGCCTATATGTTTGACGGTAAAATTGATGAAGCCTACCAGTATTCCGTAGAGCAACTAAAGCTAGACCCGTCAAACGAATGGCTCGCGGCAAATGGACTCCAAGCCGCTCGAATGTGCTCAGATGATGAGGGTATTTACGATCTTATTGGGGAGGGGGTAAAGCAAACAGAGTCTGTCCAGGCCGCCTATCTTGAAGGGCTAGCGGTCAAAAGGATAGGGAACTGGTTGGAGCTTGCGAAAGAGGCTCACTTAAAATTTCCTGACAACAAGACCATCAGCGGAATTGTTGCTGCTGCCGAGCTAGAAGCTGTTGTCGCTGAGCACAATCTTAATGGGAAGTGCAAATTCCCAGTATCAAACCCTGATAGCGTCAATAGAGCAAAAGAGCACCTTGAAAAGAACTGGGCCGAGTTTAGAGAAAGCCAGCATTCTCTAGGGGTTATGCAAGAGGTAGACGCGTGCAATCTCTTGTTGTGCTACGCGCTAGTTGCAGATACAGAGCATCTAAAGCAGTTTAGTATAGAGTTACTTGCTAACTACCCTGAGAACCCTAGATTTGCTGAGCTGGCGGTTCAGATTTCTCTGGACTTCAAACTGCCAGACCTGTTCAATAAAGCAATCAGCCTGCTTGAAAACGAGCAAGAGCGCCGCAGGTATACCTTTGTAAAAAATATTCATGATAGAAACTGGTCTGAGTTAGCAAAAATGCAAAGCTACTCGATAGATCGGTTTGATCCAGAGGTAAGATCTGCCGCAAAAGTTGCAGCTTTCATTGCTCAAGCAAAGCAGGGGCAGGCCCATGGAAAGGAGCGGCTTGAAAAGCTTATCTCAGAAGAGCAGCTTTCGGGTCGCGGAAGGTATACACTATTCGAGCTGGCGCTTGGCTCTAATGTAAGCGCAATAATGCAAATAGCATATGAGTACGGCGTTTCTCAGATAACACCCGAGAATGATTTGTCTGAGATCATATCATTCTGCCGAATTGCAAGAAGCTTCTCTGACTGGAAAATTATAGTTCGACTGCTAAAGGGCATAGCCAATCCTTTAGAGAACTCAGAAGAAACTAGGCTTCTGTGCTTAGGGTATATCAACGATTATCCTGTAAGAGAGGATGCAGTACATTTTTTTGATCGCATCATTGCTGGCGGTCTAGCAAGTATCTTTTTAACATTAATGGTCGGCCTCTTTGGCTATAAACACCATGATTTTGCGCTTGCTAAAGCACAGCTTAATTCCTACCTGAGCAAAGGCGGTCGCGATGCGACAGCGTATCTAATTCTTTCCGACATTTGCCGCTTAGAGAATGACGATAATTCGTTGCAGGAACTCTTAAATGGTTATGAGGCAGAAGAGTTAGAGGGTAGTCCTGAGCAAATAATGCACATAGCAAAACTACTTACTTTACATGGCGATGCACAAAAAGGCTTAGCGCTTGGGTATAAAATTTTCGTTGAAAACTCCAAGTCTGCCGAGATATGGTTAGGCTACTCGCATATATTTCTTTTTTCAGGAAAGAGAATAGACATACAAGCGATTGATGATATTTCAGCAGGAGTTTATTTTACACTTACATCCTCCGAAGGAGTTAAAATCGAAAAACTTGTCGAAGATGACATCGATAGCCAGCTTCTACTGGCGCCGGACAATGTGGATCAATATGTAAAGAAAGTGTACGGCCTAAAGATCGGCGACTCCTTCACGCAACAAAAAATACAAGGCGATGTAACGTGGACTGTTACGGAAATCAAGCATAAATTTCTTAGAGCCTTTCATTACGTACTTGAAAGGTATGAAACAGAGTTTCCAGATTCCGGCGGACTTTGGGCTGTAAAGATAGAAAAAGATAATGTCCAGCCAATGCTGGATATTATCAAAAAGAACTCCGAGCATGATGAAAATGTCATTTCCGAGTTCTGCGAGAAACATATTCCAATAAGTGCGATGGCGGCAATTTGGGAGAAAAATCCAATTAAGATTGCCGATATGATTCGGACGTACAAAGGCGAGATCGCCACATGCTCGGGCACGCTAGAGGAGCGTTCGCAAGCTTACGCAATTATTAATGATCACGCTAAAAACGGAATCGTTCTAGATACTTATACCGCTTGGGTTGCATCGTCTCCCAATATCTTTATCGCACTTAAGAAATCGTACCAAAAAATAATGGTGTCTCGCACCACAATCATTGAGTTGATGCACTTGTGCGACGAGATAAGGGCGTCATTTGGCTCTGAATTGTCTATTAGCTGGCTGAATGGACAGTTTCAGAAAACCATCTCGTCTCAATCAGAAAAAGAGCAGCTTGTAAATGAAATCAGCGAGCGCATCCGTTCACTAGAAGAAAATTTTGAAGTGGTGCAGTATGACTATCCGTCCACCCAGGACGAGATAACGGAGCAAATTCTAGAAAACTTCGGCCCAAATCTGTTGGCGCCATATTTTATTGCATTAAATGGAAACGCGATTTTCGTTTCAGATGACAGCTACTCGCGCGAGTTCGCCAAAGGCCTACTTAACTTGAACTCAGCAGTTTGGCTACAGACACTGCTTGATGTCGCTCTATCCAAATCGAACATAAACCTGGTTGAATATAGCGAGTGCCTGTTTGACTTGGCTAGATATCGTCACAGCCACATAGCTCTAACTGTGGCTGCCCTGAATACAGTCTATGAGCAAGATGACCCAGACCTGCTGAAATTCTCCATAATCTCGAGGTATATTGGCGTACATAATGCCGATATCAAAAGTCATTTTGGATTGGTTAAGAATTTCATAGGGCTAAGATGGATATTAGAAGTGTCTAATCCGGATAACTCCTTGGTCTTAGAATACCTCTTGCGGTCTCATAGCAGAGAGCATCCAGATCACAAGGCAATGAAGGCGACTAGCATCCTAGTTCAGAACTTAATTCGGGTTCCCGGTGGTGTTTCGCTACTCAATGCGATTGCACAGATACCAGCATTAAGGCTGTCCGCTTATATCGAAGACTGGGCTAGAGGTCACTTCCTGCGTGTTAGCGATTAGCTTTCCGCTACCTCATGAGGTCAATCTAAAGCGAAGGAGAAATTGGCATATAGCCATTTTGCTCAGGCGTTTTTGAAATTAATAGGGCCTGCCTCACTAGAGACCTCAAAGCCTTATAGTGAGTACCACTTAGCTTGGTACGGATCAGTCCGCTTCTGGCCGATGGCAGCCGGCCGTAACAGCCCGCAATGGGGCGAAGTCTGCTGGCGCGAGTGCGCCAACCTCGCCACATGCCCCGACTCCAGGCGGGGCATATCCAACGGCTCACCATAGATTCCGAAGAACCTTCCCTATCAGTCTCGCCGTCCCACCTCGGCCTGCTGCACCGTCCACCCAGCGACCTGTTCGCTCAGGCTCAGGCCAAGCCCTGGGCGAGTCGGCACCAGCATGCGCCCGTCGCGAATCTCCAAACGCTCGTTGAACAGAGGCTCCAGCCACTCGAAGTGCTCGACCCAGGGCTCGCGCGTATGGCTGGCGGCCAGGTGCACATGCAGCTCCATGGCGAAGTGCGGCGCCAGGGTCATGCCGGCCTGCTCGCCAAGGTCTGCACGCGCAGGTAAGGGGTGATGCCACCGAGGCGTGGCGCATCCGGCATCAGGAAGTCGGCACCGCGCTGGCGGATGAACTCCCAGTGCTCGGCCGGGCTGGTGAGCATCTCGCCGGTGGCGATCGGTGTATCGAACAGGCGCACCAGTTCGGCATGGCCCTCGGCGTCGTAGCAGTCCAGCGGCTCCTCGATCCAGATCAGATCGAAAGGCTCCAGGCGTCGGCACATGCGCCGTGCGGTCGCCCGATCCCACTGCTGATTGGCGTCGACCATCAGCGGAAAGCTCTCGCCCAGGTGTTCACGAACCGTGCTAACGCGGTGGATATCCAGTGCCCAGTCGGGCTGACCGACCTTGAGCTTGATGCCACCGATGCCCTTCTCGCGGGAGATGTCGGTGTTTTTCAACAACTGGTCGAGCGGCGTATGCAGGAAGCCACCGAAGGTGTTGTAGCAACGCACCGAATCACGATGGCTACCGAGCAGACGCGCCAGCGACAGCCCGGCACGGCGTGCCTTGAGATCCCACAGGGCGACGTCGAAAGCGCCGATGGCCTGGGTCGCCAGGCCGCTGCGCCCGACCGAGGCGCCGGCCCAGCACAGCTTGTCCCACAGCTTGGCGATATCGCTGGGATTTTCGCCGATCAGGTTCGGCGCCACTTCCACAGCATGGGCGAACTGGCCGGGGCCACCAGCACGCTTGGAATAGCTGAAACCCAGGCCGCGATGACCGTCGCGGGTTTCGATCTCGGCGATCAGAATGGCGATCTCGGTCATCGGCTTCTGCCGGCCGGTGAGCACCTTGGCATCGCTGATCGGATTGGCCAGCGGCAGCGCCACCGAGCGCAAGCTCAGCCAGGCGATGCGGTCGTCATCGGCGCAGACAGGGGCGGGTCGATCGTTCATACAAACCTCCTCGGGATGGACAATCGACGACCCAACAGGGCCGCCGAAAATGGACAACCCGCTTCAGGCTACGATGATTGCGCAATCATTCAAGGCAGGATGAACGAGGAAAGATCACTGACCATGTCTAGCGCTGGGAATGCGTAGGATGATGACCCCATGGCCACCTGGCCCGATCCAAATAAATCAGTCACAAGAAACAATGAATAGGAGGCAGGAATCGAAGAAAAAGGCAAAGACACGCTTTCGATTCTTGCGATATCAGGAGCTTAATCAAATCATGGAAAACCACTTCGAGACCCCCTTCAAGGGGAAGCCTCTGACCGAGCAGATCAAGAACCCTAACATCAAGGCAGGGCGCTTCAGCTATTACTCCGGCTATTACCATGGCCATTCATTCGACGACTGTGCCCGCTACCTTTTGCCCGACCGTGATGACGTCGATCAACTGATCATCGGCAGTTTCTGCTCCATCGGCTCAGGAGCATCGTTCATCATGGCCGGCAACCAGGGGCATCGCTACGACTGGGCCTCATCTTTCCCGTTCTTTTACATGAATGAGGAGCCAGCATTTGCCGAATCGCGCGACGCCTTTCAACGGGCAGGCGACACGGTCATAGGGAGCGATGTGTGGATAGGCTCGGAGGCGATGATCATGCCAGGCATAAAGGTCGGCCATGGTGCGGTCATCGGCAGTCGCGCCCTGGTCGTCAAAGATGTAGAACCCTACACCATCGTCGGCGGTAACCCCGCCAAGCCGATCAAGAAGCGCTTTGGCGAACCAGACATCGCCATGCTGCTGGAAATGGCATGGTGGGACTGGCCGTTGGATCGCCTTGGGCACGCCATGCCCCTGCTGTGTTCGTCCGACATTGCCGGCCTGTACGACTACTGGCAAGGATGCAGCCGATGAGCGAGCCATTCTCGCTCCGCTTCGAGTCCAGGCTGAGGGCCCCGCGTGAGCGCATCTGGACGTGGATCACCTCGGTCGAAGGCATTTCAAGGGAAATCTGGCCCTTCTTCCGCATGACTGCACCGAAGGGTGTTCGATCACTGGCTGACGTGACGCTGCAACCGGCCATGCGGATTTTTCGCAGTCATGTCTTTCTCTTCGGCGTTCTCCCTATCGATTACTCGGACATGACCCTGCTGGAACTCACCCCTGGTGTGGGCTTCGTCGAACAGTCGCCCATGGGCTCGATGAAGCTGTGGCGCCACGAACGGTATATTGCACCGTGCCCTCACGAGCCCGGTGTCTGCCTGCTGGTCGACCAACTCACCTTCCAACCACGCATGGCGAAGCACCTCGTTGCCGGGTTCATTCGTCGTGTCTTCATCCATCGGCACCAGGTGCTCAGAAAGGCCCTTGGGGCTGCATAGGTGTGACCTCCACGGCTGCCAAGTGTCGTACCCGGATTGGTCATTGCCGCAACCGGCCCCCTGCATTCGCGCCCAGAGCCGTGCCCAGCTCAACCCGAGTCGCCTGGCGGCGCCTCGCTTCACAAGGACACAACGCCTCTTCATGTCAGCCGTTCCCTTCCCCCGGCATATCGCCGCGCTGATTCTCGCCAGCCTGGCCTGCGCCTTCGCCGGCAACCATATCGCCGCGCGGATCGCCTTCGATCATGAAGCAGGCCTGCTGCTGGCCATCCTCTGCCGCTCGGGGGTGACCTTCCTGGTGCTCAGCGCACTGGTGCTGTGGCAACGCGACTCGCTGCGCCTGAGCCGCGATACCTGGGGCTGGCAACTGGTGCTGGGGCTGCTGATCGCGATTCAGAGCTTCTGCATCTACTCCGCCGTGGCACGCATCCCGGTGGGCCTGGCGCTATTGGTGGTGAACCTCTCGCCGATTCTCCTGGCGCTGCTGACCTGGCTGCTCGGCGGGCCGGCACCGACCGGCCGCGCCGCAGCGATCATGGGCGTGATCCTGTTCGGCCTGGTGCTGGTGCTAGACGTGTCGGCGCGCCTGAGCGGCGCAACCGCCAGCGATGCCCGCTGGTTGCAGGGGGTGCTGTTCAGCCTGACCGCCGCGGGCGTATTCGCCGTGGCCCTGTGGATCACCGAGCATCGGCTATCACGCATGCCCGGCCGGGTACGCAGCATGCTGACCATGGCCGTGGTATTCAGCGCCTCCATCCTCGCGGGCCTCAGCGGCGCGCTGCCCGGGGGCCTGGGCCTGCCCAACGCCAGCACGGGCTGGATGGCCCTGGCGGTGCTGGTGCTGCTCTACGGCACGGCCTTTTCCCTGCTGTTCATTCTCATGCCGCGGCTGGATATCGCACGCAACGCGCCGGTGATGAACATGGAACCCGTGGCCGGCATGTTCTTCGGCTGGCTGATCCTGGGTCAGTTGCTCGGCGCCCTGCAGGTGCTGGGCGGGCTGATCGTGGTCGGCGGCATCGTCGCCCTGGCCTACCGCCGCTGAAGGAATGAACGGGCCGCTTCTGCCTTGTCAGCCGTGCAGCGCCTCGGCTTCGGCGGCCTCGTGGGCCTGGCGCAGACGTTCACGGCTGTTGGTCAGGTGCAGGCGCATGGCCGCCCGCGCCGCCTCGGCATCCTGGCGGGCGATGGCCTCGAAGATCTGCTCGTGCTCGCGTTCCAGGCGCGCCATGTAGTGCGTCTGATCGTCATGCGCCAGACGCGCGGAATTGACCCGGGTACGCGGGATGATGCTGGTGCCCAGGTGGCTGAGAATGTCGGTGAAATAGCGGTTGCCGGTGGCTTCGGCGATACGCAGGTGGAACTGGAAGTCAGAAGACACGGCATCGCTGGAGTTGGCCGTGCTCTCGTTGATCGCATCCAGCGCCTCGCGAATGGCCTGGAGCTGGGTGTCACTGCGGCGCTGCGCCGCCATGCCGGCAGACTCCACCTCCAGGCTGATGCGCAGCTCGAGGATGGCCAGCACGTCACGCAGGGTGACGATGGTCGCCGGGTCGATGCGAAAACCGCTGGCGCTGGGCGTATCGAGCACGAAGGTGCCGATGCCGTGGCGGGTCTCCACCAGGCCGGCGGCCTGCAGGCGTGACAGAGCCTCACGCACCACGGTACGGCTGACGCCCTGCTCCGCCATGATCGCCGACTCGGTCGGCAGCTTCTCACCGCGTTTGATCACACCATCGCGAATACGCTGCGACAGCTCGGCCACCAGTTCCTGGGCCAGGCTGCGTTGCTTGCGAGGGGTGCGGGGTTGGGCAGGGATATTGTCCATATCGATGGCGATTCTCGGCTTACGGTCAGCACCAATCATAGCCCAGCAGTTGTACGATGACACTACCAATTGCGACCTTGACCCTGCCCAGCGCTGTCGCTGCAATACAGCCTCGCCCGGTTGCAGGCGACAGCGCAGCGTATGTGGCTGCGCGATGTAGACAAACTGTTCCGCGAACAGGCAGCCATTGTTGCGTAATGGGATTTCTGCGTTGCGCGACCATTACCGACCGAGCCGCCGGACAATGCCTTTACCGATTGTTCCGACGAGACGCACATCATTCCGTTATCAATTGCACGGCCGAACACAGAACCGCTCGGTCTACCTGCTGTTGTGCCCGCCCGCGCGACACTTCATCTGCTTCGAGCCCGTCAGCCATCCGGTCAATGCGCACCATTTGCCAGGCCGACCAGGACTGGAATTATTGCAGCCCGGCGCAACTTGCCAATTGCGTGGTGAATTGCAATATCCGGCGTTGATGGCATGACGACGCTGGACAGTCGAGAACTTTTGGCGATAATGGCGCGCACTGTTTCGGGCGCTGCATACAGCAAGTTACATCTCCACTGTAACTAAACGGGAAATTCATGCTCCAAGGTACTGACGGGCCAGCATGGCCGGTTCAGAACTGCCGAATCAGAGGATGGCCGCAACAGTGAAGCAACTCGCTTCACGTGCCACCTGAAATCATTGAAGAAAAAATAGGAAAGCCAAGTGACGAAAGACGAACTGCGCGCCGAGCTCGAGCGCCAGGCGCAGCGTTACAAGGACGTATACGGCGGGGAAGTCATCACCTACGCCGCTCAACCGGATCCCGACCGCAAACCCTGGCGCAAACGCCCCAGCCTGCTCGACCAGGCCTTCGATAAAGAAATCGAGAAGATCGAAAAAGAACGCAAAGAGAAACAGGAAGCGGCAGAAGAACTCGGCTGAGTTCGTCCACTGTCGTCATTCTCTCGAAGACATCGCAAAGAAGAACGAGCGACCTTGTACTGCCGCATGAACCAACGCGCGGCCACGGCAAGTCGTGCCCGCGCGCCCGCTCATTGGCCGCGCCCTGGGTTCTTCGACGGTCAGCGTTTCTTGCTACCCAACAGCGAGCCCATCAGACCGCGCACCAGTTGTCGGCCAAGTTGATTGGCGGCCTGGCGCACGGCGGACTTGAGGGCTTGCCCGGCAATGCCACCGAGAAACTCGCCGGCCATTTGTCCCAGCCCCGGCGCCTCTGCCGTTGCCTTGGCAGCCTTGTCGGCATCGGCGGCCTGGGTTGCCCGAGCCAGCAACCGCTCGTAGGCCGATTCGCGGTCGATGGGTCTGTCATAACGCCCGGCCAAAGGCGACTGGCGCACCAGCGCTGCGCGCTCGCCTACACTCAAGGGGCCGATGCGCGACTGCGGCGGCGCCACGGCCACGCGCTGCACCATGGCCGGGGTGCCCTTGTCCTCCAGGGTGGCGACCAGCGCCTCGCCGATCCCTAGCTCGGTGAGCACCGTCAGGCTGTCGAAGGCAGGGTTGGGACGGAAACCTTCGGCCACTGCCCGCAACGCCTTCTGCTCCTTGGTGGTGAAGGCGCGCAAGCCATGCTGGATGCGCAAGCCCAGTTGCGCCAGCACCTCATCGGGCAGATCACTGGGCGACTGGGTAACGAAGTAAACCCCCACGCCCTTGGAACGAATCAGCCGCACCACCTGTTCCAGGCGCTCCTGCAGGGCCTTGGGCGTCCCCTGGAAGAGCAGGTGCGCCTCGTCGAAGAACAGCGCCAGCACCGGCTTGTCGGCATCGCCGCGCTCCGGTAGTTGCTCGAACAACTCGGCCAGCAGCCAGAGCAGGAAGGTGGCATAGACCTTGGGCGCCTCATGCACCAGGCGGCTGGCATCGAGCAGATGGATCCGTCCGCGGCCATCGCGATCCGGGTGCAACAGGTCTTCGAGCTGCAACGCCGGCTCGCCGAACAACGCTTCGGCACCCTGCTGCTCCAGCCCAGCCAGACGCCGCAACAGCGCCTGCGCCGAGGTATTGGTGAACAGCGCGGCGTCATCGCCAAGCGCCTGCGGGTTGTCCTTGAGATAGCCGAGCAGCGCCTTGAGATCCTTGAGATCGAGCAGCAACAGCCCTTCGCGGTCGGCCACCTTGAACGCCGCGTAGAGCGCCGCCTGCTGGCTGTCGGTCAACTCCAGCAGGGCGCCGAGCAACAACGGCCCCATCTCGCTGAGGGTGGTTCGCAACGGGTGACCGCTGAGGCCATGCACATCCCACAGCGTCAGCGGATAAGCCTGCGGCCGATGCTCCAGCCAGGGCATGCTGGCGATGCGCTCGGCCACCTTGCCCTGAGGTGCGCCCATGGCTCCCAGGCCGCAGAGGTCACCCTTGACGTCGGCGGCGAATACCGCCACGCCAGCATCGCTGAAGGTTTCGATCAAGCGTTGCAGGGTCACGGTCTTGCCGGTACCGGTGGCCCCGGCGATCAGCCCGTGACGGTTGGCCAGGCGCAGCGGCTGGCCCACCGGCTGCCCCTGGCTACCGGCACCAATGATGAACTGGGAACTTGCAGGCATCTTGCCGTCCTCTGGGTTGGAGTCTGTCGCTGTTTCGTGCACCTGGGATCTGCGCCATCCGCCAGCGTCGCTGCGAATACGCCAGGCAGCCAGGACAAGCGTCCCTCAGGTGGGATCCGCCTCGTCCGCGTCTTCCTGCAATTGCTGCCACAGTTCGGCGGCCCCTGCGAAGTCGGTGCCATCCTCTTCGCTCAAGGCCTCGGGATCGTAGCGCCGCACACAGCCCTCGCCCAGGGTCGGGGGTGCGCTGGATGTCGCCTTGTCCAGTGGATCGCTCATGAACAGGGTCTCCGCTCAGTTCGCCTCGACATGACCGGGATCGTGCTGGGCGAATTCCTTCACCGCGCGCAACACATCATGCCGACTGACCTGGCCCACCAGTCGGCCGTCCTCGACCACCGGCAGACGGCCATGTCGACCGTTGAGAAAACGTTCGGACAGCTCGATGACATCGACGTCCGGGCCTATCGCCTCGACATCGCTGGTCATGTAGGCACTGACGCAACCACCAGTGCCCTCGTAATAGGCACCGGAGAGAATGCCGCGCAGGCAATCGCCCTCCGACAGCATGCCAATCAGATGGCCCTGGGTGTCGACCACCGGAGCCCCGGAAATACGGTGCTCCAGCAGGCGATTGATGGCGGTGAACAGATCGGTGTCGGATCTGAAGGTCACCAGGCGGCGGGTCATGTAGTCGCGCACCTTGATGGATTTGAGCATGGGCAGCGTCCTCCACAGTGAATGGGTTCGGCCCCGACGACGGATCAGTCGAATACCACCGTCTTGTTGTCGTGCACCAGAACCCGGTCTTCCAAGTGATAGCGTAGCCCACGAGCCAATACCATCTTCTCCACGTCCTTGCCGAGGCGCACCATCTCCTCGATATCGTCGCGGTGGGTCACGCGTACCACGTCCTGCTCGATGATCGGGCCGGCGTCCAGCTCTTCGGTGACGTAGTGCGAGGTCGCGCCAATCAGCTTCACGCCGCGCAGCGAGGCCTGGTGATAGGGCTTGGCGCCGACGAAAGACGGCAGGAAGCTGTGGTGAATGTTGATCACCCGCTGCGCATACTCGGCGCACAGCGCCGGCGGCAGGATCTGCATGTAGCGCGCCAGGACGATGACATCGGCCTGGTGCTCCTTGACCAACCGCTCCACCTCGGCGAAGGCCGGTACCTTGTCCTTGGGGTCGACCGGCACATGGAAGTAAGGGATGCCATGCCACTCCACCATGCGCCGCAGGTCGTCATGGTTGGCGATCACGCAGGGAATCTCGCAATCGAGTTCGTTGCTGTGCCAACGGTGCAGCAGATCGGCCAGGCAGTGCGACTCCCGGCTGGCCATCAACACCACACGTTTCTTCTTCGCCGAATCGGTGATGCGCCACTCCATGGAAAATTCACGGGCGATGGGCGCGAAGGCCTGCTTGAAGCCCTCCAGATCGAATGGCAATGAATCGGCACGGATTTCGTGACGCATGAAGAACCAGCCACTCTGGGTATCGGAGTGATGGCTGGCTTCGGTGATCCAGCCGTTATAGGTGGCCAGGAAATTACTGACTTTGGCAACGATGCCGACACGGTCTGGGCAGGAAATGACCAGTCTGAACGTACGCATGAAGTTTTGACCCCAGGTAACAGCGCAAAAGGGCGCCATTCTAGGGTTTGCAGAAAAAACCGTCGAGCGAAGACGCGCACACCGTCATGCACTCCAGGCAGCGGCCCTGACGCACTGCGCCCTGAATTCATATGCGCTATCGACAACCTCAACTTGCCCGACGGCCAGGTACTGTTTACCTCATGCACCTGGTACGAAGATACGAAAAACAGGCCAACAGCGCATCGGTATTTCAGGTTGAAAAGCGATTCATGAACTAAGCGAACAATCTCGGTTCACTATTGTCCGGCTGATACAATCGGTTGCAGAGCGCAAGCAGAAGTTTTTATTTCAGTGTTTACTTGTTTTGAGCGCCTGACTATTATTGGCTTACTCGTCGCCGTAAATCCAAATCGTAAGGTAAATTCCATGTCGCTGATCACCGAATACCGTTCGCTCGAAGAGAACATCAAAGAACTGCAAGAGCGCCTGAAGAATCTGTCGCAAGACGACAAGCTGAAAAAAGAACTCGAGTTCGAAGGCAAGCTGCGCAGCCTGATGGGTGAGTATCAGAAGTCGCTGCGCGACATCATCGCCCTGCTCGATCCGGAGGCCAAGTCGGTCAAGGCCCCGCGTAGCGCCAAGCCTGCTACCAAGCGTGCGCGCAAGGTCAAGCAGTACAAGAACCCGAACACGGGTGAAGTCATCGAGACCAAAGGCGGCAACCACAAGACCCTGAAAGAGTGGAAAGCCAAGTGGGGCGCCGACACCGTAGAAAGCTGGGCCACCCTGCTGGGCTGATCCAAGCGCAGTGAAGCCAAAACGCCAGCCTTGCTGGCGTTTTTTATGCGCGCTGATTGGCCCCGGTCATATCGCACTCCTGCGGCAGCCGTCTGTCATGAATTTGGCGACGGCGTCTCGCCTACAGGGGCACCTCTACAAACTTGCGTTGCGCTCAACAGGCTCATTTACAACGACGAGCCCAGTGCTTTTTCACCGGTCTTTGTCAGGCCGCCATCGCTATTGGGCTGATTGCCAGCCCTACGTCTTCAGAGATGCCCTAGGGGTGATAGCTGAACGCACTCATGTTCACGCTAGGCTTTGTACGGAAAGTGCCTGCGCTCGGTGATGCTGCGTTGAAATCACTCTGGTACGCCAGCCCGGTCAGAATGCTCATTTACAACACGTAAACTGCGCTTCTTCGAGTGATTTCGCCTTGCCTGACCTTCGCTCGACGACTTTTCGTACAGAGCCTAGCGACCGCACCACTATTGGGCATTGCCCCAACTCAGGAATTGCCGAGCCCATAGCGACTTTCCAGTGCCTGGGCATAGCTGAGCCATTGCGCAAGAAGTTGCCCCTGCTCGGCGGAACATTCACCGCGTAACTTCTCCAGCGCTAGCTTGAATTGCTCGAGGGTATTGGGCGCGCCGAATTCAGGCTGGCTCAGGCGTTGTCGGCAGAAATCGAACCAGCGCCGCTGCTCCTCCGCCGAAAGTGTCTGTGCGAAGTTGCGTGCACGATAACGAAAGAGCAATTCCGGCAAACGAGTATCGTCGAAAGAAAGTGACTGATTGGTCAGATCTTCCGGTTGCGCCCGCCGTACCTGCTCGCACAACCGGCGGTCACGGTCACCGATGAAACCATCGTATAGCTGCTGTTCAGGATCGAGACTGGCGGCGAAGGCTTCCTCGCGATAGATCGAAGCCAGCTTGTCCTGCCAGGCCGCGGGGTTGTCGCGCAGCGCTGCGGCATGCCGCTCGCACTGCGACCAGTCCAGCGCCAGACGCTGGCGATCCTCGTCGCGCAGCACCGAAACGGGTGCCAGCACCGGGCAGCGATTGATGTGCAGCAATTTCAACGGCACCGGTGCCTGCCCCTCGGGCAGTTCATCGTGCCGGGTGTATAGGCGGCTGTGCAGGGTTTCGGCGTCCAGCTCCAGCAGCGGGGCCGGGTCGGCCTGCAGGTCGACCACGATCAGCGCATTGCGGTTGCGCGGGTGCCAGGCCAGCGGCAGCACCGGCGCCAGATAATGGCGCGCCGCCGAGAAACGGCCGGAAACGTGCAACAGCGGCTGCAGCAGGCGAATCTGGTCGAGCACGCGCTGCTTGCTGCGCAACTGGTAGAGAAAGTCGTACAGCCGTGGCTGGCGCTCACGCAGCAGGCGCGCCAGGCCGATGGTGGCGCGCACATCGGAAAGCGCATCGTGCGCCTGCCCGTGGTCGATACCGTTGGCCTGGGTCAGACGCTCCAGCTTGAGACTGACGCGCCCGTCCTCCTGCGGCCACTCGATGCCTTCAGGGCGCAAGGCATAGGCGGTGCGTACCAGATCGATCAGATCCCAACGGCTGTTACCGCCCTGCCATTCACGGGCATAGGGGTCGAAGAAGTTGCGGTACAGGCTGTAGCGCGTGACCTCGTCATCGAAACGCAGGGTGTTGTAACCGGCGCTGCAGGTGCCGGGCTGCGCCAACTGCGCGTGCACGCGGGTGATGAACTCGCCTTCGTCGAGCCCCTGCTGCGCCAGGCGCTGCGGGTCGATACCGGTGACCAGGCAGGCAGCCGGGTGCGGCAGGATGTCGTCACTCAGACGGCAATAGAGATTCAGCGGCTCGTCGATCTCGTTGAGCGCCTCGTCGGTGCGGATACCGGCCACCTGAATCGGTCGGTCACAGCGTGGGTTGATGCCGGTGGTCTCGTAGTCGTACCAGAAGATGCTGCGGCTCAAAACCTATTCCTTACAAGCGATGACGGCAGCGGGCTCTGCCGTTGCGGTCGAGAAACGTGAACGAGCACTCATTGCTGCCAATGCTTGCAGACTGCCATTGAGTGACGCGGCGCAAGCCACTACGATGCCGTTTCCCGCCACTCCCTACAAGGACGCAACCGTGAGTGAGACCAGCGTACTCAATCCGTACTCTGCCCCCAGCAGCGATCTCAACCCCATCAGCAGCGACCAGGTCAGCGCCGATCCGCACCTGGCACTGGCGCGTGGTTACGACTTCTCCATCGGCGAGCTGCTCGCCACCGCCTGGCGCAAGACCAGTGGCACCAAAGGCCTGATCTGGGGCGGTTTTCTGGTCATGATGGGCGCGCTGTTCATGGCCCAGATCATCCTGTACATCGTCGCCATGATCTTCGGCATCGGCTTTATCGGCCTCGGCGCCCTGAGCGGCTCTGAAGGCGGAATGGCCGTGGCCGGGGCCTTCGGCCTGTTCGGTTTCATCATGATCAGCTCGGTCGCGGTCGTGGCGCTGATGTACCCCTTCCTGGCCGGCCTCAACATGATCGGCATTCGTCAGGCAGCAGGCCAGCCTCTGCGCTTCGCGGAAATATTCAGCCACTTCGGGCGTACCTTGCCACTGTTCGTCGCCGGTCTGCTGATCGTGATTGCCACCAACATCGGCTACATGCTGCTGATTGTGCCCGGTATCTACCTGCAAATCGCACTGCTGCTGACCATCCCACTGGTGGTCGAGCGCAAGCTCTCGGCCTGGCAAGCGATGGTGGTGTCCTGCAAAGCGATCAATCGTCACTGGTTCAAGGTGTTCTTCCTGATGCTGAGCATGGGCGTCTTGCTCTTGATCAGCGCGCTGCCATTCGGTATCGGCCTGATCTGGACCATGCCGATGTTCATCGTGTTGATAGGTGAGCTGTACAGCCGCATCTTCGGTGTTCTGCCGGCGCCTGCTGCCTGAGTCCCATGCCGGGCCCATCCTTCGGCCCGGTTGCGTTCGTGTCCCGCTGCTCGCTAGCATCGGGCTTTCGCCCAGACAGACCGCCGATGTCCCTGACCACAAGCACCGCTGCCGATACCCCGGCCCTGGATACCCACTATCAGGTGGAAACCCCGGAAGGCATCGACCTGCATCTGCGCCCCGCCAGCCTGGTGCCACGTGCCCTGGCCTTCACCATCGATCTGGCCATACGTGGCCTGATTCTCGGCGTGGCCTACGTGGTGCTGGGCCTGCTCGGACAGTTCGGCTTGGGCCTGGCCACCATCCTGCTGTTTCTCGTGACCTGGTGGTACATGGTGCTGTTCGAGGTGCTCAACCAGGGCCGCTCCCCCGGCAAGCAGTTGCTCGGCCTGCGTGTGGTGCACGACGACGGCACGCCCATCGGCTGGGCCGCCTCGCTGACCCGCAACCTGCTGCGTTTCGTCGACCTGCTGCCGTTCGGTTACACCTTCGGCATCCTCAGTTGCCTCAATCATCCGGCCTTCAAGCGCCTCGGCGATATCGCCGCCGGCACCCTGGTGGTCTATCGCGAGGTCGCCCCGAGCCGCCCCGATCTGCCGGATGCCGAGCCACTGCCGGCCCCCTTCCCGCTGACGCTGAGCGAACAACGCGCCCTGCTCGGTTTCGCCGAGCGCGGCGGGCAGCTGTCCAGCGCGCGGCGCGCCGAACTGGCCGCCCTGCTGGCCGAGCCGTTGCAGGTTCCAGCCGAACAGGCGGAAGCGCGCCTCAATGGCATCGCCCGTGGGCTGCTGGGAGCTGCGCCATGAAACAGAGCCTGTTCGAGACGCGTCACCAAAGCGAGTGGGACAGCTTCGCCCAGCAGCTCACAGCGCTCGAACAGGGCAAGGCCCAGGCCGAAGCCTGTACGCGCTTCGCCGCCGATTACCGGCAGCTCTGCCAGCATCTGGCACTGGCTCAGGCGCGCGGCTACAGCAGCCACCTGATCGACCAGTTGCAGCAACTGGCCATGCGCGGCCACCAGCAGTTCTACCGTCACCGCAGCACCCTCGGCGCACAGTCGATTCGCTTTTTGCTCGGCGGCTTTCCACGCCTGGTGCGGCGCGAGTGGCGCCTGGTGTGCGCCGCCAGCCTGCTGTTCTTCGGCACCCTGGCGTTGATGGGGCTGCTCACCTACCTGTTTCCCGAGCTGATCTACAGCCTGGTGGCGCCGGATCAGGTCAGCGAGATGGAGCGCATGTACGACCCGGACGCCCGACGCATCGGCCGCTTCGCCGAGCGCGCGTCCGGCGACGACTGGATGATGTTCGGCTTCTACATCATGAACAACATCGGCATCGCCTTTCAGACCTTCGCCGGCGGCCTGCTACTGGGTCTGGGCAGCCTGTTCTTCCTGCTCTTCAATGGCCTGATGATCGGTGCCGTGGCCGGCCATCTGAGCCGCATCGGCTACGGCGAAACCTTCTGGTCCTTCGTCATCGGCCATGGCGCCTTCGAGCTGACCGCCATCGCCCTGGCTGGCGCCGCCGGGCTCAAGCTGGGCTGGGCGCTGCTCGCCCCCGGCCGCCTACGCCGTGGCGAAGCGCTGCGCCAGGCCGCCGGCCAGGCCATCCAACTGGTGGCCGGAGTCATTCTGTTCCTGTTGCTGGCCGCCTTCATCGAGGCCTTCTGGTCGTCCACCACAGTGGCCACACCCCAGGTCAAATATGCCGTCGGTGCCCTGCTCTGGATCCTCGTGCTGAGCTACCTGACCCTGGCCGGGCGGAGGCAGCATGCGCCTGACTGAAGCCAGCCTGGCCATCCGCCCACGCACAGCCTGGGAAGCACTGGATCTGGGCGTGCTCATGGCCCAGCGTCACGCCGGCCTGTTGATGGCCAGTTGGGCAATGGTCACCCTGCCCATCTTCGCCCTGCTCTGCGCCTTGCTCTGGGAGTATCCGGGAGCGGCCATCCTGCTGTTCTGGTGGTTGAAGCCAGCCTACGAACGCCTGCCGCTGTACATCCTCTCGCAGGCATTGTTCGGCAACACGCCGACGCTCAAGCAGGCACTCAAGGCCTGGCCCAGACTGCTGAAACCGCAACTGCTGGCCAGCCTGACCTGGCGCCGACTGAGCCTCACGCGCAGCTTCGACCTGCCGGTGCTGCAGCTCGAAGGGCTCTCGGGCCAGGCGCGCAGCCAACGCCTGATCGTGCTGTCGCAGCGTGGCAGCGGCGCGGCGACCTGGCTCACGGTGGTCGGCGTGCACCTGGAAAGCGCCCTGCTGCTGGGCCTGAGCACCCTGTTCTACCTGATGCTGCCACAGCAGATGGAGATGGACTGGAACTGGCAGAGCCTGATCGCCGCAGACGGCGGCCAGTGGCTGTGGCTCGAGCACCTGTCGAACCTGGGCTACGCCCTGCTGCTGATCGTCTGGGAGCCGGTCTACGTCGCCTGTGGCTTCACCCTCTACCTCAACCGCCGCACCGAGCTGGAAGCCTGGGACATCGAACTGGTGTTCCGCCGCCTGCGCCAGCGCCTGATCGGCACGGCCTATGCCCTGCTGCTCGGCTGTGCGCTGTTGCTCGGCCAGCCGGCCAGCACGGCCTGGGCCGACGAGGCAGCCGCCGCGGCGCAGAACGACCCACTGGGCCCGCAGGCGCCACGCCTGCTGGAGCAACACCTGAGCAGCCAGGCCGCGCACGATGGCATCACCCGTCTGCTCGACGCACCACCCTTCCAGAATCGCGAAACCGTCACCCGCTGGCGCCTGGGCGACGAGCCGGCAGAAGAGCAGGAAGAGCCGGCCGAGCCCACGGGCTTCCTCGAGCTGCTGGAAAAGCTCGGCCAGTTCTGGAAAAGCCTGAACACCCTGGCCCAGGTCTTCGAGGTATTGCTCTGGGGCAGCCTGTTCGCCCTGCTGGTGTTCATCCTCTGGCGCTACCGCGACTGGCTGCAGACCTTCGGCGAGCGCGTCGGCCTGCCGCAACGCCGCACGGTGGCGGCGCCCACGCAACTGTTCGGCCTGGAAGTGGCCCCGCAAAGCCTGCCCGAAGACGTGGCCAGCGAAGCGCAACGGCTGTGGAACCAGGATCCGCGCGCGGCCTTGAGCCTGCTCTACCGCGCGCTGCTCAGCCGCCTGCTGCACGATCATCATCTGCCGCTGAAGGCTTCGCATACCGAGGGCGAAGTCCTGCATCTGGTCGCCACCCTGCAGCAGCAAGCCCTGCAACACTACAGCGAACAGCTCACCGGCCATTGGCAGGCGCTCGCCTACGGCCATCGCCAACCGCCAGCCGAACAGGCCCAGCACCTCTGCCAGAGCTGGCGTGAGCTGTTCGGTCAGCAGGTTCGCGCATGAGCCGCCGCGCCGGATTTCTCACGGCCATGGCCGTGCTGCTGGCCCTGGGTCTGCTGGCCATCTATCTGCTGGGGCGCCTGCAACCCTATCAGGAAACCCTCGAACACGGCCCCGCCCCCGAAGTGGCCGCCAACCCTTACCTGGCCGCCGAACACTTCCTGCGCCAGCAAGGCATCGCCGTGCAACGTGCCGATACCCTCGACGTGCTGAGCACGCTGCCAAGCCAGGGGCAGACCCTGATGCTGCTGGCCGATCGCAGCGAGATGACGCCACGCCAGGCCGAGCGCGTGCTGCAATGGACGGCCAATGGCGGCCACCTGCTGCTGATCGCCGAGCGCCTGTGGGACGCAGACGAAGGCAAGAGCGGCGATCTACTCCTCGACCTGCTGGACATCGAGCAGTACATGAGCGATGACCTCGACGACGACGAAGCCGAAGGTGAACCGGCCGTCGCGCAGAACGAAGAGGCCTACCCCGATCTGACCAAACTGTATCTGCAGAACGAAGACGCCCCGGCCTACATCACCTTCGACACCGCCTTCCACCTCTACGACGCGCAGAACCGTGCCCACGCCTGGGCCAACAGCGCCGGCGCCACTCACCTGCTGCAGCTCTATCACGGCGATGGCCTGATCACCGTGATGAGCGATCCGTGGATCTGGCAGAACCAGGCCATCGGCCAATACGACAATGCCTGGCTGCTCTGGTACCTCAGCCAGGACAGCGCCGTGACCCTGCTCTACCGTGCCGACCACGACGACCTGTTCACCCTGCTGCTGCGCCATTTCCCACTGGCGCTGGTGGCACTGGCGCTGCTGATCGCCGCCGCGCTGTGGCACGCCGGTATGCGCCATGGCCCGCTGCTGGCGCCGGCCAGCCGCGCGCGCCGGCAACTGGCGGAACACCTGCGCGCCAGCGCCGACTTCCTCCTGCGCCGCAGCGGCCAGCACAGCCTGCTGCACAACCTCCAGCAGGACATCAAACGCCGCGCCAGACGCTGCTATCCCGGCTTCGAGAAACTCGGCGTCGCCGAACAGTGGCAGGTACTTGGCCGTCTGACCCGCCTGCCCAGCAAGGCCATCAGTCAAGCCATGCGCCCGCTGCCCAAGCAGCGCCTATCGGCCAGTGACTTCACCCGCCAGGTCGCCCACCTGCAAACCCTCAGGAATGCCCTATGACGAGCGAACAGACGCCTGATACCGAAAACCTGCCGGCACCCGACACCACGACAGCCGCACCGGCCAACCCACAGGCCCAGCAGCGCCAGCGCGCCAGCGCCCTGGCCCAGGCCCTGCGCAACGAATTGCGCAAGGCCGTGATCGGCCAGAACGCGGTGATCGACGACGTGCTCACGGCGCTGATCGCCGGCGGCCACGTGCTGGTCGAAGGCGTTCCCGGCCTGGGCAAGACCCTGCTGGTGCGCGCCCTGGCACGTTGCTTCGGCGGCGATTTCGCGCGCATCCAGTTCACCCCGGATCTGATGCCCAGCGACATCACCGGCCACGCCGTATACGACCTGCAAAGCGAGCAGTTCAAGCTGCGCAAGGGGCCGATCTTCACCAACCTGCTACTGGCCGACGAGATCAACCGTGCCCCGGCCAAGACCCAGGCTGCCCTGCTGGAAGTGATGCAGGAGCGCCAGGTGACCCTGGAAGGTCGTGCCCTGGCCGTGCCGCTGCCGTTCATGGTGCTGGCCACGCAGAACCCCATCGAACAGGAAGGCACCTACCCGCTGCCGGAAGCCGAGCTCGACCGCTTCATGCTCAAGCTGCGCATGGATTACCCGGAGCAGGACGAAGAGCTGAGCATGGTGCGCCAGGTGACCCGCTCGGCCAAGGCCGACATGCTCGAGGTCACCCCGCTGCGCCCCCTGCTGCAAGCCAAGGACGTGCTGGCCCTGCAGAAGATCGCCAGCGACCTGCCCATCGATGACCAGGTGCTCGACTACGCCGTGCGTCTGGCCCGCGCCAGCCGCACCTGGCCGGGCCTGGCCATGGGCGCCGGGCCACGCGCCTCGATCGCCCTGGTGCGTGGCGCTCGCGCCCGTGCCCTGTTGCGCGGCGGCGACTTCGTGCTGCCCGATGACATCAAGGGCTGTGCCCTGGCCGTGCTGCGCCACCGCGTGCGCCTGGCGCCCGAACTGGACATCGAAGGCCTGTCAGTGGATCAGGTGCTGCAACAACTGCTCGACCAGGTACCGGCACCGCGCCTATGAAGCCATCGCGCTTGCTCCTCGCCCTGCTCGCTGCGCTGCTGGCAATCGCCGTACTGCTCGGCGCCCTGCCGCTGTTCGGCATCGAGCTGCCGGCCAGCCTGCAACCCTTGAGCTGGGGCATGCTGGTCGCCCTGTTGCTGGTCGCGGCCAGCGATGCCCTGTGGCTGCGCCGCCTGCCCACGCCACGGGTGCAGCGCAGCTTGCCGGGCAACCTGCCGCTGGGGCGCTGGAGCGAGGTGCAGTTGCAGGTGCATCACGACTTCTCGAACGCGGCGCAGATCGAGCTGTTCGACCATGTCCCGGCCGGCATGGCCTTCGAGGGCATGCCACTGCGCATCGACCTGCTGCCGGGCCAGCAGACGCAATCGAGCTACCGTCTCAAACCCCAGCAACGCGGGCACTTCGCCTTCGCCCGCTGCGAACTGCTGCTGCCCAGCCCGTTACGCCTGTGGCAGGGCCGACGCCTGCTCGACCTGCCTGGCGAGAGCCGTGTGTTCCCCGACTTCGCCCGCCTCTACGGCGCCCAGTTGAAAGCCGTGGACGACTGGCTCAGCCAGCTTGGCGTGCGTCAACGCCCGCGCCGTGGTCTGGGCCTGGAATTCCATCAGCTACGCGAGTTTCGCGACGGCGACACCCTGCGCCAGATCGACTGGAAGGCCACCGCGCGCAAACGCACGCCCATCGCCCGCGAATACCAGGACGAGCGTGACCAGCAAATCGTCTTCCTGCTCGACTGTGGTCGGCGCATGCGTAGCCAGGACGACGAGCTGTCGCACTTCGATCACGCTCTCAATGCCTGCCTGCTGCTCAGCTACGTGGCCCTGCGCCAGGGCGATGCGGTGGGCCTGGCGACCTTCGCCGGCAATCACCAGCGCTACCTGGCGCCGGTCAAGGGCCAAGCCCAGCTCAACAGCCTGCTGGGCGCCGTCTACGACCTGCAGACCAGCCAGCAGCCGGCCGACTTCAGCGCCGCCGCCGACCTGCTCCTGTCCCGTCAGCGCCGCCGCGCCCTGGTGGTGCTGGTGAGCAACCTGCGCGACGAGGATGACCAGGATCTGCTCGCCGCGGTCAGGCGCCTGTCGCGCCAGCACCGCGTGCTGGTCGCCAGCCTGCGCGAAGAGGTGCTCGACCAACTGCGCCAGGAGCCCGTGACCGGCTACGAGCAAGCCCTGGCCTACTGCGGCACTCTGGACTACCTCAACGCGCGCGCCGGCCTGCACGAGCGCCTGGCCGCGCATGACGTGCCGGTGCTCGATGCCCGCCCGGGCGAGCTGGGGCCGGAGTTGGTCAGCAGCTACCTGGCCTGGAAGAAAGCGGGTGCACTTTGACCCCACGAGGCGGTCGAAGCTATCGACGCAGAGGCCCTGGCCAAGGCTTTCCCACACAGATGTTGCGTGGTTATGGTCGAGGCTGGGTGCTATGATCCCGGGTCTGTGGCGCAAGGAGTACAAACTCCACGCCGCTCGCAGGCTGGGATCAGCCTGCCTTCAGGGCCGCCCGTGATCGGCCTCATGCGCATACCGCACACGACCTGAGTAGGAGATAGACCATGGCTTTTGAATTGCCGCCGCTGCCTTACGAAAAGAATGCCCTCGAGCCGCACATTTCCGCCGAGACCCTGGAATTCCACCACGACAAGCACCACAACACCTACGTGGTGAACCTGAACAACCTGGTGCCGGGCACCGAGTTCGAAGGCAAGAGCCTGGAAGAGATCGTCAAGACCTCCTCGGGCGGCATCTTCAACAACGCCGCCCAGGTGTGGAACCACACCTTCTACTGGAACTGCCTGTCGCCCAACGGCGGTGGCCAGCCCACCGGCGCCCTGGCTGACGCCATCAACGCCGCCTTCGGTTCCTTCGACAAGTTCAAGGAAGAGTTCAGCAAGGTCTCCATCGGCACCTTCGGTTCCGGCTGGGGCTGGCTGGTGAAGAAGGCCGACGGCTCCCTGGCCCTGGCCAGCACCATCGGCGCCGGCTGCCCGCTGACTTCCGGCGATACCCCGCTGCTGACCTGCGACGTCTGGGAGCACGCCTACTACATCGACTACCGCAACCTGCGTCCGAAGTACGTCGAGGCCTTCTGGAACCTGGTCAACTGGGACTTCGTTGCCCAGAACTACGCTGCCTGAACCCAGGCAAGGTAAGACGAGAACCCGGCCCTACGCCGGGTTCTTTTTTTCAGCCCTTCCGGCCACGAGAGCAGAAGGCTTGGAGCACTGCGAGCAAATGCTTGCAGTCGTCTCGCCGACGATCCAGTATCGACGCTATATCAGCACATGGCACTAAAGTCCTAGCCTTCTTCACCGACAACCTCATCGAGACGGCGCCGCCCCGCTGTGCGGACTCACGCACGAAAAATGCATACACCCATGGTGGCCCTTTGACTGCCAGGGCGAGATTGCCAATACTTGCCCGATGACGCTGCTGCACTGACACAAGGAATTGACTTTGAAGCTGGAATTGAAGAACAGCTTGTCACTCAAGTTGCTCCGCGTAGTGCTGCTTTCAGCATTCGTGGTCGGCGTCGTATTGAGTTGCGCGCAGATCGTCTTCGACGCCTACAAGACGCGCCAGGCAGTGGCCAACGACGCGCACCGCATCCTCGGCATGTTCCGCGACCCCTCGACTCAGGCGGTCTACAGCCTGGATCGGGAAATGGGCATGCAGGTGATCGAAGGCCTGTTCCAGCACGAATCGGTGCGCTACGCCTCCATCGGTCACCCCAACGAACCCATGCTGGCCGAGCGTTCACGAGATCTGGCGCAAATTCCCACACGCATGCTCACCGACCCGATCCTCGGCCAGGAGCAGCAGTTCTCCATCAAGCTGGTCGGTCGCGGCCCCTACAGCGAATACTACGGCGACCTCACCATCATCCTCGACACCGCCTTCTATGGAGAGAACTTCATCACCAACTCGGTGATCATCTTCATCTCCGGCGTGCTGCGGGCCATGGCCATGGGCCTGGTGCTCTACCTGGTCTACCACTGGCTGTTGACCAGACCCTTGGCGAAGATCATCGAGCACCTGACCAACATCAACCCCGACCGCCCCAGCGAGCACAAGTTGCCCATGCTCCCGGGCAACGAGAGGAACGAGCTGGGCCTGTGGATCAACACCGCCAACCAGTTGCTCGCCTCCATCGAGCGCAACACGCAACTGCGCCGTGAAGCGGAAAACAGCCTGCTGCGCATGGCCCAGTACGACTTTCTCACCGGCCTGCCCAACCGCCAGCAACTGCAACAGCAGCTCGACCAGATTCTCGAGGATGCCGGGCGCCTGCAACGCCGTGTCGCCGTGCTCTGCGTCGGCCTCGACGACTTCAAGGGCATCAACGAGCAGTTCAGCTACCAGAGTGGCGACCAGTTGCTCCTGGCCCTCTCCGACCGTTTGCGCAGCCACAGTGGCCGCCTCGACGCCCTGGCCCGCCTGGGTGGCGACCAGTTCGCCCTGGTGCAAGCCGATATCGAACAACCCTACGAGGCCGCCGAGTTGGCGCAAAGCGTGCTGGACGACCTGGAACTGCCCTTCATGCTCGAGCAGCATGAGGTGCGCCTGCGCGCCACCATCGGTATCACCCTGTTCCCGGAAGATGGCGACAGCACCGAGAAGCTGCTGCAGAAAGCCGAGCAGACCATGACCCTGGCCAAGAGCCGCTCGCGCAACCGCTATCAGTTCTACATCGCCAGCGTCGACAGCGAGATGCGCCGCCGTCGCGAGCTGGAGAAGGACTTGCGCGACGCCCTGGCGCAGAACCAGTTGCACCTGGTCTATCAGCCGCAGGTGGATTACCGCGACCATCGCGTGGTCGGCGTCGAGGCGCTGCTGCGCTGGCAGCATCCGCAGCACGGTTTCGTCGCGCCGGATCTGTTCATTCCGCTGGCCGAGCAGAACGGCACCATCATCCCCATCGGCGAATGGGTGCTCGACCAGACCTGCCGGCAACTGCGCGAATGGCACGACCAGGGGTTCAGCGACCTGCGCATGGCCATCAACCTGTCCACCGTGCAGTTGCACCACTCCGAGCTGCCACGGGTGGTCAACAACCTGATGCAGGTCTACCGCCTGCCGCCCAAGAGCCTGGAGCTGGAAGTCACCGAAACCGGCCTGATGGAAGACATCAGCACCGCCGCCCAGCACCTGCTCAGCCTGCGCCGCTCCGGGGCGATGATCGCCATCGACGACTTCGGTACCGGCTATTCCTCGCTGAGCTATCTCAAGAGCCTGCCGCTGGACAAGATCAAGATCGACAAGAGCTTCGTGCAGGATCTGCTCGAAGACGAGGACGACGCCACCATCGTTCGCGCCATCATCCAGCTCGGCAAGAGCCTGGGCATGCAGGTGATCGCCGAGGGCGTGGAAACCGCCGAGCAGGAGGCCTACATCATCGCCCAAGGCTGCCATGAGGGGCAGGGCTACCTGTACAGCAAACCGCTACCGGCGCGTGAGCTGACGCTGTTCCTCAAGCAATCTCAGCGCCTGAACTCAGCCGCCACCCTGTGACCAGCACGCCGCGCTCAGTCGCGGCGTCGTGGTAGCTGCCTCACCAGTTCTGCACACCCAGCACCCAGGCCGTGGCCAGTGCACCGACCAGACACAGCACGGCGCCAGCCGCCGCCTGCCAATAGAAACCGCGCGCCAGTTCGTCCTCCCCGGCGTTGGCCAGAATGAAGGGCTGCGCCTCCCTCGGCCTGGCCATCTGGTTGCGGGCCGGCTCCTGCACGCGCAGGCGCTGGCGATCCTCGGCCTCCAGTCGCGCAGCCAGGCGCACCCGATCCCACTCACGCTCATCCAGTTGACCGTTGCCGTCGCTGTCGAAGCGGCGCAGCAGGCCGGCGAAGTCGCCCTTCCATTCGCGTATTACCGCGCCCTGCGCCGCCGTCGGATCGAAGCCCTGCTGCGCCGCGCCCTGAGTGCGGAAATCGCCGATGGCATACAGCGGCTGGCCGGCATGCAGGCGTTCCTCGACGTAGCGGTAGCGCCTGCCACTGCTCAGAAAGCGCCACAACCCGGTCTTTACCGGTCCCAGCGGATGGCGCAGGTTGCCCTCCCAGCTATCGCGCACCACCGGGCGCACCTCGGCGCCGCGCGGGTCGATCAGGCACTCGCCGGTGCCGTCATCCAGACGCAACCAGGCCTCGCTGCTGCCGCGCTCGACCACCCGCCAGGTGCTCTTGTTGTCGCTGGACTGGTACTCCTCGATGCGATAGCGCCACCACAGGCAGGGCTTGCCGGTCAGCGGGCCGCGCACCTCGATCCCTGGCAACTCGTGCAACACACCATACAACTCGACATAGCCCTGCGCCGCCGAACGAATCTTCGAGGTGGGGGTATCCAGCAGATGGCGCGCCTGTGACCAACGCCGCAGACACCACCAGGCGCCGCTCAGACAGGCGCCGAGGGTAAAGGCCAGGGTGACGAAAAAGCCCAAGGGATCACCCTGCATCATGGTCAATTGAACAGCGACTTGAGGTCGACGTCGGCCTTCTCCGCCTCACTGAATACCAGCAGCTCGGCAGCCTGGAAATTGAACATCCGCGCCAGGATCACGTCCGGAAACTGCTCGATGCGCACGTTGTTGAGGTTCACCGCCTCGTTGTACAGCTCACGACGGTCGGCGATGCCATTCTCCAGCCCGCTGATGCGCTGCTGCAGATGCTGGAAGCTGTCGTTGGCCTTGAGCTGCGGATAGTTCTCGGCCAGGGCGAAGAGCTGCCCGAGGCCGGCACGCAGACCGCTTTCGGCCTTGCCCAGGGCGCCCACGTCCTGTTGCTCGCGAGCACTGGCCACGGCGCTGCGGGCGGCGATCACCCGCTCCAGGGTGGCGCCCTCGTACTGCATGTACTGCTTGCAGGTCTCCACCAGCTTGGGCAACTCGTCGTGGCGCTGCTTGAGCAACACGTCGATGTTCGACCAGGCCTTGCTCACGCCATGCTTGAGGCGCACCAGGCCGTTGTAGAGGGAGACCGCATAGGCTCCCAGCAGTACGGCGACGACGAGCAGAATCACAGCGGTCAGGCTCATGCAGTTATCTCCATGTAGAACTGCGCAACGAAGCTCGCATTCTAGCGGCAGCCCAGCGTTATCGGCAGCGATATCCCGCACAGCTTCGCATAATGGCCTTTACACATAATGCGAAACATTTGCATTATGTCGGGGTTTCGCAGATGCGCTCGCGTATCTATCACAACCCGCACACGCAAAGGACTCCGCCATGATTCGTATGCCCCTGGCCTCGGCCAGCCTCCTGGCCATCGCCATTTCTCTCGCCGGTTGCGGTGACGACAAAGCACCGGCCAGCCAAGCCGCCGCACCGGCCGCCAGCGAGAGCGCCGCTCCGGCAGCCACCGCCAGCAAGGTGGACGAAGCCGCCGCCAAGGCCGTGGTGAATCATTACGCGGATCTGGCCCTGGCCGTGTTCAGCGATGCCGCCAGCACCGGCAAAGCGCTGCAAAGCGCCGTCGACGCCCTGCTCGCCAACCCCAGCGAAGAAACCCTGAAAGCCGCCCGCCAGGCCTGGCTGGCCGCGCGCGTGCCCTACATGCAGAGCGAAGTGTTCCGCTTCGGCAACCCGGTGGTGGACGACTGGGAAGGCCAGCTCAACGCCTGGCCGCTGGATGAAGGCCTGATCGACTACGTCGCCCCCGATTACCAGCATGCACTGGGTAACCCGGGCGCGCAGGCCAACATCATCGCCAACACCGAGATACAGGTTGGCGAAGACAAGATCGACGTCAGCAACATCACCGGCGACCTGCTGGCCAGCCTGAACGAGCTGGGCGGCTCCGAAGCCAACGTCGCCACCGGCTACCACGCCATCGAATTCCTCCTCTGGGGCCAGGATCTCAACGGCACCAAGCCCGGCGCTGGCGAGCGTCCGTATACCGATTATGTAGTGGGTGAAGGCGCCACCGGCGGCCACAACGAGCGTCGCCGTGCCTACCTCAAGGCCGCCACCGACCTGCTGGTCAAGGATCTGAACGACATGGTCGAGCAGTGGAAGCCCGGCGTCGAAGGCAACTACCGCAGCGAACTGGTGGCCGACTCCGGCGAGAATGGCCTGCGCAAGATGCTCTTCGGCATGGGCAGCCTGTCCCTCGGCGAGCTGGCTGGCGAGCGCATGAAAGTCGCGCTGGAAGCCAACTCCACCGAAGACGAGCATGACTGCTTCAGCGACAACACCCACAACTCGCACTTCTACAATGGCCTGGGCATCCGCAATGTCTACCTGGGTGAGTACAAGAAGGTCGACGGCAGCACCCTGACCGGCCCGAGCCTGTCGGAGCTGGTGGCCAAGGTCGATGCGCAGACCGACACCACCCTCAAGGCCGACCTCGACGCCACCCAGGCCGAGCTGCAGAAGCTGGTCGACAGCGCCGAGAAGGACAACGTGCACTTCGACCAACTGATCGCCGCCGACAACGCCGAGGGCCAGGCCCTGGTACGTGGCGCCATCGCTGCGCTGGTCAAGCAGACCGGCGCCATCGAGCAGGCCGCTGGCAAGCTGGGTATCTCCGACCTGAACCCGGATACCGCTGATCACGAGTTCTGATCGATCCGCGCGTAACGCAACGGCTCGCCCTACTGGGGGCGGGCCGTTTTTGTTTGTGGGTGATGGGAGTGCCGGCTTGGAGAGCTGGTTTGTTGGCTGTTTAGGTGTCTGTTCCGGATTGCCGCGTTTTTGCGGATGTTTTTGGTTTCGCCCTCCCGGGCGAGTCACTTTGCGGGCAAAGTAACCAAAACCTTCCGCCCGATCATCCGGCCCTGGCTGCGCCAGGGTTCGCTCACTCCATCGCCGCTCCAGAGGCCCGCCACGGTGGGCCATCCCTGGCCCATCGTGGCTTTCGCGGCATCCATGCCGCTCAACCTCTTCCACGACGATTCCGTTCGCCCTCCTGGGCGGGCTCTGCACGCGCCTGAACCCAAGGTTACCCCCTGCCCCCACGGCGTACTGCTTCGCGAGTACGCCGATGCTTGGCAGCCGTAGGGCGGACTCAGGAGCGCCAGCGAACAGTCCGCCGGGCCATGCCGAGTTCGGCACCACGGCTCACGCCTAATACTCCCACCAATGGCGTACTGCTTCGCGAGTACGCCCTACTAGAACACACCGAGCAGCCTGTGGAATGCCGGTTCGTTCAGGCGCGCTAACTCCCCCTTCAGGAGGCCGAACGCAGGCATTGCGCAGGGGGCGAGCGGCATGGATGCCGCGAGAGGCTTAAAGGGCCAGGGATGGCCCTTGTAAGCCGACCCCGGAGCAATGCCGGAGTGAGGGGAGTCGAGCGAAGCGAGACCCGGATGGCGGGGGTGCGTTTCTTTTGCTTACTTTTCTTTGCGCATTTCAAAGAAAAGTGAGTCGCCCGAGGGGGCGAAACCCGGACTACCTGAACATACCATAGCGGCGTTAGAACACCCGCCCGGGAGGGCGATGCCCGAAAACAAGACTAAACCACCATCTGCCTCACCACCTCCACCCCACGCTCCATCACCACCCCCTCCAACCCAAGCACCTCGCCTAGATCCGAATACACCCCACAGCCGCGCTCGCTGACCCACTTTTCCCGCCCATCGGCGCACAGCAGGCGGTATTCGAGTACGAACGGGCGCCGCGCCCGCAAGCCCTCCTGCACGCCGCGCCAGACCTGCTCACGATCATGCGGATGAATCAACCCGTTATAGGTCAGATCCTGACTGTCGATCAGCCGCTCGGCCGGGTAGCCGGTCAGCTCCAGGCAGCCGACACTGACGTACTCCATGCTCCAATGGCGATTGTTGCGGCAGCGATAGACCATGGCCGGCAGGCCGTCGAGCAGGTTGCTCAGGCTGCGATGGCGCGCCAGCAAACGTTCGCGCTGCGGCATCTGCGCACTGACGTCGGTCAGGGTGAGCAGATGATCCGTCGCACAGCGCCGTGCACGTACATCGGCCCAACGCAGTTCGCCGGCCCGCGTGGTATAGCGCAGGCAACCGCTCCAGAGAGGTTGTGCCGGGGTCAGGCCATGCAAGCCGAGCTGCCAGGCGACGTGATCCTCCAGATGCAGGAAGGCCTCATGCTCACGCCCGATGCACTCGCTGGCGCGGTAACCACTGAAGGCCTCCCAGCCACGATTGACCCGGCACAGCCGCCCTTGCCCGTCGAGCTGGATCAGCGCCAGGGGCAATTCGTCGGCGCCCGGCCAGGGTAGCCGGGCCGCCAACCAGCGCAACAGAACCTTCATGACGCCTCCCCCGAATGACGATGCGCCCAAGCCGCCAGCTCCAGGCGCGAGCGCAGGTTGAGCTTGCTCAGCAGGTGCTTGACGTAGACTTTCACCGTGCCATCGCTGATGCCGAGCTGGCGGCCGATCAGCTTGTTGCTGAAGCCTTCGGCGATCAGCGCCAGGGTCTGCCGCTCCCGCTCGGTGAGTTCGATACGCGCTGCCGGCGCAGCGCTGTCGCGTTCGCCCAGACTGCTGGCAAGCAACCGTGAGAGGGCCGGGTCGAGCCGGCTATGGCCATGCGCACAGGCACTGACCGCCGCCAGCAGCTCTTCCGGCTCGCTGTCCTTGAGCAGGTAGCCATCGGCCCCCGCACGCAGTGCCGGTAGCACGTCCTCACGAGCCGCCGAGGCGCTGAGCACCATGATGCTGATTTCCGGCTGGTCGCGCTTGAGGCACTCCAGGGTGGCCAGGCCGCTCTGCCCCGGCATGTGCAGGTCGAGCAGGATCAGCGCCGGGTTCAACGCGCGTGCCAGGGCGATGCCCTCGCGGCCAGTGGAGACGCTGCCAACCACGCGAAATTCGCCACTGCTCTCGAACAGCTCCGCCAGGCCACGGCGCAGCATGGGGTGATCGTCGATCAGCAGCAGATCGAAAGGCGCGCTCATGCCGCCCCCCAGCACAGCAGCACGCGGGTGCCGCCAGTCGTAGCCGATTCGATACGCAGCTCGGCACCGATGGCGGCGGCACGCTCACGCATGATGTGCAGGCCGAAATGCCCGGTCGCTGGCAGGCGCTGCGGCAGGCCGACGCCATCGTCGCAGACCTCGACGACGCCACCGTCGGCGTTCGGCCACAGGCGAATCCATACCTGCCGAGCATGGGAGTGGCGCACCACGTTGGCCAGCGCCTCGCGCACGATCTGCAGCACCTGCAGTTCGCTCTCGGCCGGCAGGCAGTGGCCGGGCAGACGATTGTCCAGGCTGAACACGCAACTGCTGCTGCGGGCGAACTCCGCTACCGAGGCTTCCAGGGCCTGACGCAAGGTACGGCCGTCCATGGTCAGGCGCGCGCTGCTGATCAGCTCGCGCACCTGACGCTGCAGGCTGCGCAGGGTGTCGCGCAGGTCATCGAGCATGACCTGCGCCTGCTCGCGTTGCTGCGGATCGGCCAGCACCTGCTGCAGGCGGCTGCTGCGAATCTGCAGGTAACCGAGCTGTTGCGCCACCGAGTCGTGCAGCTCGCGCGCCAACACGCCACGCTCGGCACTCAGCTCGCGGCGGCGCAAGCGGCGCTCCTCGGCGAAGGCCTGCAGCACCTCGGCCAGTTGCCGGCCGATCACACGCAGGCATTCGCGCTGACCGGCATCCGGAAGTTGGGCGAAGGACACCTGCAGCAAGGCGACACGTTCCTGCTCGCCGTGCAAACCGCACAGGGCGAGAAAGCGCCCCTGCTCCAGGCAGCGCCCGCACCACTGCAGCGAGCCCGGCGACAGACCGCTCTGATCGTGATCGCAGGGTAGCGGCTCGCCCAGCAGGCGCCAGCCCGGCGTTCCCGCCTGAGGCAACAGCAGGCTGACCTGCGCCACCTGCAGGGCGTCCTCCAGCAGGGGTAGCAAGGCGCGCAACGGCGCCTCGATGCCGCCCTGCTGCAACGCCCGCAGCGGCAGCTCCAGCAATGCCTGGCGACAGGCCGACAGCGCCGTTTCGGCCGACCTGGCCGGGCGCAGGGGGAACAGGGAGCGCAGCAGCACCTGGATCATCCAGCCTCCGTTCGGGCAGGGATTGGCTAGGGGCCCGAGCAAGTTCCATGCCCTACCCGGAGCGCAGCAGATTGCACTGAAAAGAAAGAAAAATTCCTTCTGAGAAATTTCTCTAGCTACCTTTCCTGCACCAATCCGACGCCAGCACGCCTCCGATCAGGGCAGCGCCCTGCTTCGATTACCCCCAAGGAGGTATTCCCAACGGGCGAATTGCGATGGGGGGCTGAGCCCGTATGGTAATTCCCACAAGGAAATTTCAATTCCTGACAATCATCAAAACGATCCGCACGGGAGAGCTTTCATGACCACTCGCATCGCCATCATCGGCGCCGGCCCCTGCGGCCTGGCCCAGCTTCGCGCCTTCCAGTCCGCCGCCGCCAAGGGGGCGGAGATTCCCGAACTGGTCTGTTTTGAAAAGCAGAGCGACTGGGGCGGCATGTGGAACTACACCTGGCGCACCGGCCTTGATGAACACGGCGAGCCGGTGCACGGCAGCATGTACCGCTACCTGTGGTCGAACGGGCCGAAGGAATGCCTGGAGTTCGCCGACTACACCTTCGACGAGCATTTCGGCCGCCCGATGGGTTCCTACCCGCCGCGTGAAGTGCTGTGGGACTACATCAAGGGCCGCGTCGAAAAGGCCGGCGTGCGCCAGTACATCCAGTTCAACACCGCCGTGCGCGGGGTGGTCTTCGACGAGGCCAGCGGCCAGTTCGAGGTCACCGTGCACAGCTACGACCACGACCTCACCCGTACCGAGCGCTTCGACTACGTGGTGGTCGCCAGCGGCCACTTCTCCACCCCCAACGTGCCCTACTTCGAGGGTTTCGAGAGCTTCGCCGGACGCGTGCTGCATGCCCACGACTTCCGCGATGCGCTGGAATTCAAGGGCAAGGACGTGCTCATCGTCGGCTCCAGCTACTCGGCCGAGGACATCGGCTCGCAGTGCTACAAGTACGGCGCGCGCTCCATCACCAGTTGCTACCGAACCGCGCCGATGGGCTACAAGTGGCCGGAGAACTGGGAGGAAAAACCGCTGCTGAGCCACGTCAAAGGCAGCACCGCGTTCTTCGCCGACGGCAGCAGCAAGCCCGTCGACGCCATCGTCCTGTGCACCGGCTACAAGCATCACTTCCCTTTCCTGGCCGAGAACCTGCGGCTGAAGACCGACAACCGCCTGTGGCCGCTGAACCTGTACAAGGGCGTGTTCTGGGAGAGCAACCCCAAGCTGATCTACCTCGGCATGCAGGATCAGTGGTACAGCTTCAACATGTTCGACGCCCAGGCCTGGTATGCCCGCGACGTGATCCTCGGGCGCATCGACCTGCCCGACCAGGCCGCCATGCACGCCGAAGACCTGGCCTGGCGCGAAGAAGAACTGACCTTGAAGAATGCCCAGGAAATGTTCGAGTTCCAGGGCAAGTACATCCAGACCCTGATCGACGCCACCGACTACCCCAGCTTCGATATCGCTGCGGTGAACCAGACCTTCCTCGACTGGAAGCACGACAAGTACGACGACATCATGGGCTACCGCGACAAGTGCCACCGCTCGCTGATGACCGGCACCCTGGCCACGCCGCACCACACCCCCTGGCTGGAAGCGCTGGACGACTCGCTCGCCGCCTACCTGGCGGACGAGCCGCAGACAGCCATAAAAGCCGTGGGTTGAAACCGTACCCGTAGGGTGCGCTGCGCGCACCACTGGATGGCCCTCGAATGCCATGGCTGTCGGTGCGCACGGCGCACCCTACGGAACGAATTCTCGCGTGGAGCCATGAAATGAACCTGCCCGTGATTTCCCGGCCACACGAGCCGGCGCTGTTCGCTCGAACACCTGGAATGGAGCGCCACCGCGTCGCCCCTGGCGGGCTGACGGTGATCGCCCTGGAGCCGGGTGACAGGATCGAGGTGATCGATCTCGAAGGCGACCAGCACGCTGAGCTGTTGGCCTTCGACGAGAGCGGCCGCGAGGCGCTGGCCGCCCTCGGCCTGCAGGCCAACCCCGGCGCCGACTTCATCGGTCGTCTGCTCAGCGATGGCAGCCGCGAATCGCAGCATGTCGCCAGCGGTCTGGGCAAACGCCATATCGATGCTCGCCACCTGCCCATGGCCGCGCGCCTATGGCCAGACGGCACACCCGCCGGCTTCAGCCGCAGCCTGAGTGCCAGTGCGGCGCTGCTGGTGATAGTCGCGGCCCCCGGCGGCCAGACAACGGTGGACAGCCAGCAGCGCGCCAGTGAGCTGCGTCTGATCATTCAGCGCGCCAACCCATCGAGTCTGCTGACTCCTAGCCTGCCGACGCCGCTCGGCGAGGTGGTCGACGAGTTCACCATCGCCCCCGGCACGGCGCGCGACTATGTGGTCGCGGCCGGCCAGTACATCCAGGTGATCGACGTCGCCGGTCGGCAGTGCTCGGACTTCGTCGCCTTCGACCGCCGCGGCCTGGATGCCGGCCGCGAGATCGACCTCGATCCCACCGTTACCCGCACCCTCAACGGCAATGCCTACCCTGGCCCGGGTCTGTTCAGCCGCTTCTTCGACCGCGACCTGCAACCGATGCTGGAGGTGCTGCGCGACACCGTGGGCCGCCACGACACCTTCGCCCTGGCCTGCACCGCGCGCTACTACGAGGCGCAGGGCTACTTCGGCCACGCCAACTGCAGCGACAACCTCAGCCGCGCGCTCGCCGCCCATGGTGTGCAGGGCCGGCGCGGCTGGCCGGCAATCAACTTCTTCTTCAACACCGGGGTCGATGCACACCAGCAGCTTACGTTGGATGAGCCCTGGTCGCGCCCCGGCGACTACGTGCTGCTGCGCGCACAGCGCGAGCTGGTGTGCGCCAGCAGTTGCTGCCCGGACGACATCGACCCGGCCAACGGCTGGCAGCCAACCGACATCCATATCCGCCTGTATGCCGACAAGGAGCGCTTCAGTATCGCCATGGCCAACCGCAAGACGCCCGACGCCGACCCGGTGCTGACTCGTGAAAGCGGCTTTCACCCGGGTACATCCGCCCTCACCCGCCAGTTCGTCGACTATCGCGGCTGGTGGACGCCCACCCAGTTCGACGGCTACGGCACGCTCGAGGAATACCACGCCTGCCGCGAGCGAGTGGCGGTGATGGATCTGTCCGCTCTGCGCAAGTTCGAGGTACTCGGCCCGGACGCCGAAGCCCTGCTCAACCACTGCCTGACCCGCGACGTGCGCAAGCTCAGCGTTGGCCAGGTGGTGTACAGCGCCATGTGCCATGAGCACGGCGGCATGCTCGACGACGGCACGCTGCTACGGCTGGGGCCGGATGCCTTTCGCTGGATCGGTGGCGAAGATTTCGGCGGCGACTGGCTGCGCCAGCAGGCCGAGAAGCTGGGCATGAAGGTGTGGATCAAGTCCGCCTCCGAGCAGATCAACAATATCGCCGTGCAAGGCCCGCTATCGCGCGAATTGCTCAAGCAGATGATCTGGACGCCGGGCACACAACCGAAACTGGAGGAACTGGGCTGGTTCCGCTTTCTCATCGGCCGCCTGGACGACTACGACGGCGCGCCATTGATGGTTTCGCGCACCGGCTACACCGGCGAGCTGGGCTATGAAATCTGGTGCCACCCAAGCGATGCGATGAAGGTCTGGCAGCGCCTGTGGCAACTGGGCGAGCCGCTGGGCCTGGCGCCGCTCGGCCTGCATGCGCTGGACATGCTGCGCATCGAGGCCGGGCTGATCTTCGCCGGCTATGAGTTCAGCGACCAGACCGATCCGTTCGAGGCGGGCATCGGCTTCTGTGTGCCACTCAAGAGCAAACAGGACGACTTCATCGGGCGCGACGCCCTGCTGCGGCGCAAGGAACACCCGCTGCAGCAACTGGTCGGCCTGGAGCTGGACGGCAACGAGCCGGCCGCTCATGGCGACTGCGTGCGTATCGGCCGCGCCCAGGTCGGGGTCATCACCAGCGCCACGCGCTCGCCGGTGCTGGGCAAGAACATCGCCCTGTGTCGCCTGGCAGTGGACTACTGCACGCCCGGCAGCCGCGTCGAGATCGGCAAGCTCGACGGCCAGCAGAAGCGCATC
The DNA here is from genome assembly GCF_052156495.1 of Pseudomonas sp. NCHU5216. Classification (NCBI taxonomy): domain Bacteria; kingdom Pseudomonadati; phylum Pseudomonadota; class Gammaproteobacteria; order Pseudomonadales; family Pseudomonadaceae; genus Pseudomonas; species Pseudomonas sp. NCHU5216. The sequence goes on along the minus strand of NZ_JBQLIX010000001.1, from coordinate 60,295 downwards.
GGTGCCACGGTCGCTGCCGGCACCGTGGCCTATGACCCGGACAAGAGCCGGGTAAGAGCTTGAGAGCAGCTACAAGCTGCAAGCGGCAAGCCACAAGAAAAAGCCGAAGCCCCCGCTCTTGCAGCTTGCAGCCGCTTCGCTGCAACGACCTTCGGTGCGCACGGCGCACCCTACGCGTGGAGGCACCGACCGCACTGTAGGGTGCGCTGCGCGCACCATGGATGCTTCGCTGCAACGGCTTTCGGTGCGCACAGCGCACCCTACGCGTGGAGGCACCGACCGCACTGTAGGGTGCGCTGCGCACCATGGATGCTTCGCTGCAACGGTTTTCGGTGCGCACGGCGCACCCTACGCGTGAAGGCACCGACCGAGCCTGGACAACACCGTAGGGTGCGCTGCGCGCACCACTGCAACGGCTTTGGGTGCGCACAGCGCACCCGCGTGGAGGCACCGAGCGGAATTGGACAAGGAATTGCTAGGCAAGCAGTGCCCTAGTCAACGTCCAAGGAGGATCGGCCAATGTGGTTCAGCAACGCCACCCGAAACCTGGCCAGCGAACTCAACCAATGGCTCGAACACCTGCTCAGCCAGCGCCAGCCAGGCAACGCACGCCCATACCTACAGCGACAGCCACAGTTGCTCGGCAGCCTGGAGCGCCTGCAGCGTGACTGGGAGGAACTGCAGCGTATTCGCCAACACAGCGAGCAACAGCCGCCAGCCCCCTGCACCGCCGCAGAGTTCGCCGCGCTACAACAACGCCTGGTCCAGGCGGAACGGCAATGCGCGCAGCTCGCAGACGAGCTGCGCGCCAGCCAGGCGCAGAACCAGTATCTGGTCGCCGAGCGAGCGCACTGGGAGGAGGAGCGCCAGGTCTGGGAGCTGACCAAGCGCACCCTGACCGAGGGTTGCTGGGCCATGAACGTGGTGGATGGCGACCCCGACCACCCACAGAACCTGATCCGCTGGTCCGAGCAGTTCCGCGAGCTGATCGGCTACAGCCACAGCGAATTCCCGGACGGCTGGGACAGCTACTTCAAGGTGGTCAACCCGGATGACCTCAAGGCGGTGATGCAGGCCTTCAACGCCTCGATGGTGGACAAGAGCGGCGATGGTTTCTACGCCGTGGAATACCGCATGCGCCATAAGCACCGTGGCGAAGTCTGGTTTCGTGAGCGCGGCCGTTGCCTGCGCGATGCCCAGGGCAAGCTGCTTTACGTCACCGGCGCGGTGCGCGAGATCAGCGACGAGAAGGCCGCCGCCAGCCTGCAGGAACGCGAACAGGCGAGCATCCAGGCCACCTATGGGCAGATCGCCCAGGTCGCCGGGGTGATCAAGGGCATCGCCGAGCAGACCAACCTGCTGGCCCTCAATGCCGCCATCGAGGCCGCTCGCGCCGGCGAGCAAGGGCGTGGTTTCGCCGTGGTCGCCGACGAGGTGCGCAACCTGGCGCGGCGTACCCAGGAGTCGGTGCAGCAGATTCAGAGCATGCTGCAGAAGAACCCCTGAGGCACGACCCATTTTCAGGCGTAGTGCCCATGCGATGAACACAAAGAGGGCATTTTTAAACCAGATGTTTCCAAGACGGCGCGGCCACAGGGCTCTGCCAGCAAACGGACTTCTGGCACAAGGATTGCCTATTCACCAAGGGAACTTTTTATAACCACAGATAAATAACGGCCGAAGCGGCGCCTACCTGAAGTCCCACTGCCAAGACCGACAGACATTCCAAGAACAGTATCGAGGATTGAGAGATGGAAGAGCAGAAGACACCGACTCTGGAGGAGCTACAAGCTCTGATAGAGATGACCAACACCCTGAATATGGAAATATTCTACTGGTGGTGTATCGCCCTGATGATCTGCATTCACGTGGGCTTCCTGTCCTATGAAATCGGCGCGTCGCGCCTGAAGAATGCACTGGCCGCCGGCGTGAAGAACATCCTCGCCTTCGGTTTCATCGTCCCCAGCGTGTTCCTGCTCGGCTGGGCGGTCTACAACGGCTTCCCGGACGGCATCGTGCCGCGCATGGACGCCATCCTCGCCGGCATGCCGTGGAGCCAGTCCATGGGGCCGAACATCAGCGACAACGCCACCGGCATTTTCTGGGCCGCCTTCGCCATGTTCGCCGCCACCACCGGCTCGATCCTCTCCGGAGCGCTGATCGAACGCACACGGATGAGCGCCTTCATCATCATGACCATCTTCCTCGGTGGCTTCCTCTGGCTGGTGGCGGCGTCCTGGGGCTGGCACCCGGAAGGCTGGCTCACCGTCAAATGGGGCTTCCATGACGTCGGCGCCGCCGGTTGCGTGCACATGATCGCCGGCTTCTTCACCCTGGCGGTGGTGATCAACCTCGGCGCACGTATCGGCCGCTTCAACGCTGACGGCAGCGCCAATGCCATCGTCGGTCACAGCATGCCGATGAGCGTGGTCGGCCTGATGCTGATCATCGTCGGCTTCTTCGGCTTCCTCGGTGGCTGCATCATCTACAACTCGGGCGCGCAGTGGATCAACATCTACGGTGCGCCGACCAACCTCTCGGCCTTCGCCTTCAATACCCTGATGGGCTTCGCCGGCGGCCTGATCGGCGCCTACCTGACCACCCGCGAGCCGTTCTGGATGATGTCCGGCGGTCTGGTGGGCATCATTTCGGTGGCGCCGGGCCTGGATCTCTACCACCCCGGCCTGGCCTATCTGATCGGTATGGGCGTGTCAGCCACCGCGCCGCTGATCAACAACCTGCTGCTCAAATTCCGCCTCGACGACGCCGTCGGTGCCTTCGCCGTGCATGGCTTCGGCGGTTTCGCCGGCATCGTCATCAGCGGCATCTTCCTGGCCGGCTACCCGAACGTGAACGGCATGCCGGAGATCAGCTTCCTCGGCCAACTGGGCGGCGCCCTGGTCATGGCAGCGTTGGGCTTCGTGCCTGGCTACCTGATTTCCTATGCCCTGAAGAAAGCCAACCTGCTGCGCGTACCGGCACATGCCGAGGAGCGCGGCCTGGACCTGACCGAAGTACCGGCCCAGGCCTATCCGGAATGGTCCTCGATGTACGGCCAGAGCAGCAGCGTCGGCGGCAGTGAGCCGGCAACGCTGGTTGGCGAAACCAAACCCGCCTGACCAACGAGCGCCCCGCCGTCATCAGGCGGCGGGTCAACCCGCAGCAAAGGAGCATCGCCATGAGCATCACCACCTACGAAGGCGCCAGCGCCGTGTTCACCTTCGCCGACAAGCCGGCGATCCTGATGGTCATCAGCCTGCTGGTGGCGGGCGTCAGCCTCTATGCGCTGATCGCCACCATGATCCACGAGAAGCACAGCTACGCCCTGCCGGACGAAAAGCTACCCAAACTCAAATGAGCCCACTGCCGGCGGCGCAGGCCGCCGGCATCTTCCAGGCGTTGCGCCTGCCGGGCATGCGCACTGCGCAACGCTCTTTATGCAACAGCGCCCAGGTCGGCCACGACCTGGCCCTGGGACATCGAGGAAGTAGTCCATGGCCTGGTTCAAGCCCCCTGCCCCCACCCTGTCGGACTGGCAGCGAGCCTTGCTCGCGGGTGATATCGAAACGGCCCTTGCGCAGGACGATGGCAGCCTGCCCGAACGCCTGCGCAGTTGCCTCGAACGCGGCCTGAGCGACCCACCCGTCAGCGACGGGCGCGCCCTCGGCCTGCTTTGTGGGCGCCTCGAAGCGCTGCAACGACACACCCTGCAGGCCATCGAGCAGAGCGAGAACAGCCTGGGCGAAATAGCCGCACGCAGTGGCGAGCAACTGACCTACCTCGACCATACCCGTGGCTTTCTCCAGCACAGCAGCCAAAGCGCCGATGAACTGCGCGGCAAGCTGGCCTGCGAGCTGGACAACACCCGACGGTTCTTCGCCAGCCAGTTCGCCGAACTGCAACAAGCCATCGAGGAGCGCACCAGCGCCTCGCATCAGGTGATCCGCGCCATCGACGAGATCGGCCGCACCGTGCAACTGCTGTCGATCAATGCCGCCATCGAAGCGGCGCACGCTGGCGATGCCGGGCGTGGCTTCGCCGTGGTCGCCACGGAAATTCGCGACCTGGCCCTGCGCACCCAGGCCAACACCCGCCAGGCCTTCGAGCAGATCGACATGTCCCAGCTCAGCGCACGCCTGGCGACCCTGCTCGAAAGTGCCGAGGCGCAGCTACAACAGCTCAGCGGCCAGGTCGGCACCTCGTTGAGCAGCCTGCATGACCTGTTCGGCCAGATGGCTGGGCGCCTCGACGAGATCGAGGGCAACAATCGCGTCATCGCCGCCGGCGTGCAACTCGGCATGAGTACCGATGCCCAACTGCGCGGGCGCAGCAACTGGAGCCGCGCCCTGCTCAGCGACCTCAGCTCGGTATACGCCAGCACGCAGCCCAAGCAAGGCCTGCAACGCCTGCTGCACGAGGAACGCCTGCAACTCGACCCTGACTACGATCGCCTGGCCGACATCCGCGCCCGCGGCGAATTGCGCGTAGCCATCGAGCCTGCGTTCAAGGGTCTGTCCTTCCGCAGCGAACCAGGTGCCGAACTACAAGGGCTGGATGCCGAACTGGCGCGGGCCTTCGCGCGCTGGCTGGGGGTCAAGTGCCGCTTCATCGAACACCCCTGGGACCGCTGCCTGCAACTGCTGGAGGCCGGTGCGCAACGCCGCGAGAGCGAGGCCGACCTGGTATGGAGCGCCATGCCACCGATGCCCGGCTATGACCGAGTGGCCTTTTCCATGCCCTATGTGTTCCTGCCCTACGTGCTGGCCAAGCGTGCCGGCGACACGCGCATCCAGGGCGTCGAGGATCTGGCCGACAAGGTACTCGGCTGTATCAACGACCCGGCCGCCATGGCCACCCTGGAAGAACGTGGCCTGCGCTGGCAGGCCAACCGGCACAAGCCGGGCGGCAAGGTCGAGCTGGCCAATCTGCTGGCCTACAGCGACCAGAGCCTGATCCATGACTGCCTGGCCGACGGCACGGTGGACGCTTTCGCCGTCGATCTGCCGATCTACCACTGGGCCTGCCAGGGCGAACGCAGCCCCTGGCGCGGACGCCTGGAAATCCTGCCAGGTAACCTCAGCCCCAGTCTGTGGTACTACTCCGCCGCCGTGGCCAATCAGCCGAGCAATGCCGCGCTGCTGAGCAGCATCGACCAGTTCATCGCCCACTACCGCACGCAACCGGCCTATCGCGAATTGGTACAACGCTGGATGGGCAAGGTCTATGACGACAGCCAATGGCGCTTCGCCGCTGGCATTCATGATGCACGCAGCCTGGCCCGTGCCTGATGACCTCATCAGGGCCCTGTCCGCTTCGTCGGAAGGCCCGCCAACAAGCCGGCGGCGAGCCTCAGCCTTTGCGCAGGTCGTCACCAGCGATTGCCATGGCATGGCGATGGCCTGTTACCCAGGCTTGATTTCCTGGCCTGCCTACACACCTTCGGGCGCCCACCTGCACCGCTCGGTAACATCTTGCACAACATGTTCAATGAAGATGGCATATCGCTATACAAAAGTAGCGAAGCGCCATTGCGATATCTGTTCTAGACTCGATTTCAAGGATGACCGCTTACCTGGAAAGCGGCATGTCAGGAAAGCCCGAGCTAAATTGGCGCACCGCCATACGAACCTCGAAGCCCTCCTGCCTTTTGCCCCGGACTCCCAACTCCATTTCTTACACCGCGTTCAAGGCCATACCAACGAACGCGACCGATCGCCTGGCGATCGATCCAGGAGCCTCACTTCACACGACAGCCCCGCTCGAGGGCGTGCGGATGGACGCAGGATGCATGAATAAGCTGCGGCCCTTGTTCTTGCGTGCATCAGAACAATCCGCCCATAAGAAACACGTTCATGGCAGGTGCCCTTATGTCGTCCCAGAACACTCGCTTTTCCATCCGAACGCTACTGTATGCCAGCTATGGCTGCCTCCTGGCACTGCTGCTGCTGATAGCGGGCGTCTCGTTCTACAACATCACAGCAGCGGACAGGGACTTCGCCGACTACATCAACGGGATCGAAACCCGTACACGGCTGGCCAACGAGCTGAGCAATGCCGTCAAGGACAGGGCCGTCGCACTGCGTAATCTGGCGCTCAATACCGAGCCGTCCGAGCGCGGGGCAAAACGTCCGCTGATCGAGAAGTACGAGCAGGACGTCGCCGACAAGCTGGCTGCACTGCGCCAGGCGATGACCACGCAAACCGGGGTATCGAAACAGGAACACGGGCTGTTTTCCCGCATCGAAGAGCTGGAGACACGCTATCGCAAGGTCGCTCATGAAATTGCCGAACACCTGTTCAATGGCGAGGATGTCGAAGCCAAGCGCATGGTCAAGGAGCAATGCACCCCGCTGCTCGAAGAACTGACCGGCACCGTCGAGCAATACCTCCAGCAAGCGACCGAACTGGCCAAGCAACATGTCCTGGCGAACGAAGCGCACGCACTCAAGCAACGCAACATCCTCATCGCCATCACCGTCATCAGCTTCCTGCTCGCCGCCATGCTCGGTCATCTGATCAGCCGTTACCTGCTGCGCGCACTGGGCGCCGAGCCGGGTGACCTCAACCAGATCGCCCAACGTGTAGCCGAAGGCGACCTGCGCACGATGGAAAAAAGCCTGAACAGCGCCGAGAACAGCGTGCTCGCCGCATTGCAGCGCATGCAGCAGAACCTGCGCCAGGTGACCCAGGACATCGACAGCTCCTCGCGCACCGTGGCTCATTCCAGCCAGGAGCTGAGCGAGTCGAGCCTGCGCAACGCCGAAAGCGTGGCTCAAGCCCAGCGCGAAGTGGAGCAGATCGTCACCGCCGTGCACGAAATGGCAGCGACCGTGCAAGACGTGGCCCGTAACGCCGAGTCCGCCGCGCAAGCCGCCAGCGAGGCCGACCAGGCCGCCGCGCAAAGCCAGCAGAAGGCCGGCCATGCGGTGAGCCTGATCGGCGAGCTGGCCCAGGTGATCGACAGCTCCAGCGAAGCCATGAATCGCCTCAAGACCGAAAGCAGCAATATTGGCAGCGTGCTCGACGTGATCAAGTCGGTGGCCGACCAGACCAACCTGCTGGCGCTCAACGCCGCCATCGAAGCGGCCCGTGCTGGCGAGGCCGGCCGCGGTTTTGCCGTGGTTGCCGATGAAGTGCGCAGCCTGGCCCGGCGCACCCAGGAAGCCACCACCGAGATCGAGGGGCTGATCGCCAACCTGCAACGCATCGCCGACGAAACCGCGCGCTACATGGAGCGCTGCCAGAGTTCCAGTTCGCAATCGGTTTCCGGAGTTTCCGAAGCCGGTGAGGCGGTGGCGCGCATCGTCAGCATGATCGAGCGCATCAATGGCATGAACCAGCAGATCGCCACGGCGGCCGAGCAACAAAGCGCAGTGGCCGAAGAGATCAGCCGTGGCATCGTCTCGGTGCGCGACAGCACGGAGCAATCGGCCGACGCCTTCCAACATGCACAGCAGGAGAGCGAGAGCCTGGCGCGCACCAGCGAAGCCCTGCGCGGCAACATCGCCCACTTCCGCCTCTGACCGCTGCTGCTGCTGCGCGGCTCAACGGCCGTGCAGCGTTCAGCCCAGCAGGTAATCCAGCAGCCGCGCCATCAGCGCGTTGCCCGGTACGTAGCGCCGCGGTTCTGCTGCCAGTTGCTCGGGCGTCTGTACCCAGGGGCCAGGCATGAGTTCGTCGGCGCATTCGTCCAGCAGGTCGGCGACGATCCGTGGGGTCATCTCCGGGTGGCATTGCAGGCCGATCACCCGACGCCCGATCTGGAACGCCTGGTGCCTGCACGCCTCGCTGGAGGCCAGCAACCTGGCTCCCTCGGGCAGGGTGAAGGTTTCCCCGTGCCAGTGCAGCAGCTCGATACGCTCGGGAAAGACGAAGCAGCCCTCGTCAACCGATTCGGCCCGCCACACCGGGAACCAGCCGATCTCCGCCACAGTGTTGGGCTGCACGCGAGCACCCAGCGCACTGGCGATCAACTGCGCGCCCAGGCAGATGCCGAGCACCGGCACTCCAGCCTCGATGGCCTGGCGCAGAAAGGCTTTCTCCTCGATCAGCCAGGGCAGCGTGGCCTCGTCGTTGACGCTCATCGGCCCGCCCATGGCGACGATCAGGTCGCAGTCCTCAGGCTTCGGCAAATGCGCATCAGCCTCGAAGAAGCGGGTATAGCGCAGCTCGGCGCCATGGTTCTGGAACCAGTCGGCCATGCTGCCGACATCCTCGAAGGGTACGTGCTGCAACACCTGCACACGCATGGGCGGCTCCTCAGGTCAGGGGATCGGGGGTGAATAGCTTGAGGCCGACGATGCCGGCAATGATCATCAGCAGGCACAGGCTGCGCAGCAGGTTCAGGCTTTCACCGAGAAACAGCGCGCCGTAGGCCACCGTGCCAAGGGTGCCGATACCGACCCACACGGCGTACGCCACCCCGAGTGGCAGCACGCGTACGGAAAGGCTCAGCAGGTAGATGCTGAGCAGCAGGAAGAAGCCGCAGTACAGGCTCGGCCACAGCCGTGTGAAACCGTCGGTACGCGGGATGATCGAGGCATAGAACACCTCGCACAGCCCCGCCAACAGCAAGAATCCCCAGCCATTCAACCAGGCCATGTGCCCTCCTTGCAGACGAATCGGGCCATGGCCCGAGCGACTCGCTTCAGCCCTTGGCGGTGCGTTTCTTCTTCTCCGGGTCATCGAACGGCAGGGTATGGGCGATGGCATTGACCGTCAGGCTGCCCTTGATCTGCAGCGGCACGCCCTGTTCGGCATAGGGCACGTCCAGGCGGGCGATGGCCATGGATTTGCCGGACAACCGCGAGTACATGGCGCAGGTGATCAACCCCACCTGCTTGCCATCGGCCCACAGGGTGTCGCCGGCCTCGGCGGCCTTGTCGCCTTCGAGCAGCACGCCGAAGATCTTGAAGCGTTCCTTGCCCTGCAGGCGGTAATGTTCGTTGGCCCCACGGAAGCCCTGCTTGCCTGGCGACACCGTGAAGTCCAGACCCAGTTCCCAGAGCGTGTCGCCAGCGGGCTGATCGGCAAAGGGATACATCTCCGAGTTGTCGTAGGGGAAGAACAGCAGGTAGCTCTCCACCCGCAACCAGTCCAGCGCGGTGAAGGCGCAGGGGATTATGCCCAGGCCCTTGCCCTTCTCCAGGATGCCGTCCCAGATCGCCGGCGCGTCGGCGGCCTTGCAGAAGATCTCGTAGCCGCGTTCGCCGGTGTAGCCGGTGCGCGAGATCATCACCGGGCGCTCGAACAGCCGGGTCTGCATATGATGGAAGTACGGCAGCTCACGAATGCCCGGCACGTGTTCGGCGAGAAAATCCACCGCCAGCGGGCCTTGCAACGACAGGTCGTGCAGGTCGTCGTCGAACAGCACCGCCACCTGCCGGCCCTGGGCCGAACGCAGCAGCATCTCGTGACCGCTGCCGGAGCCGTGCACCACCATGAAGGCGTTGGGGCCGGTGCGGTAGACGATGCAGTCATCGACGAACTTGCCGGCCTCGTTGAGCATGCAGGCGTAGACGCTCTTGCCCGGGTAGACCTTGGAAATGTCGCGGGTGGTGGCCTGATCCAGCAGGCTCTCGGCATGCGGGCCGACATAGTGCACCTTCTTCAGCCCGGACACGTCCATCAGCCCGGCACGGGTGCGGATCGCCTCGTGCTCGTCGGCCAGGTCGCTGGCATAGGTCCAGGCGGTGCCCATGCCGCTCCAGTCCTCGAGCTTGGAACCCAGTGCGCGGTGACGCTCGGCAAGGGCGGAAATACGCCAGGAATTGGCCATGTCTGTGTCTCCTGTTGTGCGTCGTTGAGCCTGCTCAGGCAGGCAGGGTTCTGTCTCCCCTCTCCCACTTGTGGGAGAGGGGCCGGGGGAGATTCAGGCGGCCTGGGCCTGCGGATCGAACTGGCGCAGCCAATCCACCATGGTCTGGCGATAGCGGGTCAGGCCCTTGTAGTCGGCGATCTCGTCCGGCAGGTCGCGCAATACGCGGTGCAGGCGGCAGGCCCAGGCCGGGTTGCTGGCCAGTTCCTCGAGGCTGATCAGGTAGGTGCGGATGCCGAACAGCAGCGCATTGCTGCGCGGCAGGCGTGGCATGAATTGCAGCTCGACGCGCAGGTGCACCAGGCGCGCGACGTTCTCTGCCGTCACCAGGCCGCGCTCATGACCCCATTCATGGAAAGTCTCCGATGAGGTGTCCAGGCGCGGGTTGATGGTCATGGTCCAGTTCAGGCGGCGCACCGGTTGGCCGACCTGGATGTTCAGCAGGTACTTCAGCGCGCGGTCGAACACGCCGAGCTGATGCGCCACGCCCGGCACCGGTGCGTGCCACTGCTTGAAGCTCATGCCGGCGTCGAACTTGATCGACCAGTCCGCCGGACAGGTGACCATGCCGGCGTCCATGAACAGGTCGCCGTCACGCTGGTCGAGCACGGCGAAGTCGCCCTGCACCTGGCGGGTGATGTACTCCAGCGGCTCGAACGGCAAGGTGCTGGCATCGCCGAAGGTGAAGCGCTGCTCGATGCCCAGCGGGCGGTTTATCCACAGCCACTGGTCGCCCTCGCGTTGCAGGGCGAAATGCTCGGGGTAGTCGGCGGCCAGGTGCTCCATCAGCATTTCCAGGGTGTCCCAGGCAGCCTGCGCCATGTGCGGCAGCACCAGGCAGCGCTGCGGATCCTTCTCCAGCACGCAGGCGCGTTCGGCCATCTCCGAGAGGTAGTGTTCGTCGATGTCGAACCAGTGCTCGAACACCGAGCCCGGCTCGCGCGGCGTGGCCGGCTCGAGGTTGACCGAGTACATGTAGCTGTCCTCGGCAAAGGGGAAGGGGAAACGGGCGATGGCCTGCGGGCTGTTGCTGAAGGTGAAATCGTCCCGATAGGTTTCCAACTGTTTCATCACGACGGGCATGACTCTCTCCTGTAGGGTGCGCTGTGCGCACCATGAGCAAGCGTTGGGGGCATGCGCCCCTAGAGATCGAGCAGCAGCGTGCCGGAGCAGCCGCCACGGGAAACACAGGGCATCAGCGCTGCGCCGCGCTGCTGCTCATCCAGGTAGTGATCGCGGTGCTCCACCTCGCCACTCAGATAGCGCGTGGTGCATTGCCCGCACACCCCGCCCCGGCACAGGTTGGGCACCTCGACACCGGCGGCCTCCAGCGCTTCGAGCAGGCTGTGATCGCCCGGCACCTGCAGGCGCTGGCCACTGCGCGCCAGCTCAACGCTGAACGGCTGGCCGGGCTCGGGCGCGGCGAAGGCCTCCCAGTGCAGGCGCCCGGCCGACCAGCCATGAGCGGCGGCAAGCAGCTTGAGCTCATCGAGCAGACGCTGCGGGCCGCAGACGTAGAGATGGCTGCCAAGCGGCTTGCCGGCGAACAGGCTGGTGCAGTCCAGGCGCTGGCCGGTAGCGGCGTCGTAGCCGTGGAAGCGCTCGCCCAGGCGCTGGCGCAGCTCGCTGGCGTAGGCATCGGTCAGGCCGCTGCGATAGGCGTAATGCAACTCGAAGGAGGCGTCACTGGCCTGCAGCTCAGCCAGATAGGCCATGAACGGCGTGATGCCGATACCACCGGCCACCAGGATGTGATGACGGGCCTGCGAATGCAGGGCGAACAGGTTGCTTGGCGCACCGATCTGCAAACGGTCGCCGACCCGCACCTGCTCGTGCAGGTAGCGCGAACCGCCACGCGAAGCCTCCTGCAGGCGCACGGCGATGCGATACACGCCGGTCTCGCGTGGATCGCCCAGCAACGAATAGGCATTGCGTAGCGTGCGCCCTTCGATGGGCAACACCACCTGCACATGGCTGCCGCAGGAAAAGCCCGGCAGCACGCTATCGACAGCGGCAAGGCTGAACTCGCGCACCACCGGGGTCAGTTGGCGCACATCGATGACCTGTACCTCGATCATCGCGCTCATGCCTGCACCTCCGCCGCATAGGGGCTGTCCGGGTCGATGCAGACGCCCATGTAGGCGCCGAGGCGTTGGGAGAAATGCTCGCGGACGAACAACTTCACCCGACACTGGCCACAGGTGCATTCGCCTTCGCTGCCGATGTCCTGGAAATGCCCACAGTGCACGCAATACAGGCGGCGCCGCACGCCCTGCCTGATCAGCTCGATCTCGTCGCCGAGCAGGCCGGCCTGCCGCGCCAGGCGCTGTACGTGCCAGAGAAAGCTTTCATCGCCGATCACATACAGCCGGGTGCCGGCCTGGGCCTGCTCCAGCAGCATCTGCAGACGCAGGTACAACGCCTCGATACTGGGCAGCCCCTCCTGCTCGGGGCCGTCCATCGGGGGCTCGCCCAGGCACAGCAGGCGCGCCGGGGCCAGTTCCTCGTGCGGCGCGATGGCCGCACTCGCCTGCTGCGCCACCAGGATGCGCTGGTTGGCAGGCTGTTTCGACACCGCGCGGGCATAACACGGGGTACTGAGCAGAGGGGCGGAATGGGATGCGGTCATCAGTAGGCCTCCGGGTAAGCGCAAGGCGGTGGTCGGTTTGCTCCAGAGAACATTCCCTTGGAGAACTTTTTGTTCTCACAAGGAAAGCATGGATTGTGCCATTCCCGTCAGTCCGCAGCCTTGCTGGCCGCGCCGTGTCCCGCACACCGGTGTGGCCGGCAGCACTGCACAAGCGCAGGGCAAGGCGCGCCGTCACGGCGCACGGCGGCTTGTAATGAACAATGGATTTGATCGGTGAAGAACAGGGCCAGCCTCGCCATCGAGCATCGACACCGCCCCGACGCCCTGATGCACCTGACCATTCAGCATCGGCGCCTGCGCCACGCATTCACTTGGTGTACAGCAGGCCGAAGAACTCTTCGCACAGTGCGACCAGTTGCTCTACTGGGCCAAGCAACAGGGGCGCAACCGGACCTGCGTGCCGCTACCGGAGGCTCAGGTCGGCTGAGCTCAGCGCGCGACACAGTTGCCTGAAGGCCTCCTGACATTTACCCGCTACTGCGGGTAGAACGACGCTTCATTGCCCCTCGTCAAGGCACACTGGGCGATTGTGTCTAATCTCACCCTTGAGCATGTCGGCAAGCGGAACGGGTGCCTCGCCCTAGCGCTACCGGCTCGTTCGACCTTTGCACGATTGCGGCTTGCCAGACCGCTGGGCAGGCTTCGCTAAAGAAACCCGCCCAGCGCACGATGAGCTGTTCATAGGAGAGACTCGAGAGCGCACCCGCGCCTCGGGAAGCGCCTGAACCAGACGCACGTCAGGACGACCGATACCCCCATGTCGAAAGCAGATGCAACCCAGCACAGCAACACCTCCGCCGGCAACGGGGCACACGCCCCGCATGCCCGCATGGCCGCGAACCCTTGGCCTGCCCTCGCCCGCTACACCTCAATCCAGATGATAGGTTCATGAAGATGGTCAAGAATGCCCCGTTGAGCGTGAAACTCCTGCTCATACTCATATTTCCCTTGTTCGGCTTCCTGGCCTTCTCTGCCGTGTACGTCGCCGGCAAATACCAGACGCTGAGCGAGATGAAGCACACCGTGCGCGCCATCGAGACCGCGCAGAAAATCAGCAAGGTGGTTACCGCCCTGCAGCGCGAGCGGGGTGCCAGCGGCGTGTTCCTGGGCAGCAAAGGGACAGCCATGGGCGACGCGCTGAAGCAGTTTCGCCTCGACAGCGATGCCGCAGCCAAGCAGATGCAAGGCCTGTCGGCGGATGCCAGCGCAGGCCTGGAACAGGTCATGAAAGACCTCGCTGCGATCGGTGCCTTGCGCCAGCAGGTCGATGGTCAATCGATCGACAGCAGCGAATCCGGCACCCGCTATACCGCGTTGATCAAGGCATTGATCGGCTACACCCAGTCGCTGGAGGCCCGTGTCAGCGAGCCGCAGATCCTGCGCGCCCTCGGCGCACTCAACCAGTTCGTGGAGATGAAGGAGCGTGCCGGCCGTGAACGTGCCTTGCTGGGCCTGGCCTACAGCCGCAACCAGATCGATGCCGAGTTGCTCTCACGCCTGAGCCACAACATCGGCGAGTTCATGGCCTATCAGGATGCCTTCCAGCGCAGGGCGGCAGTGGAGTTCAAGCGCCATCTCGACGAGGCCCTGCAGCAACCCGACGCGCTGGCCGCGATCGCTATGCGCAGCACCGCCCTGGAAACGCCCCTGGGTGAAGCGCTGAACGTCAAACCAGCCGACTGGTTCCAGCTCTCCACCGCGCGCATAGACCTCATGGTGCAGGTGGAAAACGAGCTGAGCCAGAACGTCGGCGCCCTCGCCGCGCACGCCTATGAGGAAGCCGCACGCAGTCTGTGGCTGACCATCGGCGCCATACTCGGGGTACTGGCTGCAGTGGTGCTGCTGTCCTACCTGATCATCCGCAATATCCAATCAGCCGTCAGCGACCTCAACGACACCCTGGTCGCCTTGTCGAAACGCGACCTCACGGCCCATACCCATTACGATGGCCGCGACGAGTTCGGCGTGATCGCCCATAACCTCGACAACATGGCGCAGCAGATCAAGGACGTGATCCAGGAAATCGGCGGCACCGCAGCACAGGTGGCCACCGCTGCCGAAGAGTCCTCGACTGCCGCTCTGCAGACCAGCCAGAACGTGGCCCAGCAGCGCCAGGGCACCGATCAGGTGGCCACCGCCATCAACGAGATGAGCGCCACGGTCAGGGACGTGGCCCGCAGCACCACCGAAGCGGCCGAGATGTCGCGCCAGGTCAACGACGATACCCTGCAGGGCAAGAGCGAGATCGAGAACACCGTGCGCCTGGTGCAGGCCCTGTCGACCCAGGCCGAGCAGACCGCACGGATCATCATCGAGCTGAAGAAAGAGAGCGATGCCATCTCCTCGGTGCTCGACGTTATCCGCGGCGTTGCCGAACAGACCAACCTGCTGGCCCTGAACGCCGCCATCGAAGCGGCCCGTGCCGGCGAACAGGGCCGAGGTTTTGCCGTGGTCGCCGACGAGGTACGGCAACTGGCGCAGAAGACCCAGGACTCCACCGTCAGCATCCAGCAGATGATCAGCAACCTGCAGAGCGGCTCGGACCGCGCCGCCAGTTCCATGCAGGAAACCCTCGACAAGGCGCAGGCCAGCGCCGGCAACGTGGTCAAGGCCGGCGAACTGCTGGTGCAGATCGCCGATGGCATCGCCAGCATCAGCGACCGCAACATCCAGGTGGCCTCCGCCGCCGAGGAGCAGAGCCTGGTGTCGGAAGAGATCAACCGCAACGTCAACGACATCAACGACCTGGTCATCCAGGTCAGCGCCGCCGCCGAACAGACCGCCGTGACCAGTCGCGAGTTGGCCAGCCTGGCCGATCATCAGCAGCAGTTGGTGGGGCGCTTCAAGGTAAACTGATCGACTCTCAGGCTCTGGCCTTGCTTGACGTGCCGGCCAGAGCCTGGCGTTTCACTCCTGCCCGGCGCGCCGGGCGGCCGTACGTGACAGCGCGGCCCAATCCAGATGCCCCTCGCCATGCGCCAGGCTCTCGATATGGGCATCGCGCAGCGTGCTGGCCAAGGGCAACGGCACGTTGGCCTGCTCCGCTGCCTCCAGCGCCAGGCGCACATCCTTCAAGCCCAGTGCCAGCTTGAAACCGGCGGGCTCGAAGCGTTCATCGGCGATGGCCTGGCCATAACCTTTGTAGACAGGCGCGGCGAACAGAGTCGAGGTGATCAGTTCGAGAAACTCCGCCTTGGCCACCCCGTGTCCCTGAGCCAGGGCCGCAGCCTCGCCCATGGTGCCGATGGCACTGGCGATCATGAAATTCACCGCCAGCTTGGCGGCATTGGCCTGCTCGGGCCGCTCACCCAACACCCAGGTCTTCTGCCCCAGCACGTCGAACAATGGCTGTGCTGCCAGCAACGCCGCGCGCGGGCCAGCCGCCAGGATGTTGAGCTGCCCTGCTTCGGCCACGTTCACCCGACCGAGCACCGGAGCGGCGATGTACTCGACCCCGCGCGCCTGATGCAGCGCCGCCAGTTCGATCGCCAGAGCGACGGAGATGGTCGCCATGTTGAGGTGAATGGCGCCGGGCTTGAGCGCGGCCAGTGCCTCCTTGTCCAATAGCGTGGCGCGCGTGGCTGCGTCGTCTGCCAGCATCGAGATCAGTACGTCCACGCCCTCCACCGCCTCGGCAGGCGTCAGCGCGATCATGCCGCCCTGCTCAGCCAGTTTCTGCGTAGGGGCTGGTGAGCGGTTCCAGCCGCGTACGGCATGACCGGCAGCCAGCAGATTGGCCGCCATCGGCAAGCCCATGGTACCGAGCCCGAGAAAAGCGATGTTCATAAGCACCTCCACAAATCGGAATCGTTCGATTCCTAAATAAAGAAAAAATCAACGCAGCATGGTCAACGCCGCATCCACCACGCTATGCATGGCTGCCCGAGTGCGCCCCGCCTTGCCCACCAGACGCATGCCCTGAGCCAGGCACAACAGGGTGCGAGCACTGGCCTCGATATCCACATGAGAAGCAACGGAGCCATCCTCCTGACCCTGCCGGAGCAGATCGGCCAGCAAGGTCTCGTTGCGCTTGAGCGCTCTCTGGATATGCCGTGCAACCGGCGCGGGGAAGGTCGACAGTTCGGCGATGCTGCCGACCACCAGACAGCCTTGCCGGCCCTGGGCGCCCTGCGCGGAGTCGGCGTAGAACACCAGCACCCGCCGCAGCCGCTCCAGGCCAGTGCCCTGCTCGCCCATCGCCTGGCGCAGCTGTTCGCTGCGTTGCGCGCGATAGTGCTCGAAGGCAGCGAGGAAGATGGCCTGCTTGTCCTTGAAGGCCTTGTACAGACTGCCCTGAGCCAGCCCTGTGGCATGCGCCAGATCGCTGATCGAGGTGCCGTGGTAGCCACGCTCGCTGAACACGCGCACGGCCTGATCCAGCACGCTGTGCAGATCGAACTCGCGTGGCCGACCACGCGGGCGAGCGGGTCTCGATGAAGGCGAAGACAAGGTCATGGCACTGCTCAATTGGAAATGACCAGTTCCAAATTAAGAGAACCATTGATGGAAGTAAAGCACTCGTACGCAGCTCACCCGAGAGATGGCGCCGCATTACCATCACAGGCTATGGTTCAGCCTGAGAGCCCCGGCCTATCGAGACCAACCGTTTCCGCTAGTGAACGAACCGGGAAGCCTGGAGGACGAGCAGACGAAATGACCGTCGAGATCCGTGCCGCACAGCCAACTGATGCCCCCGCCATCAGCAGCGTCATCGTCGCAGCCCTGCGCATCAGCAATGCCAGGGATTACAGCCCAGACGTGATCGCCAAGGTGGCGCAGAACTTCACTGCCGAGCAAGTCGAAAGGCTGGTCGCCACCCGCCAGGTTCTGGTTGCCACGAGGGATCAGCAGGTGCTCGGCACCGCCAGCCTCGACGGGCAGGTGGTGAGATCGGTCTTCGTCGCACCGGACAGACAAGGCCAAGGCATCGGGCGCAGGCTCATGCTGGCATTGGAGCGGCTCGCCCGCGAGCAAGGCGTCAGCGAACTGCTTGTTCCCTCCTCGCTGACAGCCCAGGGTTTCTATCGGCAGCTCGGTTTCACGGTATTGCGTGAAGTCATAGACGGCGACGAGCGCACCCTGGTCATGGCACGCCAGCTCGACTAGCCGAGCGTCTCGCCTGGAACCACGGCGGGCTCCTTCTGGTCGGCGATGACTCTCGCCTCACGAGTTTCCGGCATCCCCAGCCACAGCAGCAGGAAAGCCAGCGCGGCGATACCGGCCAGGGTCAGAAACGCCGCATCGTAGCCGGCGCCCTGCACCACCAACCCAGCGAGGCCGGGACTCAGCGCGGCGCCAAGGCCGAACGCCGTGGACAGCGCCCCGAGGCTGACGTTGAAGCGCCCGGTGCCCTGGGTCAGATCCTTGACCACGATGGGCAACAGCGCGCCGAACAGACCGGCGCCAATGCCGTCGAGCAACTGCACGGCCACCAGCCAGTAGGGATCGTCGGACAGGGTATAGAGCGCACCGCGCAGCGGCAGAATCAGAAAGCCTGCCAGCAATAGCGGCTTGCGCCCCCAGCGATCAGCCTTGAGCCCCACCAGCATGGCCATCGGCACCATCACCAGTTGCGCGGCGACGATACAGGCCGAGGTCAGCGGCGTGGCCATCTGCAAATTGACCTCCGACAGCTTCTGGCTGACCAGCGGCAACATGGCAGCGTTGGCCAGGTGAAACAGCGCGCAGCACAACGCGAATATCAGCAATGGCCGGTTGCCCAGCAGCACGCGCCAGCCGGAGGCCTGCTCATGGGGCAAAGTCGGTACGAAACCACGGGCCACTTCATGATCGATGGCGCGAGCCGACACCCGGCTGACGGCGACGATGCTGCCGACCGTCATCGCCGCCATCAGATAGAACACCGCCACCGGGCCGAACAAATAGGCAAAACCGCCGGCCAGCAGCGCGGCACAGGCATTGCCGGCATGGTTGAAGCTCTCGTTGCGCCCAATGCGGCCGGTGAAAGCACGCGGCCCGGTGATGCCCAGGGAAATCGCGGCAATGGCCGGGGCAAAGACCGAGCCGGCGATGGCGCTGATGGTCTGGGTCACGGCCACCCAGCCAAACGAGGTCAGCCAGGGCAACAGTAGGCAACTGCCGGTGACCACCAGCGCGGCAGCGGCTACCACCGCCCTTTTCGCCTTCGTCCTGTCGACCAGGGCACCAGCCGGTGTCTGCGTCAGCAGCGCGCTGACACCCGCCAGGCTCATCACCAGCCCAATGCTGGCCGGCTCCCACTTGTGCACGGCCAGCAGGTAGATCGCCAGGTATGGCCCCAGGCCGTCGCGCACATCGGCGAGGAAGAAATTCAGCCAGTCCAGAGAGAGGGCATTACGCCGGTCGTGATGGTTGTTATCCAATTGAAGACGCTCGTATGGCAGGAGTTGGACGAAGCGGTAAGGAATCATCCATAGAGTCGAATCCCCCACTGCAGTGCCGTGCCTGCCGCGAATTTCATTGGATCGTGCATCCATCAGGCAAATAACAGACATAAATCAGCATTAAAATACTGAAAAACAACCTAAATCGACCTTTAATCAGAACTATATTGCCTATATAGCTCAAGAAACCTAAATTAACCCGCATCATAAATCTGATCAGCAGCTCCCATCATGGCCGCACAGCTCACGATCCAGACCTATCTTGATGGGCATTGGCACGACGCCATGACCCTGACCGTCGACGCCCCCCTGCGCTCTCAGGCATCGCCCTGCAGCGTGGCGTATGAGCAGCCCTATCTGCTCGACTTCCTCGAGCACATGGAAACACCGCTCGAGCCTGCCGTCAGCGTCAATCTCCCGTTGAGCTGGAACCCGGTCGACAGCACAGGCTACCCCCCCTTCGTCTACGACATCATCCCGGCGGGGGCCGCGCGCAGATCGCTGATCGCCCGTTTCGGCAGCGAAAAGCCCGCTGACCTGGACATGGATCTCTTTCTGCTGGGGCGCTGTACACCCGCGCCAGTCGGCCATCTGCGCATCAAGGAAGCCTACGAGCACTTGCCTGTCTCACGCCGGGAAGCCTTTGCCCGTCAGGACATCGTGGAGCGCAGCAACGACTTTCTCGAATACGCCTACGAAACCGGGGCCGCTCTGGGTGGCGCCACGGGGGCACAGGGCGAGGCGCCCAAATTGCTCATGAGCGAGGATCACCACGGTGCGTTGCACGCCGATGCCATGCTGGCCGACGAGCTGACCCAGCGCCATTGGCTGGTGAAGTTCGCGCGCAATCAGGTCAGCGAGCGCGACAAGAACATTCTGCGCGCCGAGTACCATTACTATCGGGCCATCGCCCAGTTGGGCCTCGACACGCTGTCCATGGATGGCTTGGCACTCGAAGAAGCGCAGAGACCCAGCTTGTGGATGCCACGCTTCGACCGGCAGATCGACAACGGCAGGGTGCGCAGAATCGCCATGGAGTCGGTCTACTCGCTGTGTGGCAACTGCATTCCGGGTTCGCGCATGAGACACGAGGATGTCCTCGCCCGCCTGATGCAACTGTGGCGCAGCAACGGCCAGGATGACGAAGTGGAGGCACTGATTCTCGAATACCTGCGCCGCGATCTGCTCAACCGCATCCTCGGCAACTCCGACAACCACGGGCGCAATATGGCCATCCTCAGGCATGCACAACGCTTCGAGCTGGCGCCCATCTATGACCTGGCGCCCATGGTGCTCGACCCAGAAGGCATCACCCGCGCGACCAAGTGGCAAGCGGAGCATCTGGGTAACCCGGACTGGCGGACGATCTGCAACTATTTCGCCGACCGGCTCGACGCCGATACGCTGTTCCAGAGATTGCGCGAAGCCGCCGAGCATTTCCGCGCGCTACCGGATCTGCTGACCGAGTTGCCAGCCGAGGTGCGCAAGGCGCCCTCCATTCCACTGAACAATCTGGACAAACGCCTGGCCGAGTGGGGACTGCGATGAGAACCATCAGCCACGAACAACGCAAGCAGTTGCTCGAAGACATCCTGCAACGCCAGCTCAGCGGCGAACAAAGCCTCGGCACGGCGATCCGCCGGCTGCGCGTGGAAGTGACAGGATTGGATCAGGAAAGCTTCGCCAGCATGTGCGGCTTGTCGAGCCGCGCGCTGTATCAGATCGAGACGGACAAGGGTAATCCCACCCTCAACACCCTGGATGGCATCCTGCGTAAGTTCGGCCTGCGCCTGGGGCTGAGCCAGGCCCCGGCCGTGCCTGTTGTGCCCTCGCTGGGAGAAAAACCTGCCGTCTATGCCAAGCCAAGACGCGGCAGCAACCCCAAGCGCAAGCGTGGCCAAGCAGAGCCCGGCAAACCGGCATGACGCTGGCGGCACGAATCGCCCCCCAAGAGCCGCTGACAATCTAGTTTCGCGGATAAATCCGCTCCTACCGTGCCTGCGTAGGAGCGAATTCATTGGCGATTGGATGAGCGCATGGCGCCTCAGTATTGCACCTGTCCCGGCACCCAGTTGGTGCCGGCCAGCGGTACGCGGGCCATGGCGGCGGCCTCCACGGTCAGCGCCACCAGATCCTCGGGGTCGAGGTTGTGCAGGTGCGACTTGCCGCAGGCGCGGGCCATGGTCTGCGCCTCCAGCACCAGCACGCGCAGGTAGTTGGCCAGGCGGCGACCGGCGGCCACCGGATCGAGGCGCTTGGCCAGCTCCGGATCCTGAGTGGTGATGCCCGCCGGGTCGCGGCCGTTCTGCCAATCGTCATAGAAACCGGCGGCCGAACCGATGGCCTTCAGCTCCTCGTCCAGGCGCGGATGGTTGTCACCGAGGGCGATCAGCGCGGCGGTGCCGATGGCCACGGCATCGGCGCCCATGGCCATGGCCTTGGCCACGTCGGCGCCGGTACGGATGCCACCGGAGACGATCAGTTGCACCTTGCGGTGCATGTCCATCTCCTGCAGGGCCTGCACGGCTTGTGGAATGGCCGAGAGAATAGGAATGCCGACGTGCTCGATGAACACTTCCTGAGTCGCGGCAGTACCGCCCTGCATGCCGTCGAGGACGATCACGTCGGCACCGGACTTCACCGCCAGCTTGACGTCGTAGTAGGGGCGGCTGGCGCCGATCTTGACGTAGATGGGTTTTTCCCAGTCGGTGATTTCGCGCAGTTCGGCAATCTTGATCGCCAGGTCGTCCGGGCCGATCCAGTCCGG
Organism: Pseudomonas sp. NCHU5216; assembly: GCF_052156495.1. NCBI lineage: Bacteria > Pseudomonadati > Pseudomonadota > Gammaproteobacteria > Pseudomonadales > Pseudomonadaceae > Pseudomonas > Pseudomonas sp. NCHU5216. The sequence goes on along the minus strand of NZ_JBQLIX010000001.1, from coordinate 38,678 downwards.
GTGACGGCAGGCGCTGCGCTGGTCGACGCCAATCGGCAGGGTACGCATGCCGGCGACGCGCTCGGTGACCTTCATGCCCAGCAGCATGCCACCGCCGCCCGGCTTGGCGCCCTGGCCGAGGACGATCTCGATGGCATCGGCCTTGCGCAGGTCATCCGGGTTCATGCCGTAGCGCGACGGCAGGTACTGATAGACCAGGTGCTGCGACTGACCACGCTCTTCCGGGGTCATGCCACCGTCGCCGGTGGTGGTGCTGGTGCCGGCGATGCTGGCGCCACGACCGAGGGCTTCCTTGGCCTGGGCCGACAGCGCACCGAAGCTCATGCCGGCGATGGTCACCGGAATCTTCAGGTGGATCGGCTTCTTGGCGAAGCGGTTGCCCAGCACCACGTCGGTGCCGCATTTCTCGCGGTAGCCTTCCAGCGGGTAGCGCGACATGGAGGCGCCGAGCAACAGCAGGTCGTCGAAGTGCGGCAGCTTGCGCTTGGTGCCGCCGCCGCGAATGTCATAGATGCCGGTTTCGGCGGCACGCTGGATTTCCTGGATGGACAGACGGTCGAAGGTGGCGGACTCGCGCAGCACCGGGGTGATTTTTTCGCTCATTGCAAATTCCTCTTCGGGCGATGGTGCGCATAGCGCACCCTACGGGCCTCGGTAATCGGTAGGGTGCGCTACGCGCACCAGACGCTGCGGGATCAGTACGCCGAAGCGTTGTCCACCTTGAAGTTGTACAGCTGACGGGCCGAGCCGTAGCGTTTGAAGCTGGCCGGGTCTTCGTCGAAGCCGGCGCGGTTGAGCAGTTCGGCCAGTTCTTCCAGATGCTCGGGGCGCATGTCCTTCTCGATGCAATCCGAACCCAGCGACTTGACCCTGCCCTTGACGTAGATGCGCGTCTCGTAGAGCGAATCGCCCAGCGCATCACCGGCATCGCCGCATACGACGAGCCTGCCCGCCTGGCCCATGAAGCAGCTCATATGGCCGATGTTGCCGCCGACCACGATGTCCACACCCTTCATCGAGATGCCGCAGCGCGCGCCGGCGTCGCCTTCGATCACCAGCAGGCCACCATGGGCGGTGGCGCCGGCCGACTGCGAGGCGCTGCCCTTGATGCGCACCATGCCGCTCATCATGTTCTCGGCCACGCCGACACCGACGTTGCCATGCACGGTGACGCTGGCCTTCTGGTTCATGCCGGCGCAGTAGTAGCCGGCGTGGCCGTCGATCTCCACGCTCAGCGCTTCGTTCAGGCCCACGGCGAGGTTGTGCTTGCCACCCGGGTTGCTCACCACCCACTCGCGCTCGGTGAGGGTCTTGGCTTGCTCGTGCAGCGCCTGATTCAGGTCGCGCACGGTGGCGCTGGAAAGGTCGATGGTTTTCATGGTTCGGTCTCCAATTCGCGAAATCAGGCGCTGCGTTCCCAGATATACATGGTCGCCGGCTCCGGCTCCCACACCTTGGCCTTGTCGATACCCGGCAGGGTCGACAGGGCCTGGTACTCGGAGGCCATGGCCACGTAGTCGTCGGTCTCGGCGAGGATCGCCGGCTTGCAGGCGATGGGGTCGCGGATCACCGCGAAGCCATCGCGGGTGCCGATGGCGAAGGTGAAGAAGCCGTCGAGATCTTCCAGCGAATGGTCGAGCGCTTGCTTGAGCGAATCGCCCTGGCGCAGGCGCCAGGTAAGGTAGCCAGCGGCGACCTCGGTGTCGTTCTCGGTCTCGAACTCGATGCCGTGGCGGCGCAGCTCCTGGCGCAGACGGAAGTGGTTGGACAACGAGCCGTTATGCACCAGGCACAGATCCTGGCCGGTGGAGAACGGGTGGCTGCCTTCCATGGTCACCGCACTCTCGGTGGCCATGCGGGTGTGGCCGATGATGTGGCTGCCCTGCATCTTCGCCAGCGAGAAGCGCTCGGCGATGTCCTTGGGCAACCCCATGCCCTTGAGGATCTCGATGCTCTGGCCGACGCTCATCACCCGTACGCTCGGTGCCAGCTCAGCCAGCACGGCACGTACCGCCGCTTCATCGGCATTGGTCTTGAGCACGGCGGCGCTGGCGTTCTGGAACCAGTCCAGCGAGCAGCCCAGACGGCCCTCCAGCTCGCCCATCAGAGCCTTGAAGTCATAGCCGGCGCTGGTGCTTTGCAGGGTCAGCTTGATCCAGCCGTCGCTCACCTCGTCGCCGTAGATGGCGAAGCCGGCGCTGTCCGGGCCACGGTCGGTCATGGCCAGCAACATGGGCTCGAAGAGCGCGCCGAGCTGACTCTCCAGCGCCGGGTTCTTCAGGTACAGACCTACGATTCCACACATAAGAGCAGTCCTCACTGCGTTCGGTAGCTGCAAGCCTCAAGCGGCAAGCTGACCGAGTTGATACGGACGCCGTGCCAAGCTTCGCACCGCTTTGCTTGCGGCTCGAAGCTTGTGGCTTGGCGCTTCAGAAGAATTCGGTGTAACGCTCGATCTCCCAGTCGGAGACGTGGCGGCTGTACTCGACCCATTCCATGCGCTTGAGCTTGAGGAACTCGTCGACCACCTCCGCGCCCAGCACTTCACGGAACAACGAGTCGGCTTGCAGCGCGTCGCAGGCTTCCTTGAGCGACTGCGGCAGGGTCTTGATGCCGCGTGCGGCGATCTCATCCAGGCTCAGGTTGTAGAGATTCTCGTTGCAGGGCGCGCCCGGCTCGAGCTGGCGGTCGATGCCGTCGAGGCCGGCGGCGATGATCGCGGCGGTGACCAGGTAGGGATTGCAGCCGGCATCCGGCAGGCGGAACTCGATGCGCCCATAAGGGATGCGTAGCATCGCCGAGCGATTGTTGTCGCCGTAGGCGATGAAGGCCGGCGCCCAGGTCGCACCGGACAGAGAGCGACCGACCACCAGGCGCTTGTAGGAATTCACCGTCGGCGCGGCGAAGGCGCACAGCGCCGGGCCATGGGCCAGCAGGCCGGCGAGGAAGTGATAGGCCAGCTTGGACAGGCCCATGCCGCTCGGGTCATTGGCGTCATGGAAGAGGTTCTTGCTGGTGCCATTGCCGATCGACAGGTGGAAGTGCATGCCGTTGCCGGCGCGGCGCGGATCCGGCTTGGGCATGAACGAGCAGATCATGCCCAGGTCGTTGGCGATCTCGCCGGCGGCCATGCGGAAGAAGGTGAAGCGATCTGCCGACTCCATGGCATCGCTGTAGGTGTAGTTGATCTCGAACTGGCCGCAGGCGTCCTCATGGTCGATCTGGTAGATGTCGAAGCCCACCGGCTGCAGCGACTCGGTGAGTTTTTCCAGAAAGGCGCGCGAACGCGACAGGCCCTTGTAGTCGTAGCAGGGCTTCTCCAGCTTGTCGCTGGCATCCACCGGGCACAGTTTGCCCTCGGCATCGCGGCGAAACAGGCTGAACTCCGGCTCCAGCCCGGTATTCAGCGTCCAGCCACGCTCGCTCAGGCGCGCCACCTGCTGCTGCAACACATAGCGGGTGTCGTAGGGCCAGGGCTGGCCATGGACATGGCCGATGCACACCACGCGGCCATAGCCCGGCTGCCAGGGCACCGGCATCAGCGTGGAAAGATCGCCACGGGCCATGAAGTCCGGGCCGTGCGGCTCCATGCCCATGCCCCAAATGGCGAACCCGGCGAAGCCGGCGCCCTCCTCGGCCACCGCCTCGAGGCCCGCGACCGGCACCGACTTGGTCTTGGCCGCACCGTGGATATCGACGAACTGAGCCAGCACGTACTTGATGCCGTGCTGGTCGATGATTTTCTGGGTTTCGCTGGGCAACATGGTTGGGGCCTCCGCTGGCGTCGCCATTATTCCGCTGGGGAATTTTAATTTCCCCAAAAGAAATGCAAGCAGCTTGCCAACTGACCACCCTGACGCCATGCCTGGCCACAGCCCGCGTCTTTCTTCTATATGGGAAGGAAAAATGCTTTCATACGAGGAAAGTTCCGAACGAAAAACGCACCGAAGCAAGGCATCCCGCACATTCCTGGTGCGAACTTTTTATTCTTAGAAGAAATAGGCCTGTATGACGACCATTCCCGAACCGCCACCCCGCCTCAAGCTCGAGCAATACCTGGGCATGCAGATTCGCCGCCAGCGTCAGGCCCAGGAGCTGAAGATCGCCGATGTGGCGCGCATCGCCGGTATCAGCCAGGGCATGCTAAGCAAGATCGAGAATGCCCAGGTCTCCACCAGCCTCGATACTCTCAGCCGCCTGTGCGACGTGCTGGGCATGCCCATGTCCAAGCTGTTCAGCCAGTACGACCAGCAAGGCGGCGGCGCCTTGCTGGTGAAGGCTGGCGAAGGCCTGGAAGTGGTGCGTCGCGGCACTGACAAGGGCCACACCTACCAGTTGCTCAACCATACCCGTGGGCCGAAGAAGAGCTTCGAGGCCTATATGGTGAGCATGGACGACGCCAGCGAGGAGTTCCCCACCTTCGCCCATCCTGGCACCGAGTTCCTCCACCTGCTCGAAGGCGAGCTGGTCTACCGCCACGGCAACCAGCTCTATCAGATGCAGGCCGGTGACAGCCTGACCTTCGACGGCGAAGTGCCGCACGGGCCAGAGAAGCTGGTGAAGGTGCCGATCCGCCTGCTGTCGATCATGAACTACGGGACGGACTGAGCAGCGGCGCTCATGGGCGCTCGGTTTCCCGCAGTTGCTGGCTCATCCCGTCGCAACTGGCCGACCACTGCTGCAGCCAATCGGGCAACGCCGGTGACTGCTCGTCCAGGCCCAGCTCACGGGCGAATTCGGCAGGCGCGACATTGCCCTTCGGCCCACGGAACAGCCCGCGCATGATCACCACGGCGATTACCCGCTGATCCTTGACGAAGCGATGCTCGACGAAGCTCCACTTGTCGTCCCAACCGAGCATGCGCGTGTGAACCTCGAAACGCTCGAACAGCTTCAGCTCGCGGCGGAACTTGCCCCATACGTCACCGACTATGGGCAGCGCGCGGTGGCGCAGGGCCACGCGAAAGGCGCCACTGCGCAACACGTAATCCATGCGCCCGACATCGGCCAGGGTGAAGTAGCGACCGTTGGTGACGTGCCGATTGAAGTCCAGATCCAGCGGCCAGACCCGCATGCGTACCACGGTGGTGGCGAGCCCTGGCACCGGCCTGCGCCAGGGGCGGCGCAGCAACATCAGCAGAAGGCGAAACCATAGGTTCATACGACAAACACCTGTTTGAATAATGGGTGCCGCACTCTAAGTAGGAGGCTTGCGGTAGAGTAGATGCAGAAATGACTAATAGCATGCCATTTACGCAAGAGCGCCTTCATGCACATCACCCTGATTCTGGCCGAACACAGCTCGCTGGCCAGTGCCGCCCTTGCCCTGGAAGTGCTGGATGCGGCCAATCGCTTCGCCCTGCCGGCCGCAGCGCCCTTCACCCTCAGCCTGGCCTCGCTGGACGGGCAGCCGGTGTCCAGCGCACAGGGTCGAGCCATGCCGGTGGACATGGCGCTGGATGCTGTAGAGCACACCGACCTGGTACTGATCCCCGGCTTTCTCTTCAGCCTGCGCGAGGCACTACCTGCCTTCGGGCACTATCGTGACTGGCTGCGCCGTCAACATGAGCAAGGCGCGGTCGTCGCCTCGATGTGCACCGCCACCTTCATGCTCGCCGAAGCGGGCCTGCTCGATGGTGTCGAAGCCACCACCCACTGGGCCTTCGCCGACCTGCTGCGGCGCCGCTACCCCAAGGTTCGTGTGGACGAACGGCGCATCCTCTGCGAAGACGGCCGGCTGATCACCAGCGCCGGCGCCAGTGCGGCGATGGATCTGCTGCTGCACCTGATCCGTCGCTTCGCCTCGCGCGAGCTGGCGCAGCAGTGCAGCCGCTACCTGCTGATCGACAACGTGCGCAGCGAGCAGTCGGTCTACATAAGCTGGTCGATGCCACGCGGCCATGGCGACGAAGCGATCCTGCGCGTGCAGGACTGGATGGAAGCGCACTTCGCCGAGCCCTGCGGCATCGACGAACTGGCCGCACGCTTCGGCTTCGGCGTGCGCAACTTCAAGCGCCGCTTCAAGGAAGCCACCGGCCATACGCCGCTGGCCTATCTGCAGGCCTTGCGCCTGGAAAAGGCCAAGGAGCTGCTGGAAACCACCCGGCAGAGCTTCGAGACCATCACCAGCCGCGTGGGCTACGAGGACAGCAACTCCTTCCGCCGCCTGTTCTGCCAGCGGGTCGGCATCTCGCCGGCCGCCTTTCGCAAGCGCTTCCTGCGCGTGCCGGCAGGCAATCGGTAAGAGATCGAACCTGCTGCTCAGCGCCGCCGGCAATGGCATCCAGCATCGACCTGCCCTCGCCGAGCCTGGCGAAAGAAACTCGGCCAGCCCGAAGAGCGGGCCACGGCAGCGCGGGTGAACATCAGGCTGCAAAATTCATTGACTTAGAGTGCGCTCCAACCTCTAAGGTCTGTTGGCGTTTCGGCGCGAAACGTCAACAGACCTTAGGATCGCTCCATGAAATCACACCTGAGCATCGATGAAGTCGCCAGACGTACCGGCCTGACGGCGCACACCCTGCGTTATTACGAGCGCATCGGCCTGATCTCGGCGGTCGCTCGAGCCGCTGGAGGGCAACGACGCTATGCGACAGCGGACATGGCCTGGATCGAATTCCTGCTGCGCTTGCGCACCACGCGCATGCCGATCGGCAAGATGCAGACCTTCGCGACACTGCGTGGCGCCGGCGACTCCACGGTGAAGGAGCGTCGCCTGATGCTGGAGGGCCACCTGACCGATGTGCTTGCCGAGATCGAGGCAATGCACCGCGCCGCGCAGGCCTTGCAGGCAAAGATCGAGCATTACCGCTCGCTGGAACTAGCCCTGGCGTCGCCCACACCCACCCCTGAAGGAGCTGACGATGAATCCCCAAGACCGTTATGAACGTGGGCTGGCCAAACTCAGAGAAATAGACGGCCACGCCGGTGAAGCCGTGCTGGAGAGTCTGAGCGACATCGCTCCGGACTTTGCCCGCTACCTGATCGAATTCCCCTTCGGCGACATCTACTCCCGGCCTGGGCTGGATCTGAAGAGCCGGGAAATCGCCGTGGTCGCGGCGCTCACGGCACTGGGCAATGCCGCCCCGCAACTCAAGGTGCATATCCAGGGCGCGCTCAACGTGGGCGTGAGCCGCGCCGAAGTCGTCGAAACCATCATGCAGATGGCGGTCTATGCCGGCTTTCCCGCTGCCCTCAATGGCCTGGCTGCCGCCAAGGAAGTGTTCGCCCAGGCCGAAGCGACGCACTAGCAGGCTGTTGAAAAACTACCTGCGTTGGCAATACTGCGTTAAAAACAGCCTCAAAATGCTCATTTACAGCGCGTAAACTGCGCTTTTTCGGCTGTTTTTGCCTTGTCTTGCCTGCCTCGCTTACGTTTTTCAACGGCCTGCTAGCCTGAGCCGAGCCCCGGCTCAGCTTCTGGCAGCGCCGAACGCGTCGCTCACCAGACGTTGCGCCTCTTCCTGCATGGCCTGCGCCAGCGCCTGACGCCGGGCATCGGTCATGCGCGGGCGCGCCAGTGCACAACTGAGGGCGCCCAGCGGCTGGCCATCGCCATCGAGGATTGGCACCGCCAGGCCGGTGTAGCCCGGCAGGCGTTTGTCCACCAGGCCGCTGGCGTAGCCCAGGCGTTTCACGCTGGGCAGGCTGGCGGCGACGCGCTCTACCTCCAGGCCATAGTCCAGGCGCAACGTGGCGGCGTTGTGGGCGAGGATCTCATTGCGCTCGCAGCGCCCGAGCCAGGCCAGCAGCACCTGCGAGGCCTGGCCGACACCCATGGGGATACGCCCACCCACCGCGCCGCTGTAGCTCTGCACCGGCAGTGCGCCGGCCAGCATGTCCAGGCACAGCACCTGATGACCGTCTGCCACCAGTAGAAAGAAGCTATCGCCGAAGCGCTGCGCCAGACGCAACAGCACCGGCCGCGCCCGCTCACGCAAGGCGCTGGCATTGCCGGCCTGGGCACCGAGGGCGAACAGTTCGTAGCCCAGCACGTAGCGCCCGCGTTGCGGCGCGGCGCGCACGAAGCCCTGGCGACGCAGATACTGCAGCAGCCGGTAGGTGGTGGCCTGCGAGCAGCCAAGCGCAGCACGCAGTTCGTCCAGGCTAGCGCCCTGCTGGCCGGTCGCAGCGATGGCGCGCAACAGCAGAAAGGCCCGCTCCAGGGTCTGGGTACCACTCATGGCATTTCTCACATGCTGATAAAAGAAGGCTGGCCAGCGCGATGCAAATTGCACGCCCCTGCGGCCTGGGCATGCTCGCTGCACCTTCCTTCGGTGCGCGCAGCGCACCCTACCCTGGAGAACGTGCATGTATCCGCAGATCGAACAGGTGGCCAGTGACAGGCTGCCGGAAAGCACCGAAGTGGCCATCATCGGCGGCGGCATCATCGGCGTCAGCACCGCCTATTGGCTGGCCCGTCGCGGTATCGCCGTGACACTGCTGGAAAAGGGCCTGATCGGCGCCGAGCAATCCTCGCGCAACTGGGGCTGGTGCCGCAGCATGGGCCGCGACCTGGCCGAAATCCCCCTGGCCATGGCCAGCCTGCACCTGTGGGATGCCTGGCAGACGCAGCTTGGCGAAGACCTGGGTTTTCGCCGTAGCGGCGTGCTCTACGCCTGCGAAAACCCGCGCCAGTTGCAACAGCAGGCCGATTGGCTGCAGGCCGCCAGCGCCCATGGCGTGCACGCGCGGCTGCTGGAAGGCAAAGAGCTGCTGCGGGTGATGCCCGAAGGCGCCGCTGCCGGCTGGAGCGGCGCGCTGCATACACCCAGCGATGGCCGCGCCGAACCGCACCGCGCCAGTGCCGTGATCGCCCGCGCCGCACAACGCCTGGGCGCACGCATCGTCACCGGCTGTGCGGTGCGCGGCCTGGATATCGCAGCGGGCAAGGTCACCGGTCTGTACAGCGAACGTGGCCGTCTGAACTGCAGCAGCGTGGTGCTGGCCGGTGGCGCCTGGTCGACGCTGTTCTGCGCCAACCTTGGCCTGCGCCTGCCACAACTCAAGGTGGTGGCCTCGGTGCTGCGCACAGCGCCTATGGCCAGTGGCCCGGAGCTGGCCGTGGGCGCCAGCCGCTACGCCTTTCGCAAGCGCGCCGACGGCGGCTATACGATTGCCCAGCGCAACGGCAACCTGGCACCGATCACGCCGGACAGCTTCCGCTACCTGAGCGATTTTCTACCCGCGCTGAGCCAGCAGTTTCGCGAAGTGCGCCTGCGCCTGGACGGTCGCTTTCTGGAAGAGCTGCGCCAGCCCAGGCGCTGGGCCATGGACAGCGAGAGCCCTTTCGAGCGCTGCCGCGTGCTTGATCCGCAGCCCTCTGCGGCGATTCTGGCCGAAGCACGCACAGCCATGGCCGCTGCCTTCCCCTTCTTCCGCCAGATGCGCGTCGAGCAGAGCTGGGCCGGGGTGATGGACGTCACCCCGGACGCCATTCCGGTGATCGGCCCGGTCGAACGGCTGCCGGGGCTGTTCCTGTCCACCGGCTATTCCGGCCATGGCTTCGGCATTGCGCCAGGTACCGGCCATCTTCTGGCCGACCTGATCGACGGTAGCACGCCGCTGGTCGATCCACGCCCCTTCGCCTATGAGCGGCTCTAGGGGCTGAGCGGCGGCACTGGCCCGATAAGACGCGCGCGTGACCGCCACTCATATATTTCCTGAAAGGATAAAAAAATTCCTAACAAGCATGGACACGCCTTGCCCATTCACTTATAAAAATCACCAACGTGAAAAATAGATTCGTCACAGTAATTTTTCTTCATAGACGAACGATCATTTCATTCATGAAGATTTTCCTGCCGCAGCCCCCAGCAGAGGATTCGCCATGCAGCACGCCAAGCACCCATACGTGATCAAGATCAGTTGCCCGGCTACATCCGGCATCGTCGCCGCCGTAACGTCCTTCCTCGCCGACCATGGTTGCTACATTAGCGAAATGGCGCAGTTCGACGACGAGGTCAGCGGTGCCTTCTTCATGCGCGCGGTATTCCGCTTCAACGAAGGTTTCGCCGGCGATATCCAGCAGATCGAGAACGGCTTCGCCGAGGTCGCCGAGCGCTTCGCGATGAGCTGGGAGCTGCACGACACCCGCGAGCCGATGCGCGTGCTGCTGATGGTCAGCAAGTACGACCACTGCCTGGCCGACCTGCTCTATCGCCACCAGAAGGGCGAGTTGCAGATGAAGATCACCGCCATCGTCTCCAACCACCTCGACTTGCGGCCGATGGCCGAGCGCGAGGGCATCCGCTTCATCTACCTGCCGGTGACCAAGGACACCAAGGCCCAGCAGGAAGCCGAGCTGCTGAAGATCGTCGACGAGACCAAGACCGATCTGGTGGTGCTGGCGCGCTACATGCAGATCCTCTCGGATGATCTGTGCAAGCAGCTCTCCGGCCGCGCCATCAACATCCACCACTCCTTCCTGCCCGGCTTCAAGGGCGCCAAGCCCTATCACCAGGCCTATGAGCGCGGCGTCAAGCTGATCGGTGCCACCGCGCACTACGTCACTTCGGATCTCGACGAAGGCCCGATCATCGAGCAGGAAGTGCAGCGCGTGGACCACAACTACACCCCCGACGCCCTGGTGGCGGTGGGTCGCGACACCGAGACCGTGGCCCTGTCCAAGGCGGTCAAGTATCACCTCGAGCACCGCGTGTTCCTCAACCACGACAAGACGGTGATCTTCCGATGAGCGCGCAACGGATCGACGGCAAGGCCACCGCCGCGCGTGTGCTCGCCGAGGTCGCCGCTGACGTGGCCGTGCTCAAGGCCCAGGGCATCGAGCCGGCGCTGGCCGTGGTGCTGGTCGGTGATGACCCGGCCAGCCACGTCTACGTGCGCAACAAGGTGTTGCGCGCGAACGAGGTGGGCATCCGCTCGCTGGAATATCGCCTGGGCGCCGACGCCAGCGCCGAAGCGGTGCTGGAAGTGGTGGCCGGGCTCAATGCCGACGCCTCGGTCAACGGCATCCTGGTGCAGTTGCCGCTGCCGGCACATATCGATGAAACCCGCGTGCTGCAGGCCATCGACCCGGCCAAGGACGTCGACGGTTTTCACAGCGAGAACGTCGGCGGCCTCAGCCAGGGCCGCCCGGTGCTCACGCCCTGCACCCCGGCCGGCTGCATGCGCCTGCTGCGCGACACCCTCGGCGATCTGTCCGGCAAGCATGCCGTGGTGGTCGGCCGCTCGAACATCGTCGGCAAGCCGATGGCGGCGCTGCTGCTGGCCGCCAATTGCAGCGTCACTGTGCTGCACTCGCGCAGCGTCAAGCCGGAGAAACTCTGCGGCCAGGCCGACATCGTGGTCGCTGCCGTCGGCCGGCCCCGGATGATCGGCGCCGACTGGATCAAACCCGGTGCGGTAGTGATCGACGTCGGCATCAACCGCATCGAGGAAGACGGCCGCTCGCGCCTGGTCGGCGATGTCGACTTCGACGCCGTGCTGCCGGTGGCCTCGGCCATCACCCCGGTGCCCGGCGGCGTCGGCCCCATGACCATCGCCATGCTGATGCACAACACCTTGCTCGCCGCCCACCAGCAACACGGCCTGCCGCCACAGGAGTAACCGCAATGCCCCTTGCCCTGCTCAAGTACGGCCTGTCCTCGGAATACCCCGTGGAGGCCGACCTGCCTGCGCCGAAGGAACTCAAGCCGGCGTATGACGTGGTCATCATCGGTGGTGGCGGCCATGGCTTGGCCACCGCCTATTACCTGGCCAAGTACCACGGCGTGACCAACGTCGCGGTGCTGGAGAAGTCCTACCTCGGCGGTGGCAACACCGCGCGCAACACGGCGGTGATCCGCTCCAACTACCTCACCAGCGAAGGTGTGCGCTTCTATGCCGAATCGGTGCGGATGTTCAAGGAGCTATCCAACGAGTTCGACTTCAACATCATGTATTCCGAGCGTGGCCAGCTCACCCTGGCGCACACCGACGCCACCGTGCGCGCCTTCCGCCAGCGCGCCGAGGTGAACAAGCACTTCGGTGGCCGCACCGAGATGATCGACCGCCAACAGATCCGTGAACTGGTGCCCTGCCTCAACCTAGACCCTGGCCATATCCCGGTGCTCGCCGGGCTCTGGCACATCGACGGCGCCACCGCGCGCCACGACGCCGTGGCCTGGGGCTACGCCAAGCAGGCGGCCAAGCGCGGCGTGGAAATCCACCAGCTCACCGAGGTGCAGGACTTCATCGTCGAGAACGACAGGGTCACGGCGGTCAAGACCAACCGTGGCGACGTGCGCTGCGGCTGCGTGGTGCAGGCGGTAGCCGGCGCCAGCTCGTTGCTGATGAACAAGCTGAACATCAAGGCGCCGATCCACACCTACCCGCTGCAGGCCATGGTCACCCAGCCGTTCAAGCCCTTCCTCGACCCGCTGGTGAGCTCCTCGGCGCTGCACTGCTACGTGCAGCAGACCAGCCGTGGCGAGATCGTCTTCGGCGGCGGCTCCGACCCTTACCCGCTGTACAACACGCGCTCGACCCTCGACCTGAAGGAAAGCCTGCTGGCCCACGCCATCGAGATGTTCCCCTTCATGGCCGGCGCCAAGCTGATGCGCCAGTGGGCCGGCAGCACCGACATGACACCGGACTACAGCCCGATCATGGGCCGCTCGCCGCTGGACAACTACTACCTCGACGCCGGCTGGGGCACCTGGGGCTTCAAGGCCACGCCGATCTGTGGCTGGACGATGGCCGAGCTGGTCGCCACCGGCAAGACCCCGGCGCTGATCCAACCCTTCGCACTTGAGCGCTTCTCGGCCTTCCGCCAGGTCAACGAGATGGGCGCCACGGCTGCGAGCCACTGATGCATTCCTTTGTAGGAGCGAGCTCTGCTCGCGAAGCTTTTGTTTCGCTTGGGTTCGCGAGCAGAGCTCGCTCCTACGATCCCATTACCCCGGCCTTGCTCGTCAAGGAGTTGAACCCATGAAGATCATGCCCTGCCCGCTCAACGGGCCTCGCAACATCAACGAATTCACCTATGGCGGCGAACTCAAGCGCATGCCCGACCCGAACACCTGCTCGGACGCCGAATGGGCCGACTACGTGTTCAACAGCGAGAACATCGCCGGCGTCGTCACCGAGTGGTGGATGCACAACGCCTCCAGCTACTGGTTCCTGGCCGAGCGCCACACCGTCAGTGACGAGATCCTGCGCACCTTTGACCCCAAGGAACTGTTCGACCGCCGCATCGATTTCGCCGCGCCTGCCAAACCCCAGGAGGTGAGCGCATGAGCGCCGATGTCCGCCTGCCGGCCCCGCTGGGCCTGCTGATCGACCGCAAGCGCCCGGTCAGCTTCGACTTCGAGGGCACCACCTATCAGGGCCTGGCCGGCGACAGCATCGCCAGCGCCCTGCTGGCCAATCAGCGCTGGCTGCTGTCGCGCTCATTCAAGTACCACCGCCCGCGCGGCCCGCTGTCGATGGCCGGGCAGGACGCCAACACCCTGGTGCAACTGCCGGACGAGCCCAACGTGCTGGCCGATATGCAGCCGCTGTCTGGCGGCCTGCAAGTCAGCGCGCAGAACTACAACGGCAGCCTGGACAAGGATCGCGACGCTCTGCTCGGACACTTCTCCAAGTTCATGCCGGTGGGTTTCTACTACCGCTCGTTCTACAAGCCCAAGGGCATGTGGAAGGTCTGGGAACCGCTGATCCGCAAGAAAGCCGGCCTCGGCGTGCTCAACCTCGAGCTGCAGCCGCAGTACCACGACAAGGCTTTCCTGTTCACCGATCTGGCGGTGATCGGCGCCGGCCCAGCCGGACTGTGCGCGGCGCTGACCGCTGCCAACGCCGGGGCCAAGGTGCTGCTGATCGAACAGCAGAATTATCTGGGCGGCGCGCTGGCCTGGGCGCGATTCGATGTCGAAGGCAAACGTGCCGCCGAGCTGCGTGCCGAACTGTTGGCCGCCGTGGAAGGCCACGCCAATATCCGCATCCTCAAGGAAGCCACCTGCAACGCCTGGTTCACCGACCACTACCTGCCGGTGATCCAGGGCAAGCGCCTGTACAAGGTGCGCGCCCGCCAGTGCATCGTCGCGGCGGGTGCCTTCGACCAGCCGGTGGTATTTCGCAACAACGACCTGCCCGGCGTGCTGCTGACCAGCGCCGCGCAGCGCCTGATCAAGCTCTACGCGGTCAAGCCGGGCCAGCGCGCCGTGGTGCTGACCGGCAACGACGACGGCTACCTGGCCGCCCTCGACCTGCTCGATGCCGGTGTCGAGGTCGCCGCCCTGGTGGACATGCGCGAACGTGCCGATGACGGCAGTCTGGCCACCGCCCTGCAAACCCGTGGCGTCGCCTGTCATGCCGGCAGCACGGTCTATGAAGCGCTGGGCGACAAGCACCTGAACGCCGTGGACGTGCGCCGCATCAGCGGCCAAGGCAAGGTGGCGGGCAGCGGCCTGCGCATCGACTGCGACCTGCTGTGCATATCCGCCGGCTACATGCCGGTGTACCAGTTGCTGTGCCAGGCCGGCGGCAAGCTGGCCTACGACGACGCCAGTGCCTGCTTCAGCCTGTCCGGCCTGCCGAGCGGGCTGCAGGTGGTCGGCTCGGTCAATGGCCGCAACGCCCTCGACGCGCTGCTTATCGATGCCGCCAACGGCGCCCTGCGCGCACTCGCCGCTCTCGGCCTGGAAACCAGTCAGCCATTGCGCGAGCTGCCAGCCGAGCCGCGAGTCAACTTCCCCTGGCCGATCTTCCCGCACCCGAAAGGCAAGGATTTCGTCGACTTCGACGAAGACCTACAGGTGCGCGACATCGTCAACGCCACCCGCATCGGCTACCGCGACGTGCAACTGGTCAAGCGCTTCTCCACCGTTGGCATGGGCCCCTCGCAGGGTCGCCACTCGGCACTGCCCACCGCACGCCTGGTGGCCCAGGCCACGGGCCGCAGCGTCAGCGAAACCGGGGTGACCACCGCGCGCCCGCCGTTCAGCCCGGAAACCCTGGCGCAGGTCGCCGGCCGTGGCTTCGATCCGTATCGGCAAACCGCCATGCACGCACGCCATCTGGAGCTGGGGGCGAAGATGATGCCCGCCGGCATCTGGCAGCGCCCGGCCTACTACGGCAAGCCGGAAGAACGCGAAGCCTGCATGCAGGCCGAGGCGCGCCAGGTGCGCGAGAAGGTCGGCCTGATCGACGTCTCCACCCTGGGCGGCCTCGACGTGCGCGGCCCGGACGCCGCCGAGCTGCTCAACCGCCTCTACACCTTCGCCTTCGCCAAGCAGCCGGTGGGCCGTTCGCGCTATGCGCTGATGACCAACGAGCACGGCGTGGTGATCGACGACGGCGTCTGCGCACGTTTCGCCGACGAGCACTTCTACGTCAGCGCCACCACCAGCGGTGTCGACCGCGTCTACCAGCAGATGCTCAAGTGGAACGCACAGTGGCGCCTGAACGTCGACATCACCAACGTCACCGCCGCGCTGGCAGCGGTCAACCTGGCCGGGCCGGACTCGCGCAAGGTGCTGGCCAAGCTGTGCGGCGATGTCGACCTGTCCGCCGAGGGATTCCCCTACCTGGCGGTACGCCTGGGCACGGTGGCGGGTATTCCCGCCCGCCTGCTGCGGGTCGGTTTCGTCGGTGAACTGAGCTACGAGATCCACGTCCCGGCGCGCTACGGCGAAGCCCTGTGGGATGCGCTGATGGAAGCCGGTCGGGAGTTCGACATTCGCCCGTTCGGCGTCGAGACGCAGCGCCTGCTGCGCCTGGAAAAGGGCCACGTCATCATCGGCCAGGACACCGACGGCATGACCAGCCCGGCCGAGATCGACATGGGCTGGGCCATCGCTCGCAGCAAGCCGTTCTTCGTCGGCAAGCGCTCGGTGCAGATCCTCGAAGCGCAGCCGCCGATCCGCAAGCTGGTCGGCTTCACCTTGCCCAAGGGCAGCAGCCAGCCGCTGGAAGGCCATCTGGTGCTCAAGGGGCCGGACATCAGCGGCAACGTCACCTCCTGCGAGTACTCGCAAACCCTCGGCCAGATCATCGGCCTGGCCTACTGCGCGCCCGACCAGGCCGCGCCGGGCCAGCGCCTGCCGATCCGCGTCGAAGGCGGCGAGGTGGTGCAGGCCAGGGTGGTGCAACTGCCCTTCTATGACCCTGAAAGCCAACGTCAGGAGCTGTGAGATGACCCTCCAAGCCAATCAATTCGCAGCACGCAGCCCTCTATATCGACTGCAGGCCGGCACCACTCTCGCTCCGTTCGGCGAGAGCTGCATCGTCACCACCTACGGCCAGGGCGACGAAAGCGCCCTGCTGGGCCACTGCGCGCTCATCGACCTGACCAGCCTCGCCCGCTACGGCCTGCGCGGCCCGGCGGCTGCCGACTACCTGGGCGCGCTGGGCTACCAGCTACCGCAAGCGCCCAACCAGGCGCTGAGCCAGGCCGATGGCAGCCATGTGCTGCGCCTGTCGCAAACCGAGTACCTGCTGCTCGGCAGCCTGCACGATGCCGGCAGCAAAGCGCAGTGCGAAGAAAGCCAGTGGCAGGCCAGCGCCGGCCAGTACCTCCTGCCGCGCCAGGACAGCCACGCCTGGCTGGTGCTCACAGGCACCTGCGGAGCCGAGGTGATGGCCAAGCTCTGCGGCGTCGACCTCAGCGCGCAGGCTTTCGCCGTCGGCCAGGTAGCGCAGACCTCGGCGGCGCGGATCAACGTCATCGTCGCCAACCTGCCGCTGGGCGCAGTGCCGTGCCTGCACCTTCTCTGCGACCGCGCCTCGGTGCATTACTTCTGGGGCGTGCTGCTCGACGCCATGCAGGAATTCGGTGGACAGCCGGTAGGCATCGACGCTCTGCCCTGAGCCCCCAAGGTGCGCACGGCGCACCCTACGGCCATGGCGCCAAACGTAGGGTGCGCCATGCGCACCACCGAATCTGGAGGACAACCATGGGCATCCAAGAAGACGAACTGGACTACCGCGTCCCCGCGCTGCAGCGGGGCCTGAGCATCCTGCAGATGTTCAACGCCAGCGAGCGCAGCCTGAGCAGCAACGCCATCGCCGAGCGCCTCGGCGTCAGCGTCTCGGCCATCTACCGCATCCTGGTCACGCTCACCGACATGGGCTACCTGCGCAAGCTCGGCAAGAACAGCTACGAGCTGGGCCCGCAGGTGCTCTGCGACGGCTTCGCCTACCTGGCCAGCCGCGACCTGGTGGACATCGCCATGCCGCACCTCAATGCCCTGCGCGACCGCACCTCGCTGTCATGCCACCTGTCCATTCGCGAGCACACCGACAGCCTCTACATCGGCCGCGCCTTCGCTGCCCAGCGGCTGTCGGTGAACATCCCCATCGGCACGCGCATCCCCTGCCACTGCACGGCCATGGGCCGCATGCTGCTCAGCGGCCTGACGCCCATGGAACTGGACACGCTATACCAGCACGTACGCCTGGACGACTACCCGCCGCCCGCGCCGAAGACCCTGCCCGAGCTGCAACAACTGCTCGAACGCGACCGCGAGCGCGGCTGGGTGATGCACCGCTCCGACTACTCCACCGCCATCGCCTGCGCCGTGCGTGACCACCGTGGCGACGTGGTGGCGGCGATCAACCTGTCAGGGCCGGAAGCGGTGATGGACAGCCCCGTGGCCCGCGAGCGCTACCGGGAAAGCCTGCAGCAGTGTGCTGACGCCATCTCGCTCGAACTGGGAAGAAAATGAAGAAAATTGCACGAATGTTCCAGTAAAAAGCCAATTTTAGGTCATAACTGGCCAATTTCTGCAGAACCCATGAAATCATATTGCCACCATTAGCCCGACTGTTATCCTGACTTGGTCAGTAGGTCTTTCTGCTGGCAAAAACATTTGCAGGGTGTCTGCAAGGGCTTTGCCTTTTCCCGCCCCACAAGTCCCTCACCCGGCTGGGCAGATCATCGATCAGCACCCAGCCTCCGTCCCCTTCGCTGTCCCCGTTTCGCTTATACAGCCCAGCCAAGCCTTGCATGCGTGCTGAGGCATTTCCTGCGCACCTGCGCGCGAAAAAATCCCATAAAAAACAGGAAAGACCATGAACGCACTGACCCGCACCTTGCTCGATCTGAGCGTCCGAAAAAAACTGACGGCCGGCTTCGGCCTTCTCATGCTGATTACCCTGTGCATGGCCTGGGTAGGCCATTGGGCGCTGAATACCAGCCTGGTACGCATGGACAACCTGCAAAACGTCAACGTCATGGACAGAAAGCTGAACCAGGCACGACAGCAGGAAAAGAACTACATCATCCGTGGCAACAACCAGTATCTGGACAAGGCCATCCAGCTTGCCGAACAAGTCGGCAAGCTGGCACAGGAAAGCGAGATCCGTCTGCAATTGCCGCAGAACAAGGAGCTGATGCGTCAGGTGCAGCAGGATCAGGATCGCTATCGCCGTGAACTACTCAACGTCGGCAAGGCCACGGCGCTGAACAAGACCGAGCAACAGGAGATGCGCAAGTCTGCACAGACTGCCATAGAGCGCATCCAGAAGTTGACCCAGGCGCTACGCAAGGCCACCACCGAACAGATCGCTCAAGGCAACGACCAGCTCAGCACCGCGCTGTTCGAGCAGAGCAACAAGGCTAATGACCTACTTCTTGCCATATTGAGCTCCAGGGTGCAGGAGAAGAACTTTCTGCTGTTTGGCGATGAGAGCTACGCCAAACAGGTGGACGAGCGCTACGCCTCCATGCAGCAAGAGGTCAAACAGCTCATGGCCATGAGCACGAGCTACGACATCCAGCAAAACCTGCAAGAGGCCGCTGCGCTGATCGACGACTATTACAAGAATTTCAACGACGCGCGGCAGTCCAGGGCGGCCCTCGACCGCTCCGAAGAGGAAATGAACGACAGCGCGCAAAAGGTGGCCGATGCTTCCAGCCAGTCGATGAAACTGCAACGGCAGCTGCTGGAAAGCGGCTCGAGCGATGCCAAGAGCATGCTGATCAGCGCCGCCGTGGTGGCGATCATCCTCGGGCTGCTCTGCGCCCTGGGCATCACCCAGGTGATAGTCGGGCCGCTGCAGCATGTCGTTGCTATCGCCCGGCAGATAGCCAGTGGTGACCTGACCACGAACTTCGAGAACGACCGCCGTGATGAACTCGGCCAACTGATGCAGGCCATGCAGGAGATGACCAGCAGCCTGCGCAACCTGATCGGCAACCTCGGTTCAGGCATCACCCAACTGGCGACTGCGGCCGAACAACTCTCGGCGGTGACCGAGCAGACCAGCGCCGGCATCACCCAGCAGCGCATGGAAACCGAACAGGTCGCCACCGCCATGAACGAAATGACGGCCACGGTGCTGGACGTTGCCCGTAACGCCGAAACGGCCGCTCATTCGGCCAGCGAAGCCGAGGAGCAGACCCGCCAGGGCGGTACAGTGGTGAAGCAGGCCATCGAGCGTATCGAACGCCTGGCGCAAACGGTCGAGGAGTCGGTGGCAACCATCACCCGCCTCAAGGGCGACAGCGCCAACATCGGCACCGTACTCGACGTGATCAAGGGCATCGCCGAACAGACCAACCTGCTCGCCCTCAACGCCGCTATCGAAGCGGCTCGTGCCGGTGAGGCTGGCCGCGGCTTCGCCGTGGTCGCCGACGAAGTCCGCGCCCTGGCACGCCGTACACAGGAATCCACCGCGCAGATCGAACAGTTGATCGCCGCCCTGCAGAACGGCGCCGAAAGTGCCGTGAACGTCATGGACAAGAGCAGCAGCATGGCCAGCGACACCGTGGAGACGGCGCGCCAGGCCGGCGTTGCGCTGGATCAGATCGACGAAGCGGTATCACGCATCCAACAGATGAACCAGCAGATCGCCACTGCGTCCGAACAGCAAAGCTCGGTGGCCGAGGAGATCAACCGCAGCGTTTCCAGCATCAGCGACATCGCCGAGCAGTCGGCCGCCGCCAGCGAGGAAACCTCGGCCTCCAGCGTCGACCTGGCCCGTCTGGGCAGCGACCTGCAGCAGCAGATCAGTCGCTTCCGCGTGGCCTGAAGCATGGCCGGTAGGTGGCGCTCTACCTTCTACCGGCCTCCCCCGCAGAGCCTCTCGCGAAGGCCGCCAGCAGCCGAACGCCATCAAGCCAGTGAGCGGCATGCTGCGGTTACCCACACGGTCAGCCAGGATGGTTCATGAATAGCAGCAGGCCCGGCATCATCAGCAGCTAGGCATGGGGCTGGTCAGCTAGTAAGCCGCCATGAAAGCGGCAGTCTGCGCCCCGTCACGCTCATGCAGGCCGCCACCCAGCGACTTGTACAGCGCTACCCGGTTGGCGATTTCTGCGCCACGCAACTCCAACAGCAACTGCCGTGCGGCCTGCAACTGACGCTGGGCGTCGAGCAGTTCCAGACGCCCTTCGACGCCAGCACGGTAGCGCAGGTCGGACAGTGCCAGGCGCCGCTCGGAGGCCGTCACCGCACGCAACTGCGCCTCGATCTGGCGCTCGAAGGTGGCCGTACCGGCCAAGGCATCGGCCACCTCGCGGAAGGCGGTCTGGATGGCGCGCTCATACTGGGCGATAGCCTCGGATTTGCGCACCTTGGCCAGACGCAGCTCTGCGCGCAGTCGCCCGGCCTGGAACAACGGCTGCGAAATCTGCGGGGTGAAGCGCCAGACCTGGCGACTCGGGTCGAACAGGCCGTCCAGCGAGGTGCTGGCGTAGCCGAACGATGCGGTCAGCGAGACCTGCGGGAAGAACGCCGCCCGCGCCGCACCGATGTCGGCATTGGCAGCCACCAGCGCCTGCTCGGCCTGGCGTAGATCCGGTCGGTTCAGCAGCAGATCCGCTGGCAGGCCTGCCGGTAGCTGCGCGATTACCGACTGCCGCTCCAGCGGCAAGCCCGCCGGCAGGTCGGCCGGCAACTCGCTGCCCACCAGCAGTTGCAGGGCATTGTTCGCCTGCGCCAGAGCACGACGGCGCGCCTCCAGGTCGGCTTCGGCCAGGGCCACCTGCCCTTCTGCCTGGGCCACGTCCAGGCTGCTGTTCTGCTCGGCCTGCTTGAGCAGGCGCGCCAGTTGCAGCGACTGTTGCCAGTCGGCCAGGGTGCGTTCGCTCAGTTGCAGTTGCTCGTCGGCCAGGCGCTGGGCGAAGTAAGCCTCGGCCACCGCCCCGACCAGGCTGATATGCGCTGCATCGCGGCCCTGCTCGCTGGCCAGGTAACGCGCCAGCGCCGCATCAGACAGCGAGCGCACCCGGCCGAACAGATCCAGCTCGAAGGCGCTGATGCCAACGTTCATGGCCACCTGGTCGGACACCTCACGGCGCGATTGGCCGTCGTTGCCCTGCGCCGCCGTCCGCTCGCGGGTGCGGTTGGCGTCGATCGACACCGACGGCAGGCGCGTGGCCTGCTGGATATTGAACATCGACTTCATCGCCTCGACGTTGAGCGTGGCCAGCCGCAGATCGCGGTTGTTGGCCAGCGCCAGGTCGATCATCCGTTGCAGGCGCGCATCGCCGAACATGCTGCGCCAGCCCAGGGCACTGGTCGGCAACTTCGCAGCCGGTGCCGCGCTCGCCAGGGGAAAGCTCGCCGGTACGGGCGGCACCGGACGCTCCAGGGTTGGCGTCATCGAGCAGGCGCTCAGACAGGCGAGCAGCGGCAGGGTCAGGAACAGGCGCATCAGAGATTCTCCTGGCTCAGCGCGGCACGGCCACGCTGCGCACGCCAGGCGCTCACGCGCTCCTGCGTGCCAATGACGAAGACGAAAAAGGCCGGCACGAAAAACACCGCCAGCAAGGTGCCGCTGAGCATGCCGCCGAACACCCCGGTGCCGATGGCATGCTGGGTTTCGGCGCTGGCGCCGGAGGCCAGCATCAGCGGTACCACGCCAAGGGTGAAGGCCAGCGAGGTCATCAGGATCGGCCGCAGGCGCAGGCGTGCGGCGGTCACCGCAGCATCGATCAACGTGCGGCCTTCGGCGTGCAACTGGCGGGCAAATTCGACGATGAGGATGGCGTTCTTCGCCGACAGGCCGATGATGGTGATCATCCCCACCTTGAAGAACACATCGTTGGGCATGCCACGCAGCATCACAGCGGCTACCGCACCGAGCAGGCCCAGCGGCACCACCAGCATCACCGACAGCGGGATCGACCAGCTCTCGTACAGCGCCGCCAGCACCAGGAACACCACCAGCGCCGAGAGCAGCATCAGCATTGGCGCCTGAGCCGCCGACTGGCGTTCCTGCAGCGACTGCCCGGTCCAGGCCGCGGCGAAGCCCTGCGGCAACTGCGCCACCAGGCGCTCCATCTCGGCCATCGCCGCACCACTGGACATGCCCGGCGCGGCGCTGCCGGCGATACGCACGGCGGGGAAGCCCTGGAAGCGCATCATTTGCTGCGGCGACTTGCTCCATACCGGCTTCACCACTTCGCGCAGCGCCACCATGCCGCCACTGGCGTTACGCACGCGCAGGCCGAGCACGTCGTCCAATTGCATACGCGCCGAGGCGTCGGCCTGCAGGATGACCTGCTGCATGCGCCCGGCATTGGGGAAATCGTTGACGTACAGCGAGCCCATGGCCGCCGACAGCGTGCTGCTCACGGCCGCGAAGGACAGGCCCATGGCCTCGGCCTTCTGCCGGTCGATCTCCAGGCGGATGCTCTCGCCGGGCGGCAGGCCATCGGGGTAGACATCGCTGACCACCTCGCTCTGCGCCGCCAGCTCGAGCAGTTGCGCCTGCGCGGCCAGCAACGCGGCCTCGCCACGGTTGGCGCGATCCTGCAGGAACAGGGTGAAACCGGAGGAGGTACCCAGCTCATCGATGGCTGGCGGCATCAGGCTCATCACCGTGCCCTCGACGTTGTTCGCCATGGCCTGCTGCGCCAGCGCGGCTTCCTCGGCGGCGGTAGCGCCATTGCGCTGGTCCCAGTCCTTGAGCATGGTGAAGGCGATGGCCGCGTTGGGGCCGGAACCGGCGAAGCTGAAGCCCAGCACCACCAGATTGGTGCTCAGCCCTGGACGCGAGGCAACGTGCGCCTCGTAGGCCTTGACCACGTCCAGCGTGCGCTCGCTGGTGGCCCCCGTGGGCAATTGGATGGAGGTCATGAAGTAGCCCTGATCCTCCTCGGGCAGGAAGGACGACGGCAACTGCGCAGTGGCCAGCGCCAGCACCGCGCAGAGCACGGCGAAGGCAGCCATCATGCGCCCGCTGCGGCCGACCAGGCGCGCCACCCGCGCGCCATAACTCGCCGTCATGCGCTCGAAGGCGCGGTTGAAGGCACCGAAGAAGCCGCGTTTGCCATGATGATCGGCACTGACCGGGCGCAGCAGCGTGGCGCACAGCGCCGGGGTCAGGCTCAGAGCGAGGAAGGCCGAGAACAGGATCGACACGGCCATCGCCAGGGTGAACTGCTGGTAGATCACCCCCACCGAACCACTGCCGAAAGCCATGGGGATGAAGACGGCGGTGAGCACCAGGGTGATACCGATGATCGCCCCGGTGATCTCGCGCATCGCCTGCACGGTCGCTTCTTTCGGCGACAGGCCCTGAGTGGCCATCAGCCGCTCGACGTTCTCCACCACCACGATGGCGTCATCGACGATGATGCCGATGGCCAGCACCATGCCGAACATGGTCAACGAGTTGATCGAGAAGCCGGCCAGCAGCATCACCGCAAAGGTACCGAGCAGCGCGATGGGCGCGACGATGGCCGGGATCAGCGTATAGCGCAGATTCTGCAGAAACAGGAACATCACCAGGAACACCAGCACCATGGCCTCGAACAGGGTGTAGATGACCTTTTCGATGGAGACCTTGACGAAGGGCGCGGTATCGAACGGCACCGAGTAGGCCATGCCTGCCGGCATGCTCGGCGCCAGCTCGGCCAGGCGCTCGCGCACGGCCGAAGCAGTGCGCACGGCGTTGGCCCCCGGCGAGAGCTGAATGGCTGCACTGGTCGCTGCCACGCCATTCTCGCGGTTGGAAAAGGCATAGGACTGTGCGCCCAGTTCGACCCGTGCCACGTCGCCAAGCACCACTCTGGCGCCATCGCGACCGGCGCGCAGGACGATGGCGGCGAACTGCTCAGGCGTGCTCAGTTGCCCCTGCACGGTCAGCGGCACGGTCAGGCGCTGGCCCGGCAGGGTCGGCTCGTCACCGACGCGGCCAGGGGCGATCTGCGCGTTCTGCTGCTCGATGGCCTGGCCCAGTTCGGTCATGGTCAGGCTGTAGGCGGTGAGCTTGTTCGGGTCGACCCAGACACGCATGGCCTGCTCGGCGCCGAACAGTTGCACGCGCCCTACCCCGTCGATACGGCGCAGTTCCTGGACGATGTTGCGCGCCAGGTAGTCATTGAGCGCGACTTCGTCGTACTGACCGTTGGGCGAGGTCATGCCGACCATCATCAGAAAGCCCGAAGCGGCCGACTCCATCTGCAAGCCGTTCTGCCGCACGGCCTGGGGCAGGCGCGGCTCCACCGCCTTGATGCGGTTCTGCACGTCGACCTGGGCCAGCTCGGCATTGGTGCCCGGCTTGAAGGTCGCCGTGATCTGCGCGGTACCCGAGGTGTCCACCGAGGACTCGAAGTACAGCAGGTTCTTCACCCCCGACAACTCTCGCTCGACCAGGCTCACCACCGAGTCGTTTAGCGTCTGCGGGGTGGCGCCTGGGTAGGTGGCGTACAGGGTTACCGAGGGCGGCGCCACCGACGGGTAGCGGGCGATGGGTAATTGCGGGATGGCGATGACGCCAACCAGCACGATGAACAAGGCGATGACCCAGGCGAATACCGGGCGATTGATGAAGAACTGCGGCATGAGGTTTTCTCCCAACTCAGCGCGCGACGGCGCTGAGTCGTTCGCCGCTGGCGGCAGGCTGCCACGGGCGCGTGGCGACCTGAGCATCGGGACTCAGACGCTCGATGCCCTCGACCACCACCTGCTGCCCGGCACTGAGCCCGGACACCACGCGGTAGCGGCGCTCGACCAGCTCACCGAGTTCGACGGGCACCTGGTCTACCTGGCCCTTGGCGTCGACCACCCACACGCTGGCCTGGCCCGCGGTACGGCTCACCGCCTGCTGCGGCACGCTCAGCGCGGCGGGGTAATGCGCGCGGGGTATCCGCGCCTGCACGTAGAGGCCAGGCAAAAGGCGCCGTTGCGGGTTGTCCACCAGCACTCGCAGCAGCACGTCGCCGGTGCCGGCATCCACCTCGATACCGGAGAACAGGATGCGCCCACGCATGCCCAAGGGCTTGCCGTCGCTGCCGAGGATCTCCAAGTTCAGCTCCCGCGTCGCCGAACCGGCCTGCTGATGCAGCGTGCCCAGTATCGAGGCGGACTGGCGCACGTCGACGTAGACCTGGTCGATCTGCTGGATGCGCGCCATGGGCGTGGCATCGGTGGGTGATACCAGCGCCCCTTCGCTGACCAGTGCCTGATCGATGCGACCAGCAATCGGTGCCTCGACACTGGCGAACTGCAGATCCAGCTTGCGCCGCGCCAGCGTCGCCTTGGCCTGAGCCACGTCGGCGGCAGCCTGCTCGCGCAGCGCCACGGCGTCGTCATACACCTGGCGGCTGACCGCTTCGGCCGCTACCAGCGGTTGCAGCCGCTCGGCCTGTACCCGCGCCCGTGCCTGGGTCGCCTCGGCGCGCTGCAGGGCAGCGGCTGCGCTGTCGACCTCGGCCTTGAACGGCGCCGGGTTGATCTGGAAGAGCACGGCACCGGCCTCGATCTCGGCGCCCTGCTCGAACAGGCGGCGCTGCACGATGCCGCCGATCTGCGCGCGAATCTCGGCGCTGCGCACGGCGGCCACACGCGCGGGCAGGTTCTCGCTGACCGCCAGCTCGTGCGCCTCGAGCGTCAGCACCGACACCTGCAGCGGCGCGGCTGCTTCGCGTTGCTCTGGCTGCGCGTCGCAACCTGCCAGTACCAGTACGGCAAGCCCTGCGAGCACGATGCCCAGATGCCGTTGTTTACTGCCCATGACCCACTCCTCGTTGCACGCTACGCCCGGACGACCTGATGCCGGCCGGAGCTGATCGAGGCGGCAGTCTGAAGCGCGGCTGTTGCGAATGATTCGAGGCTTTGTGGAGAAAGCATGGAGGGCGCGATAACATTCGCAGCCACCGTCTGCGAGCCTGCCCATGTCCGATCCCCACGCACGCGTCAGCCCCGACACCTCCGCGCTGGTGCTGGTCGCCGAAGACGAAGCCGAGATCGCCGACATCCTCATCGCCTACCTGCAGCGCAGCGGCCTGCGTACCCAGCATGCCAGCGACGGCCAGCAGGCCCTGGCCCTGCACCAGGCGCTCAAGCCCGATCTGCTGCTGCTCGATGTGCAGATGCCGAGCGTCGATGGCTGGAAGGTGCTCAGCGAAATCCGTTCCCGTGGCGACACCCCGGTGATCATGCTCACCGCGCTCGACCAGGACATCGACAAACTGATGGGGCTGCGCCTGGGCGCCGACGACTATGTGGTCAAACCCTTCAACCCGGCCGAGGTGGTGGCGCGGGTGCAAGCGGTGCTAAGGCGCACGCGGGCAAGCACGCCAGCGACCACTCAGGTGTTGCGCGTCGGCCCGTTCCAGATCGACCTGGACAGCCACGAGGCCAGCGTCTTTCGTGATGGCCAGGCGCACACGCTGGAACTGACCCTGACCGAATTCAAGCTGCTGGCCTGCCTGATGCGCGCGCCGAAACGCGCATTCAGCCGCGCCGAACTGCTGGAGAACTGCCTGCCCGAAGGCGACACCCTGGAGCGCACCGTGGACAGCCACGTCAGCAAGCTGCGCAAGAAGCTCGAAGCCATCGACATCCAGGGCGTGCCCGCCAGCGTCTGGGGCGTGGGCTATCGCTTCGGCGCCGAATCATGAAGCCGACTCCGGGCCTGCGCCGGCAGTTCATCCAGTCCCTGGCGGTGATGGCGCTGAGCATCATCTTCATCGCGGTGTTCGGCTCTTACGTGTTCTACGCCATCGCGATGGCCTATCTGCCGGGCAGCATCTCGGAAACCTGGATGCCCTCGCGGGTGGAAATGATCTGGATCGGCTGCACCATCATCGCCGCGCTGGGCATGGCGGTGCTCGTCGCCGTGCGCCTGTCGCGACGGCTGATCACCCCGCTGAACTCGGTGGCGCACAGCCTGCGTGAAGTGGCCCAGGGCAGGCTCGATGCACGTGCGCCGCTGGACGAACAGGCCATGGGCGAAACCGCGCAACTGGTGCGCGACTTCAATGCCATGGCCGAACGCCTGCAGAGCATGACCCGTGAACGCGAGTTCTGGAATGCCGCCATAGCTCACGAACTGCGTACCCCGGTGACCATACTGCGTGGCCGCCTGCAGGGCCTGGCCGAAGGTGTGTTCAGCCCCAGCAGCGAGCTGTTCGAGGGCCTGCTGCGTCAGGTGGAAGGCCTCAACCACCTGATCGAAGACCTGCGCGTACTGAGCCTCAACGACAGCGGCCACCTGGAAGTGCAACGGGCCAGCGTGCGCCTCGCCGATGAACTGGCCAGCGTGCTACAGGCCTTCGCCACGCCGCTGGCGGAAAAGGGTTTTCACCTGCTGCAGGAACTGGACGCCGAGCTGCAAGTGGAGTGCGATGCCGTGCGCATCCGCCAGGCGCTGATGGCGCTGCTGGAGAATGCCCTGCGCCATGCCGATCCAGGCACGCTGCAGGTGCGCCTCGAGCAGGTCAACGGCGACTGCCGGCTGAGCGTAGAGGACGACGGCCCCGGCATCGACGGTGCCCTGGCCGCCGACATCTTCGAGGCCTTTCGCCGTGGCGACCCTTCACGCTCACGCAAGAGCGGTGGCAGCGGCCTGGGCCTGGCGGTGGTCAAGGCCATCGCCCAGGCCCACGGCGGACGGGCGTTCTGGCAGCCATCTGCGCACGGCGGTAGCTGCTTCGTGGTGAGCTGGCCGTTGCGGCAATAAACGGCTGAAGCCTGAAGCCCAAGCCGAGGCAGTTCTTTAGAGGCGCCCTCATAGGAGCATGTAGTGGATCCGCCTTCCCTGAAGCCAGATTGAGCCCACCGAGCACTCCAGTACCACTTGTCGAAAAAGACGGGCCTGAATTGCTGGTGGCACGCCGACTGCTATCCTGATCCTAGTCATCACAGCACTGTCACATCCGCTTCAAACTCCAATCGCAACGACAAGAGGCAACAACCACGCAGAGGTATCCCCCAACCGGGAATGTCGTCAAACAATTTGCATTGCCAGACGACAGACAGCACAAGGAAGCATCATGAACGTCCTCACTTCTCTCCTGCTCGACCTGAGTGTGCGCAAGAAATTACTCGGCGGCTTCGGTCTGATTCTGCTCATCACGCTTGCCACCGTCTGGATTGGCAGCTCCAGCCTCAATACCACGCTCGAACGCATCGATAGCCTGATGGGTGTCGGCGAAATCAATACCAATCTGCTGTTGGCTCGACAGCAGGAAAAGAACTACCTGCTACGCCAGGACGAAAAAGCGCTGCAGGATGCCCTGTCGATGTCGCAACAGCTCCATGAACAGGCGGCCGATAAAGAAGCGGAACTCGATCGCCCGGAAAACAAGGCGCTGATGCGCCAGATTCAGGAAGACGCCGACAGCTACCGCAACGAGCTGGTACAGCTCCAGGCCGCCGGCAAGCTCAGCAACGATGCCCTGCATGCCATGGAAAACTCGGCCCGCGCGGCACTCAAGCTCTTCACCGAGCTGGAAACCACCCTGCGTCAGCAGGCTGTGGTGCAGATTCAGGGCACAGGCGACCAGAACGGTATCGCCATGCTCGATCGCGCCAACCTGGCCAGCACTCTGGCCCGGGAGCTGCTAGAAGCCCGCCGCCGGGAAAAGGACTTCCTGCTGCGCAAGGATGCTCAGTACGCCCAGCTACTCGAAGCGCACTTCAGCGAGATCGAAGCGAAAGGCCAGCAACTGCTCGACGAACTCGGCAACAGCAGTGCCCGCGCCGACGTGCAGAATGCCCTCGAACAAATGGCCAACTACCGCAGCCAATTCGCTCAACTACAGGACAGCCTGAACCAACTGCAGCAGAGCGAGCAGGATATGACCGACCGCGCGCGCGAAGTCGCCGCCGCCTCACTGCAGTCGCTGCAGATGCAACGCGACCTGATGCAGAGCGACTCCAGCATGGCCAGGCGCAACCTGCTGCTGGCCGCAGTGGTCGCCTTCGTCCTCGGCGTCGCCTGCGCGCTGTTCATCACCCAGGCCATCGTCGGCCCGCTGCAACGTGTGGTGGGTATCGCCCAGCAGGTGGCCAGTGGCGACCTCACGGCAGACATCCACAGTGACCGTCGCGACGAACTGGGGCAACTGATGCAGGCCATGCATGCCATGACTCTCAGTCTGCGCGACCTGATCGGCAAGCTCGGCTCCGGCATCGCCCAGCTCGCCACGGCGGCCGAGGAACTCTCGACCGTCACCGGGCAGACCAGTGCCGGCGTCACTCAGCAACGCATGGAAACCGACCAAGTAGCCACTGCCATGCACGAGATGGCCGCCACCGTGCAGGACGTTGCGCGCAATGCCGAAAACGCCGCCAGCTCGGCCAGCGACGCCGAAGACCAGACCCGCCAGGGCAGCACCATCGTGCAGCAGGCCGTCAGCCGTATCGAAGAGTTGGCGCGCACCGTGGAAGCCTCCGCCGAAGCCATCGCCCGTCTCAAGGGCGACAGCGCCAACATCGGCACCGTGCTCGATGTGATCAAGAGCATTGCCGAACAGACCAACCTGCTGGCCCTCAACGCTGCCATCGAAGCGGCGCGTGCCGGTGAGGCAGGCCGCGGCTTTGCCGTGGTCGCCGACGAAGTCCGCGCCCTGGCACGGCGCACGCAGGAATCCACCCAGCAGATCGAGCAACTGGTGGTCACCTTGCAGAGCGGTGCCGAGAACGCCGTGGGCGTGATGGCGCAAAGCCGCGGCATGGCCGGTGAAACCGTGGAGGCGGCGCGCCAGGCCGGTACCGCGCTGACCCGTATCGACGAGGCAGTGTCACGCATCCAGCAGATGAACCAGCAGATCGCCACCGCCTCCGAACAGCAGAGCTCGGTGGCCGAGGAGATCAACCGCAGCGTTTCCAATATCCGCGACATCGCCGAGCAATCGGCCGCTGCCAGCGAGGAAACCTCCGCTGCCAGCGTCGACCTGGCACGCCTGGGCAGCGACCTGCAGCAACAGGTCGCGCGCTTTCGCATCAACTAACCCGCCACAGCAGCCGCGCGACCTCACAGGCGCGCGGCCCTGGCAGCCTCACAGGCTCCTGGCGCGACCTTTTGCCCTGGCGGTTAACGCTAATTGATCTTATTTAAATGAAGTTAGCCTGCTAATCTTGACGCCCCGCCACCCGGATCGCGTTACCGATGTCGCCTTTGCTCCGTCTCTTCCCTCTGCTGGTGCTGCTGAGCGCCTGTGACCAACAACCGCGCTTCACCACCGCCGAGCCTGGCGAGGCACTCTCGGCGGGTGCCGCCACGGTGCGCAGGTTCGATCACAACGCCTTTTCCCAGCCCTCGGCCAACCTGGCGCCAAGCCGGCGCCTGGACTTCGCGGTGGGCAACAGTTTCTTCCGCAATCCCTGGGTGCCCGCCCCGGCTTCCACCACCGCCCGTGACGGTCTTGGCCCGCTGTTCAACACCAACGCCTGCCAGAACTGCCATATCAAGGACGGTCGGGGCCATCCCCCGGAAGCCGATGCGAACAGCGCCGCATCGATGCTGGTGCGCCTGTCGATTCCGGCCACCGCCGAGGATGACGAACGGTTGCTGCATCAGGGCGTGGTGCCCGAACCCACCTACGGCAGCCAACTGCAGGACATGGCCAACCCCGGCATCGCCCCCGAAGGCAAGGTGCGCCTGAGCTACAGCAGCGTGCTGGTGCAGTTCGCCGATGGCAGCGAGGTGCAACTGCGCAAACCGCAGTTGCAGATCAGCCAGCTCGGCTATGGCCCGATGCACCCGGACACCCGTTTTTCCGCCCGTGTCGCTCCGCCGATGATCGGCCTGGGCTTGCTCGAGGCCATCCCCGAGGCCGACATCCTGGCCAATGCCGACCCGGACGATGCCGATGGCGACGGCATTTCCGGTCGTGCCAATCAGGTCTGGGATCGCGCCCTGCAGCGCACCGTGCTCGGCCGCTTCGGCTGGAAGGCTGGCCAGCCCAGCCTCAACCAGCAGAACGCCGAAGCCTTCGCCAACGACATGGCCCTGACCACCAGCCTGATCGCCCATGACAACTGCACCCAGGCCCAGGCCGACTGCCAGGCGGCGGTCAACGGCGGCAAGCCGGAGGTGAGCGACAACATCCTCGCCAGCGTGCTGTTCTACAGCCGCAACCTGGGCGTACCGGCGCGCCGCGATGTCGATGCGCCCGCTGTGCTCGAGGGCAAGAGCCTGTTCCATCAGGCCGGCTGCCAGGGCTGCCATACGCCGAGCTTCACCACCGCCGCCGATGCCGCCGAACCCGAGCTGGCCAACCAGCTGATCCGCCCCTACAGCGACCTGCTGCTGCACGACATGGGCGAAGGCCTGGCCGATGGCCGCGAGGAGTTTCTCGCCACTGGCCGCGAGTGGCGCACGCCACCGCTGTGGGGCATCGGCCTGACCCAGGCGGTCAACGGCCATACCCAGTACCTGCATGACGGTCGCGCGCGCAACCTGCTGGAGGCCATACTCTGGCACGGCGGTGAGGCCGAAGCGGCCAAGCAGCGCGTGCTGCAATTCGATGCCAACGAGCGAGCCGCCTTGCTCGCCTTCCTCAATTCCCTCTAAGGAGCCCGAGATGTTGCACAAGAGCCTGATCGCCTCCCTGCTTGGCCTGGCCCTGGTCGGCTGCGGCCAGCAGGATCAGACCGCCAAGGTCACCGGCGCCCTCGCCGACGGCGTGCTGCTGCCGGCTTATACCAGTTGGCAGGAAGCCGATCGGCAACTGGCCGAACGTAGCGCGGCCTTCTGCGCCGGCACGGCGGATCTGCCTGCCGCACGCCAGGCCTTCCTCGGTGCCATGAGCGCCTGGTCGGCGCTACAACCTCTGATGATCGGCCCCATGGCCGAAGGCAACCGCGCCTGGCAGGTGCAGTTCTGGCCGGACAAGAAGAACCTGGTGCAGCGCCAGGTGGAAGCCCTGCTCAAGAGCAAGCCGCAACTGAACCAGGCCGACCTCGCCAGCGCCAGCGTCGTGGTACAAGGCCTGACGGCTGCGGAATACGTGCTGTTCGACAATGGCATCGACCTCAGCCAGGACGCACAGAAAGCTCGCTACTGCCCACTGTTGCAAGGCATCGGGCAACACCAGCAGGCCCTGGCCGCGGATATCGTCGCGCAATGGCAGGCCGACAAGAATGGCATGGCCGCCCAGCTCAAGACCTTTCCCAATGACCGTTACGCCGATGCCAAGGAAGCCGTGGCCGAACTGCTGCGCGTGCAGGTCAGCGGCATCGACGGCCTGAAGAAGAAACTCGGCGCACCGCTCGGCCGCCAGAGCAAGGGCATTCCCCAGCCCTACCAGGCCGAGGCCTGGCGCAGTGGTGCCAGCCTGGCCAATATCGCCTCGGCCCTGGCCAGCGCCGAATTGCTCTGGCACGGCAGCAATAAGGACGGTCTGCAAGCGCTGCTGAGCAGCGACCAGGCGGAACTGGCCCAGCGTATCGACGCCGCCTACCTCGACACCCGCCAGCGCCTGGCCGCCCTCGACCTGCCGCTGAGCGAACTGCTCGCCAACGAAGAGGGCCGCAGCCAGTTGAATGAACTGTACGACAGCCTCAACCGCCTGCATCGCCTGCAGGAAAGCGACCTAGCCAAAGCCCTCGGGGTACAGATCGGCTTCAATGCTCACGATGGGGACTGACGGATGCAACGCAGAACCTTCCTCGGCCTCGCCGCCCTGCTCGGCGTCGGCAGCACCGCCGGTGCCTTCGCCGGCTGGACACTGTTCGGCCCCAGCGGGCAGCCGCTGCTGCTCTCGGCCCGTGACGACAACGATGGCCGCCACTATGCGGTGGGCTATCGCCTCGATGGTGAACGCGCCTTCGCCACCGCCGTGAACGAACGCTGCCACGACGTGGTGCCGCACCCCAGCCTGCCGCTGGCGCTGTTCGTCGGTCGCCGTCCGAGCACCGAAAGCTACTTGATCGACACTCGCGACGGCCGCCTGCTGCAAACGCTGCACTCGCCGCAGGGCCGCCACTTCAACGGCCATGCGGTGTTCCATGGCAGCGGCGAGTGGGTCTACACCACCGAGAACGACACCAGCGAGCCCGGCCGTGGTGTGCTCGGCACCTATGCTCTCAAGGATCAGCGTCTGGAACGCACCGGCGAATACTCCACCCACGGCGTTGGCCCGCACCAACTACTCTGGATGCCCGACGGCGAAACCCTGGTGGTGGCCAATGGCGGCATCCGTACTGAAGCCGAGAGCCGCGTGGAGATGAACCTCGATGCCATGCAGGCCAGCCTGGTGCTGATGAAACGCGACGGCAGCCTGCTCAGCCAGGAGCGCCTGGCCGACCAGCAAAACAGCATCCGCCACCTCGCCGTGGCCCGCGACGGCACCGTGGTCAGCGGCCAGCAATACATGGGCGACCTGCACGACAAGGTGCCGCTGCTGGCGATCAAGCGCCCCGGCCAGCCCTACCAGCCCTTCCCCCTCGGCGAAGCGCAGCGCGTGGCCATGAACCAGTACACCGCCAGCGTTGCCATCCATGACGACCTGCGCCTGCTGGCCATGACCGCGCCGCGCGGCAACCGCTTCTTCGTCTGGGATCTGGACAGCGCCGAAGTGCGCCTGGACGTGCCCCTGGCGGACTGCGCCGGCGTCGGCGCCGTGCGTGACGGCTTCGTCGTCACCTCCGGCCAGGGCCGCTGTCGCCTGTACGACTGCCGCAGCGAACGCATCACCGCCAGCGCCCTGCAACTGCCTGCCGGCCTGTGGGACAACCACCTGCGCCTGGCCTGATGCTGCTTTTGTGTAGGAGCGACAGCAGGACGACTCGAAGCTCACTCGCTTGAAGATGACGAACGCCGGGGGCTATCGCTGCGCTGGCCCCCAGGCCATTTGCTGATCAGGAACGGCAGGCGCGGGTACACACGATGTTCTGCGCATCACCAAATTGAAATATTTTTGTCATCAAACTGTTATCAAATGTCCCCTGGCCAGTAACTCTACACCGACCTACGCTCCAATAACCGGCACAAGTGCGTGCAACATGCAGTCGGTGCGGCGAAATGGATATCCGTATGGTGGCACTGCTTATGGGCAGAGTCGGCCTGATCCCTTCTTCCATTTCAACGGTGTTTCCCATGCTGCAAAAGTCCCTACGCGCACAGATTCTGTCCCTCATTGGTGGCAGCTTGGCGCTGATTCTGCTCACGGCGCTGGCCTGCTTCAGCTTTCTCTCCAGTGGCATTCATGCCTATCGCGACCTGCTCGACGGGCCGGTGCAGTACACACGCCTGATCGACGCGGCCAACCTCGAATTCAAGATTCAGGTGCAGGAATGGAAGAACGTTCTGCTGCGTGGCAAGGATGCAGCCAACCTGCAACGCTACTGGAGCCAGTTCGAGGCACAGGAACAGAAGGTACAGTCCATACTCGATGAGTTGGCGCAAAGCAGCGACGACCCAGCGCTGAAAGCTCAGGTCGAGCGGCTGCGCAACGAACACCGTGACCTGGGGCAGCGTTATCGCCAGGGCCGCGATGCCTTCATCGAGGCCGGTGCCAACCCCCAGGCCGGGGATGAGGCAGTCAAAGGCATCGACCGAGCCGCCAGCGAACAGATGACGGCTCTGGTCGAACAGCTCCGCCAACAAAGCCTGCAGCAGGCAGACCGGATCAATGCCAGTGCCGAGCGAACCATCTTCAATGGCTCACTGATCATGCTGGTCGCCGCATTGGCCATTGCCATGTTCAGCCTGTGGCTGGTCAATCGCCACCTGATCATCCCCATCCGCCACCTGATCGGCCACGTCGACCAGCTCAGCCACGGCCAGTTCGGCCAACGCGTGGACAGCAGCCGTCAGGACGAGCTGGGCATGCTGGCTCGTGCTGCCAACACCCTGCGCGACTTCCTCGCCAGCACCACCGAACGCCTGCATCGAAGCACCGAGGATCTCGACGGCGCCAGCAGCGAGCTCAACACCATCGCTGCACGCATGCACGAGGGCGTGACCGAACAGTTCGAGCGTACCGATCAGGTCGCCACCGCCATGCACGAGATGTCCGCCACCGCACAGGAAGTAGCGCGCCATGCGGCAGATGCCGCCCATGCCGCCAACGATGCCGACGACTCGGCACGCCAGGGCAGTACGGTGATGCAGTCGACCATCGCCACCATTACCGACATCCGGGGCGAGATCGCCAACACTGCAGAAGTCATTCGTCGCCTGGAAAGCGACAGTGGCCGTATCGGCAAGGTGCTGGAAGTGATTCGCGGCATCGCCGAACAAACCAACCTGCTGGCTCTGAACGCCGCCATCGAAGCCGCTCGCGCGGGAGACCAGGGGCGCGGTTTCGCCGTGGTCGCCGACGAGGTTCGCCATCTGGCGCAACGCACCGCCGAGTCCACCGCCGAGATCAACCAGATCATCAGCACCGTGCAAACCGGTGCCCTGGATGCCGTACGCGCCATCGAAAGCGGGCAGCAACGCAGCGAACAGGGCGTCACCCAGGTCACCGAGGCTGGCGCCATGCTGCAGCGCATCACCGAAGCGGTGGAAGCCATTCGCGACATGAACCAGCAGATCGCCACGGCAGCCGAAGAGCAGACCTCGGTGGCCGAAGACATCTCGCGCAACCTTACCGAGCTGACGGCGATTGCCAGTGCCAACCAGGAGAACGTCGGGCGCACCCAGCTTGCCAGCCAAAATCTGCACGAACTCTCTGGCGAGCTGGGCGAAGTCACCCGTCGACTGGGGGCCTGAATTAGCATGGGCGGGCACGGCCCATCACGGAGCACAGGGATGAAAGTCAGGGAATATGGAGAGCCGAGTGGCAAGCCCGTCGTCTATTTCCATGGCGCACCGGGCTCCCCTCATGAAGCCTGCATGCTCGACGCCCCGGCAAGGCAGCACGGCTTGCGCGTGCTCTGCTTCGACAGATTCGCCATCGAGCAGCGCCTCCAGGGCGAGGCTTACTACCGGCATCTCGCCCAAGCCATCAACGCTGCCTCTTCGAGCGCCCCAGTCGACTTCATCGGCTTTTCCCTGGGCACCCATGTCGCCCTGCAAACCAGCCGCTACCTGCCTGGCCAGGTGAGCAGCCTGCATCTCGTCTCGGCCGTGGCGCCGCTCGACCGAGGTGATTTTCTGCCAGCCATGGCAGGCAAAGCCGTGTTCAACCTGGCGCGCAATCAGCCCAGCCTGTTTCGCCTGCTCAGCCGTTTTCAGGCCGTTCTGGCCAGACGCTCACCTGGCCTTCTGTACCGCATGCTATTTGCCTGCGCCCAGGGTGCGGACGCCAAGCTGGCGCAACAGCCCGAGTTCAAGGCGACCATGCAACGCGTTCTGGCCGAGTGCTTTGCCGAGGGAATTGGCGGCTATGCGCGGGATATCGAGCAGTTTCTGGCGCCATGGCCCGCAGGCATATTCGACGAACCGGCTTCTGTTCATCTCTGGCATGGCAGCGCAGACAACTGGTCACCACCCGGCATGAGCCGCTACCTGGCGCGCGTCATGACCGACAAGGTGCAGGTTCACTGGATGGAAGGCTTATCCCACTACTCCTGCCTGCAGCAGGCAGCACCTGAGATTTGCCGGTTACTGTCATAACCAGTATGGCTAACTCGAAATGCCCCGAAGCGGCCTGGCCATATAGCGCACCCAGCCAATACGGCCCTCTTCCCTTTTGCCGAGGTCGACGAAACCCGCCTTGGCATAAGCGTTACGCGCCAACTGGTTCTCTTCATCCACGGACAGGATAAGTTCGGTTGCCCCAGGCCAATGCTCAGCCAACCAGCCAGGCACAGCCCACAGAGCGGCAGCCCCCACCCCCTGGCCCTGCCTGGACAGATCGATACGCATGGCGCTGACCGCAACAGCATTCGCTCCTGTCCAGGCGGGTGCGCTGGCCCCGCGCTTGAGCAGCAGAAAACCGATCACACTGCTCGCCTCGATGATCGCCAGGCCGGCAATCTCATCGACCTGATCCGCCTGGCACACCTGAACCGAACGCTCGACCGTGCCGGCAAACTCGATCTGCTGCGCCGTAACGCTCAGACTCAGAACCACGGCCTGCTGAAATGAAGAAAGCGATTGCCACCGCAGCAGTGACAGCTCGCGGGATCGCACCAGAGCCTCCATGTTCAGTCTCGATTGCGCAGCCGCCACTGCGCTGCCACCTCACCCATGGTCTTGGGCCTTCCATCCTTGATCCAGGCCATGAACTCACGATCGAACTTGAAGCCAGGGCCACAAGCCGCCGTCAGGAATCGACGCACGTTCTGGGTATTCCGATAGCCTTCGGTCACCGGGGTTTCGGCGGTAATTGGGTCGCTGTGCCAGTCAAAATTCACCATCACTCACTCCTTGATATTCAGGCCCGGTCTTGCCCATTCGTAGGATGGGTTGAGTACAACGAAACCCATCATGCCCCTGCCCCCTGGGTATCGCTGCGTTCAACCCAGGCTACTTGCTATAGCCATATACATATATGAAGTCATCCTCTATTTCGAGAGGCAGCAAGCCCAGCTTTGCTGCCTCTACTAGAAAACGGTCGCTTTTTTCAGTGCTTTGTAGTTTTTCGCCTGTTCGCGGGTTTTGACTCCAGATTTTTCTTGGAATACGTATGGAGTAAATCTCACTATATTCAGCCGGGCCACCTGCTATTCCAGGGTCGGCAATATATTTTTCTTTTAGCTGTTCTTCCGTAGGTGGCAATGCGAGCTGAAAGCGCTCCTCCCAGACATAAGCCACCTCGAATGTTTCACCCATGCACCCAACTAGACTTAGGATCTCACGCCACTTTGTATTATTCATCAGTTCGGTTGAGTAGGTGGGGCGGCGCATATGCATCCCTAAGATTAAAATGAATCGGCCACCTTCTTGATCAGTCACTTTTTCGTGGCCGATATGGCTAAGAATGGTTCACAACCTATAGCAGAAGGCTAAAACAATCCATTTCAATGCAGCTTCACTGCCAATTGCACCCTGCACCGCCAGGTTGGGTAACTATGAACCATCTACGGCAACCTTATGTCCCGGCTGCGCAGAGCCAACCGGAACAAGCTCAGAGCCGAAGACAACTCCATATCCCGCACCGTAGTATTTTCCGCTCTGCCGCATTGCATCCACTTGATCTTTAGATAGCGTTACATTACGGAGCCATTCATATTTGGAACCATTCGCGCTGAATGCTAACCGTATCGACGTTGAGCCCTCTTCCCAGAACCAATTAGTCAATAGCGATTGTTGAAGCGCACGCGTTAATTCTTGCGAGAGGTATTGTTTCCCGACGCTAGGGCCATACCGTCTAAACTCTTGGCTTGACTGTAACTCCTGCAAAGCACTCGCAGCCAGTTGCTGAACTTGGTTGTCGTACTGTACAAAGCCGTTGGCCCAAGAAAATCTCTCCCCAGTCTTAACTTGAACCTGAGGAAGAGGCGGACCAACAGGGCTATTCATTGTAGGTGCCGAGTTTGCTTGCACTAGCTGTCGAGACTTCCCACTGGGTGATGTAAGCGTTAAGGAAGGTCTGAAATAGGCCGCTATTTCTGGCCGACTTCGGCCGCTGCCGATTTTGAAAGAGTCCATCTGAGCAG